>NZ_CP014223.1:2760208-3120417 GCF_001561955.1 Anaerotignum propionicum DSM 1682
TTTAGATATTGCCTTGTCCTATGAGGTATTATTGACTATTAAAAAATCAAGAGGTGGGGTAAACATTGAAAAGATTTATTAAATCTTTATTTATTATTCTTGGGTTATATTTAGCATGTGATGCATTCATTTTGTCACTGGTAATTAGTTTTAATATCGGTGTTATAGCAACATTTATGGTGGGTGCTGTCTATTTCATCTATGGTTTTTATTATGAAGGGATTCAACTTCTTTCAAAAAAAGGCGTTGTTAAGTGGCTAAAAAATTTATTCTTAATAGGTAATACAATTATGATTTCGGCTATTCTATTTATTGCTGTCTTTGGTCAAATAGACACTGCAACTTATAAAGAGGATGCTGTCATTGTTCTTGGCGCAGGACTGAATGGGGATAAGATTACACTACCCCTTTATTATAGACTGGAAAAAAGCATAGAGTATTTCAATGCAAATCCAAACGCAATGATCGTTGTATCTGGTGGACAAGGCCGCAACGAAACCATAACGGAAGCCCTGGCAATGGAAAGATACTTGCTTTCAAAAGGAATTCCCGAAAATAAGATAATAAAGGAAGATAATTCTACAAGCACCTATGAAAACTTTCTTTTATCCAAAAAGCTATTAGATACTCATTTTAAAAACGAATACAAGTCAGTTTTTATAACAAATGATTTTCATCTATTTAGAGCAAACGAGTTATCTAAAATTGTAGGAATCAATAGTAACTATCTGCATGCAAAAATACAATGGTATATCGCTCCTGTAAACTATATACGGGAGGTCTTAGCCCTTATAAAACTTATAATACTAAGACAGTAGCTGAACCAACATTAAAAAATGTTGGTACGTTTTTTCTTTGATTGGAAGGCTAAAACTTACCACGGAGGGAACTATGAAAAAATTAAAAATAGTTTTTGTTTGCGTTGTAATTGCAATTATTGGCCTATTTTATTACTTTTCGATAGACTATCAACGGATAAGAGGGTTTTATAAATTTCCTGAAAATAGCGTACAGGCTATGTCTATGAACGGGGTTGCATGGCAGAAAAAGAGAACTATACCCAGATTGATCCTTCTGATTATGAAACATTATTGCAGATTGTATCCCAGATTCAATATATGAATCCAAACATAGATCCACCCTCAATCAAGTACACTGTTTATGGCGGCGGTGGCTATGAATTTGATATAGTTTCTGAAAATGCAGTAACAACTTTCGGCATCAGCTGCAATGAATTAGAACCTAACATTCGTAGAGTCACCCTTTCTGACGGAAGAATAGAACGGTATATATCTGCCTATGTAAACAATGACCTTTATCAGGAATATAAAAGTCTTGCAAAGAAATATATGAAAGAATCTAAGAATTCTGAAATCCAATCATGATCCCCTCTCTCACAAAGTGCCTGATTCTCTAAAAAAATTATTTATTCAATCCAGTGGGAGAATTGTAATAAAAAGTCTCTTCTCTTGATGATAAGATGGAGAATTCTCTTTTCATGACTCATAATTATCCCCTTACCATTTTGTAAACGACATTTATAAAAGCATCATACTCCAACCATAAACACAAAAACGGCAGAGAGTGCCTTTTCAAAATACTGAAAACTGCGTTCCCTGCCTAACATTTATCATATCAAAAACAAAACTTTTCAATGTTTCTTTTGTGATAACTTAAAAACCTTATAACAATTATTTCTTTCTCATGGCATTCAAAATTGCTAATACTGCCACACCAACATCCGCAAAAACTGCCATCCACATGGTTGCCATACCAACAGCACTCAATACCAAAACCAATGCTTTGATACCTAATGCAAAGGCAATGTTTTGTCTTACGATAACCCGTGTGTTTTTTGCAATACGAATACCCACAGATAATTTTCCAATATCATCATCCATCAGTACCACATCCGCCGCCTCAATGGCCGCATCCGAACCAATGCCTCCCATGGCAACACCCAAATCCGCTCCTGCCAATACGGGAGCATCATTAATGCCATCCCCAACAAAGGCAACCTTTCCGCCTGTTTCTTTCCCTTTGATTTCATCTAAAATACGAACCTTATCCTCGGGCAACAGTTCTGCATAGAATTGATCAATCCCCAATTCTTTCGCCATAACCTGAGCATTTTCTTTCCTATCCCCAGTGAGCATCGTCATGGTGTGCACACCCATGCTCCGTAGTGAAGACAATGCCTCCTTGCAGTTATCCTTAAGGGTATCGGCCACCACGATATAACCCATATACATTCCATCTTTAGCAACATAAACCACAGATCCAACACCCTGGTAAGGCTTGAAGGAAATTTTCTCTCGCTCCATTAATCGGTGATTTCCCAATAAGACCTGTTCTCCATTTAAGCTGTAAGAGACACCAAAGCCACCCAACTCCTTATAATCCACTGCCGAATCCGCAGAGATTTCCTTTGTCTTTTTATACTCCTGAACAATTGCTTCTGCAATGGGATGATTACTGTTGGCCTCACCCAAAGCTGCCAAATACATAAGTTCCTCTTTTTCTTGCCCTTCTATTTCTACTACAGAAAATTTACCTTTGGTTAAGGTGCCAGTCTTATCAAAAACAAGCTGAGATACATGACAAAGGGTATCCAAGTCCCCTCCACCTTTTACTAAAATGCCATTCTTGGAGGATGCACCAATGCCGGCAAAATAGCTTAATGGTACCGAGAGCACTAAAGCACATGGGCAAGATACTACCAAGAAAATCAAAGCACGCCCAAACCACATCTGGAATTCACCAAAGCCCAATACCGGAGGTAGTACCGCCAAAGCCACAGCCAAACCAACTACAACAGGGGTATAAACCCTTGCAAAGCGTGTAATAAAACGTTCTGTTTTGGATTTTTTTCCTGAGGCATTTTCAACCATTTCCAAAATCTTCATAACCGTGGAATCTTTAAACGGTCTTGTTACTTCTACCTTCAAATTACCGTCCAAATTAATGCAACCGCTTAAAACATCACTGCCTGGTTCTACCCCTCTGGGTAAAGCTTCCCCTGTCAAAGCCGCTGTATCTAAATTGGCATGGCCTTCCTTAACCCTGCCATCCAGAGGAATTCTTTCCCCCGCCTTCACCAAGATAATATCACCAATTTGTACCTCTTCGGGATGTACTCGTTTGACTCCGCTTTCCGTAATAACTTCCGCTGAATCCGGGCGAATATCTAATAGCGCAGTGATAGATTTTCTGGATCTGCGTACTGCATAATCCTGAAAAGCCTCACCAATCTGATAAAACATCATAACAAATACCGCTTCCGGCATTTCTCCAATGGCAATGGCACCTACGGTAGAGATAGACATTAAAAAATTTTCATCAAAAACTTGACCTCTTGCGATGTTTTTAATGGCTCTTAGCAAAACATCATAGCCAAAAATCCCATAAGAAATCAAAAATAAAGGAACGGTCCAAGTGGTCTCACTCATGAAGAATGCTGCTAAAAACAAAATACCTCCCAGACCAAAACGAATCAGAAGTTTTTTCCCTTCTCCTTCTTCTCCGTTACCATGGTCGTGTCCGTGGTCATCCTCAAGCGCATGACTATCTTCATGTTCGCGGCTACCTTCATGGCAATGGGAACAGGAACAACCGGCAGTCTCTACAGCTCTACTGTTTTCCATGGCTACCACCACATCAGGTTCAAATTTATGTACAATTTTCTCAATTTTCTGCAAAACACCCAGTTCTTCGGTCCCCTCAGATAGAGAAACCTCCATCGTTTGCTTTACTAGGTTAATTTCCGCTTGACGGGTTTCACTCAGAGCATTCACCGCTGTTTCAATCTTACCTGCACAGTTGGCACAGGTTAATCCTTTTAAATATACTTTCACACCAAAACACCTCCATAAATGTTCATATGATTATTTGTTCATATATTATTTTTTAAAATAGGCTGTCAAAATATCTCTTTTAACAGCCTTATTCCTTACTCAGTATAACCACGTTTATGCTGAATATGAGTCATGCCTTGCTCTAAAATTGTTTGAACATGTTCATCATCCAAAGAATAGAAAACCGTCTTTCCTTCTTTGCGGTATTTCACCAACAGATTTTGACGCAATACTCGCAATTGATGGCTCACAGCAGACTGGGACATTTCTAAACAATCAGCCAATTCTCCAACATTTTTTTCTCCGGCTAAAAGGCTTTGCAATAATCTGATTCTTGTAACATCCCCAAAAACCTTAAAAAACTCTGCAACATCTCGTAAATAATCCTGCTCTATTTCATCAAGTACATGAATATCGCCAGGCGTAATGGTATCATGTTTCATAGAACCACCTCAATTCATTTGAATGATTGAATAACTATTCATATATTATCACGAGCAACTATTTCTGTCAACGGTAATTTCAACTTTCTTGAAATTCAATTAGTTGAATAAAACCTCTTACAGCGTGTGGCAGAGTTACATTCTTTAAATGAACCATGCCAATATTGCGTTTTGGCAATGGCGGCGTAATGGGTATTTCAAAAAGACGTTTCTCCTTTAGCGCTTCTTCTGTAAACTCTTTAATAACATAGGTCAGTCCTAAATTAATTTGGGCAAAGCTGATCAACAAATCACTGCTGCCCAGTTCCAAAATGGGGTTTAAAATGACTCCGTTTTCCTCGGCATAACGGTCTATATATTTTCTGGAATTGCTCAAATCCTCCAAAAGCAGCAACGGGTAGCCGGGCAAATCCTTAAGTTCCAGCCCAACCTCAGACAGGCGCTTGTACCGCTCTCCACCAACCAGAATATCATGAATTTCAATGCAAGGACTTATCTCCAAATCTCCATCATCGTTGATGGGTAGATTGATAAAGCATACATCCACGCTTCCGTTTTTCAATAAACGTAAGGACTCATAAGTTGTTTTATTTGTCACTTTAATATTGATATCAGGATAAAGCTTATGATATTTTTCCAAATAGGGCAGCAAAAAATTTGCAATGACTGTATCACTGGCACCAATTTTCAACTCCCCCATCTCCATATTTACCATTTGAAAATATTTTTCTTCTGCGGCGTGAATCAACCCCAAAGCCTGCTCCAAATAAGTATATAGAAGCTTTCCTTCCGCAGTGGGATACACCCCTTTTGCCGTACGAATCAAAAGAGGGCTTCCCATGCGATCCTCCAATTGACGAATTGCCATACTCACCGCTGGTTGAGAAATATAAAGCTCTCTCGCAGCAGCAGACATATTCCCGCTACGCACTACAGCACAAAAAATACGGTACAAATCCAACGAAATATCAACCTTCATGCAAAACACCCCTTTCATCGTTTATTATACTTGAAACAGGTTGTACAATAGAAAGCACCCTTATACGAATAATGGTGCGGCAAATACTATTTTCCGTTATTTCCTAAGCTTTCACACCCAAATTCAAAAACAATATAATTACATTTTCATTATTTACCTTTGCACAAGTTCCCTATATGATACAAACTTCCTTAATTATACAAAAAATTCAGGCTCAGCCCTTCTTTCGTAAAGCTCCTCCAGCTCTTCCTTGTGATAAATAAAGCCCCCATCATCAAAATACTTTGCTCCTGTGGGACATTTTTTCACACAGGCACAGCACTTCATACAAATCCCAGGAATAAGAGAATAATCATCCCTTGAAATAGCACCCATAGGACAGACCTCTGCACAAATTCCGCAATTACAGCAACTCTCGCCGGTAACAGGCTTCACCTTACGGATATCGATTGCACCTTCATGCCTATCCCGAGGAGTAAAATAGGGGCGGATAGGTTCTTCCCCTTTTACATATGCCGGTTGGCTATATACCCAGCCCTGTTTTATTTTCTCTCCGATTTTTTCACCAAACTCGGTCAGCAAAGCGTGGTCTTTTTCATCCGGTCTGCCTGCACCGAGCTTGCGGGAAAAGGAGTGTTCACTCACAAATGCCCCACCTGCAACCGTTTGAAATCCTCTATCCTCCATGATATTGCGTAGCTCCATTAACGCATCATCATAATCTCTATTTCCAAAGGATACAACAGGAACACCAATTGCACCTGTACCCTTTATTTTTTCCTTTAAATAGGGCAACAAAAGATTAGGAACCCGTCCTGCAATAACAGGGGTTCCCAAAACCACCAAGTCGCCTTCTCCAAACACAACCTCATTTTCTCTGCCCTGTGGTAGTGTAAAATCATAAGTATCATATGCCGCACAGAGTGCTTTTGCTGCTACTTGTGCAACAGTTGTTGCTACCTTTTCCGTCCCCCCTGTAGGACTAAAAAATACTGCCCATACCTTTTTAATCTCCATCTGCTGCGGATGCTTTCGTTTGATGCACCCTTCCTCCCTTCCTAAACCTCTTCTTTTATGATACTCTATCCCAATTTATTTTTCAATAAAGAAAAAGAAGAGCTTCTCAATCATTTCTGATTGAAAAACTCCTCCAAACAACTATTTCGTAACGTTAGTATCGTGGAACTTTTCAAGGCTGTTATAAACCTTATCCACATATTCAACCTTTTGTGCAGCAATCATTTCTGCAAATCTTGCATCGCTATATTCCGCCTGCTTCTGATTTACAAATGCGGTTTCTGCCATTTTCTTTACCTCACTGTCCTCAGGCACTGTAACCTTATTCACACGCACAACAAAGTAATTATTATCCATCTTAACTGGTTCGCCAACCTGGCCTACTTCCGGTACAGTTTCCATGGCAAAGGAAGACAAAAACTGGGCTTTATACACAGACATTTTGCCACCATCCGCCTCCTTTTTTGCATTTTCATCTACATCGTATTCTTTAAACAAGCTGTTGAAGTCCTCACCGGCTCTCGCCTTCTTTACGACCTCATTTGCTTTATCCAAATCGTTTAAAACAATGGTGTCAATCTCCAGTGTGGTATAGTCATCCTTCATCTGTGCCTTGTTCTGCTCATAGTATTGCGCCTTTTCTCCATCATCAACCTCGCATTCAGCCGCTAAGGCTTGATATACCATGGAATATAAATAGGAACCTTCCATAAATGGAGTCAATTTTTTAGCATCGATTCCCATTTTCTGAATATCCTCTGCCGGCACATTTGTAACAAACTGCTCTGACGCCTTAGCCGCCGCTTCTTTTTGCTCCTTCGTTAAGGCAATTTTATTTTCCTCTGCATACTTCATTGCGGCAATGACACTTTGTAAGGTGTTCAGTGTGCGCTCTGCCACCAATTCATCCGCCGTCTGTCCATCAAAATCCATAGTCCAAATATCGTCACCGCCTACAGCAGTAAAGCTCTTTGTGGTTGTATATAAATATACCATATATTCTGATTTCATGATTTCTCTGCCGTCAACCTTCATGACAACCTCATCATTAAATTTGCTGGTTTTTCCAGTATCTGCACTACAGGCAGAAAGGGCCATTACACCAGCAGCCAACAGACAAAGAAGTCCTTTTTTCTTCATGCTTCATCCCTCTTTCTTCTCTTTTTTAAAATATTTCAGGAAGTATTTTTCATTTGTATAATAATCAAAAATACCTACTCAAAAAAGTAAAATCTATTTAAAAATGTCTCCATGAATATTCTTTTGCTTCCCTTATTACGTCATTGATAACGCCCTTCACTCTGGCTATTATCCTCTACCCCGAGGGACTTAGACACACTGGTCAAAGCAGAAATATATAAATCATACAAATCTTAATCATTCAGAAAACACCTAATGTTTCTATTATACACATTCCTTTATAAAATGACTATCCCTTAATTGCATTTAATAAGAATTTAATTTCCTCTAACACTTTATTTTCCTTATCCTTGGGTAGTTTTAAAGTTAGATAAGGATTGGCTCCCGCTGTAAATAAATATTTCCCCCGTCCCTCTGAAATGATTTTTGTAAGCTTCATTGGGTCAGTACTTCCATCAGCACGGAACTCAAAAAGAATGCTTTCACGTTTTTGTACAATTGAAGAAATTCCAAGCTCCCTTGCCTCTCCCTTTAACAGCACAATCTCCAAAAGAGTCTGTACACTTTTGGGTAAATCCCCATAGCGATCTTCCATTTCCTCTTGAATGTCAAAATATTCCTCTCGGGTTCTGACAATGGCAATTTTCTTATATAGTTCCATGCGCTGTTCTTGGTTTTTGATATAAAAATCAGGAATGTAAGCGCTGATATTCAGATCCACCGTGGTCTCAATTTCCTTCGTCTTTGGTTCCTCGCCCTTTAGCTGTTGTACTTCTTCTTCTAACAACCGGCAATACATATCATACCCGACGGATTCCATATGCCCATGCTGTTCCGCACCCAAAAGATTTCCAGCACCACGAATTTCCAAATCTCGCATGGCAATTTTAAAGCCTGAGCCAAACTCCGTAAACTCACGTATGGTTTGCAAGCGCTTTTCAGCCACCTCTCGCAGCATTTTATCACGGCGATACAACAAATAGGCATAGGCAATGCGGTTGCTTCGCCCCACACGCCCCCTCAGCTGATAGAGCTGAGACAGTCCCATTCGGTCGGCGTCCTGAATGATAATGGTGTTGGCATTGGAAATATCCATACCTGTTTCAATGATGGTTGTACATACCAATACATCCGTCTCACCGCTGATAAAGTCCTCCATAATGCCTTCCAATTCCCGTTCAGACATTTGCCCATGGGCAAAGGCAATATTGGCCTCAGGTATCATTTTTTGCAGTCGAAAGGCCTCCTCGCTGATAGAATCCACCCTATTATATAAATAATAAACCTGGCCACCTCTTGCCACCTCCCGATGAATTGCCTCCCGTACAAACTCAGGATTACTTTCCATAACATAAGTCTGCACAGGCCTTCTTTCCTGAGGAGGTTCCTCCAAAAGGCTCATATCTCGTATTCCCGAAAGGCTCATGTGAAGGGTTCGGGGAATGGGTGTAGCAGATAAGGTGAGCACATCCACATTTTCCCTTAGACGCTTCAGCTTTTCTTTGTGTGAGACGCCAAAGCGCTGTTCCTCATCCACAATAATCAATCCCAAATCCTTAAATGCTACATCCTTTGATAAGATACGATGGGTTCCAATTACAATATCGGCATACCCTCGCTCCAAGTTTTTCAAGCTTTCCTTTTGCTGTTTCGGTGTTCTGAAACGGGAAAGCAATTCAATTGTGACAGGGTAACCGGACATGCGTTGTATAAATGTATTATAATGTTGTTGCGCCAAAATCGTTGTGGGTACCAGAAAAGCCACCTGCTTTCCGTCCTGTACCGCTTTGAAGGCGGCACGAATGGCAACCTCTGTTTTTCCATACCCTACATCACCGCAGATCAGGCGATCCATAACCTTGCCGCTCTCCATATCATGCTTCACATCTTCAATGGCATTTAGCTGATCTTCTGTTTCCGCATAAGGAAAGGCTTCCTCAAACTCCCTTTGCCACACGGTATCAGGTCCATAATCGTACCCCTTTGCCGCCGCTCGTTTTGCATAAAGGGCAACCAAATCCTCCGCCAATATTTTAATCGCTGCTCGGGTTTTTGCCTTCGCCTTTATCCAATCCTGTCCCCCTAGCTTGTTCAGCTTGGGAGCCCCACCGCCGCTACCAATATATTTTTGTACCATGTCCATCTGATTCACAGGTACAAATAGATTTCCACCATCTCGGTAGGAAATTTTCATATAGTCCTTTTGAACACCCTCAACGGAGATTTTTTCCAATCCACAAAAAATTCCGATTCCGTGATTGTCGTGTACCACAAAATCTCCCATCTTTAAATCCGTAAAGCTTTCTATCGCAGCGCCATTTTTTCGTTTATTTTTTTTCTGCTTCTTTTCTCCCCCGCCAAACAGCTCACTATCGGAGAACACCATAAGGTTGATAAATTCATAGCAAAATCCCTTAGATAGACTTCCCTTGGCAACCCAAACAGCACCCTTGGGAATTGGCGCTTCTAGACTTTCCATATAAACCGCTGGAATCCCCATTTCCGAAAGCTCTTTTGCCATACGTTGGGCTCTTGATCCTGTTCCCGCCAAAACAATACTGCGGTACTCATTTTTTCTCAAGTATTCTAATTCCTCGCAAAATAAATCAACTCTTTTGCTGAAGGATGGCGTAGAACGCACAGCAAAATTTACCTTTGCCTTTGGTTCAAAATCTGCCGTCCTCTGGTTAAGTCCAGCAAGCAAAATGCGGCCAAAATTCTCCCCTTGCCTCAAAATATCCATGTAATCGAATAATAATTTTGCCTGCCCCGGAAGCAAATACCCTTGAGCAATCCGTCCTTTCATGCTTTCCCCATATTCCTCCATAATTGCATTCATATGCTCTCTAATGCGCTCAGGCTCATCAAAACAAAGGAGGGTGTCCTCTGGTATATAGTCCAAAAGACTAACGGTATCCTCATAAAAATAGGGAATATAGGAACCGATATTGGAAAGGTTCTTTTCAAGGCGCAAACGCTCCCCATCCTCACCAATATTTTCTTTTAAACGTTCTGCCTCTTCAATCAGGCCTTTCTTCATCATGCTTTGCAGGGATTTTGAAAATTCTTTGCTCATTTTATTTGCAGCCTGCTCTGCCATATCTTCATCATAAACCAATTCTCTCATTGGGAAAATATGAGTTTCTTCCAATTTGTCTATGGAACGCTGGCTGGAAGCATCCATCAAGCGGATAGAATCTATCTCATCATCCCAAAATTCTATTCGCACCGCATCATCAGAGGTTAACGAAAAAATATCCAGAATACCCCCACGCAAAGCAAACTGCCCTGCACTTTCCACAAGCTCAGCCCGTTCATAACCCAAACAAATCAGTTGCTTTGTCAGCTTATTGATATCAACAATATCACCATTTTTCAAAGTAAGTATAAATTGGGAGAATATCTCTTTTTTGGGGTATCGATCTAGCAATGCCTCCATGGAGGCAACAATAATTGGTCTTTCTCCTGATAAAAGTCTCTCCACTGCGCCAAAACGCTGGCGATTCATCTCCATACTATGCACATCAGCACTGTAAAAAAGGATATCCTTCGCTGGATAGTAGATTGGGTTTTTATAAAAAAATGACATGTCAGAAAGAATTTCTCTGGCTCGTAATTCGCTATAAGTCAAAATCAGTAAAGGCTTTTGACTATGCTCCATGATGGAATATAAAAAATGGGATTTTTCCACATCAATAACCCCTGTTGCAAACACAGGGGTGTGATTTTTCTGTATAGCTTCTAATACTTTTTGATAACCTTCCAGCTCCAATAAAGGCTCCGTTAGTGTTTTCATTCCTCCACCTCACCCTGAGGTTCTTTTTCCGTTTTCACCTCAGCTGTCTTTTTCGGTTTCTCCTTTTGGGGCGGTTTCGGCTTTTGATTCATTTGATTCATGGCATCCATAATGCCTCGGGTCAAAATCAGCTCCACAGCCTTTACCCCTTTATCAGCTCCCTGGGCAATCATGGGCAAATCATTTTTATCAAACTTCGCCAAAACATAATCTGCCAAATCCCACCCGTTGGGTTTCTCGCCAATGCCTACCTTGATACGCCAAAACATATCTGTCCCCATTTGTGCAATGATATTACGAATACCGTTATGCCCGCCGTGGCTGCCTTTCTCGCGAATGCGCACATTGCCAACTGGCAAACTGGTATCATCATAGATTACTAGGAAATGATCTTGCGGTATTTTATAAAAATTAACAATCTCACGTACACTTTCTCCGCTTAGATTCATAAAGGTTTGTGGCTTTACCAGAAGCACTCTGCTTCCTTCAATCATTCCATCGCCAATCAATGCCTTATGTTTAAATTTATCAATCTCTATATTATATTTCTTTCCCAGCCGGTCTACCACATCAAACCCAATATTGTGCTTGGTTCCCTCATATTTGGGCCCGGGATTGCCTAAACCCACAATGACAAAAAACTCTTGTCCTTTATCGCTTTTCTTAAATTTATCAAAAAGTCCCATTGTTATCCTCCTGCCATTACACAGATAAAAGCCCTAATTTTTTAGAATTAGAGCTTGTGAATCAGATGTATTTTATTATCACAAAAATCCGCAAAAAACAGATGCATGTTTGAAATAGCGGTCCATTTACAATCTCTTTTTCAAGAATATTTTACAATTATACCATAGCCATATTCTTAATAACAATGGTTTTGCTGAAAAAAATGAAGCTGTTCTTCTTCTTCGCTGTGAAGGAATTATTTCATAGGTTTATCTTAGACGGATTCTAAAATTTCTATACAAAAAGACGGATACTTTCGTATCCGCCTCATCATTTAAAATTAAAGATTATTTTACTTCGTTTACCAATTCTGCGCCAGCCAAGAAAGCCTTTGCGTTACCGCATGTTACTTCTGCCATGGAAGTCAAAGCTTCTTCTGTTAAGAATGCCAAGTGACCGGAAATAACAACCTTATCACTAGCAAGCAATCTTGCCAAAGTTGCATCCTTGTCTGCCTTGTCACTTCTGTCTTCGAAGAAGTATTCATGCTCAACTTCACAAACGTCCATACCAACGCCACGGAATTTGCCAGCTTCAACTGCATCAGCCAAAGCAACAGAATCAACCAAACCACCACGAGCAACGTTAACCAAGATTACGCCGTCTTTCATTTTAGCGATTGCTTCTGCATTAACCATATGACGAGTTGCAGGCATCAGAGGGCAGTGAAGAGAAATTACGTCGGAACGAGCGTAAAGTTCATCCAATGTAACATATTCCAAACCAAGGTTAGGGTTAGGGAATGCATCATAAGCAATGATGTTCATGCCGAAACCTTTTAAAATATTAATCATGCACTGGCCGATTTTGCCGGTACCAACAACACCTGCTGTTCTACCAACCAAAGCAACGCCGTCCAAACCATTGATGTCAAAGTTGAACTTTGTGGATCTTTCATAAGCCAAATGTGTTTTTCTGTTTACAGCCATCAACAAAGCAGCGCCTTGTTCCGCAACTGATTCAGGGGAGTACGCAGGTACTCTAAGTACAGGCAAACCGCATTCTTTTGCAGCAGCCAAATCAACACTATCAAAACCTGCACAACGTAATAACAGAACCTTAATACCCAAATCTTTCAATTTATGTACAGCCTCTGCAGGTACTTCATCGTTAACGAAAGAACATGTAGCGTCATGACCTGCTGCCAAGTGAGCTGTTGCAGGTGTCAATCTTTCATTAAAGAAAGTAACTTCATAGCCATATTTTTCAGCCACAGGACCGAAAGAGTCTTTCCAATAAGACTTGGTGTCAAAAAAAGCAATTTTCATATTAAAACTCCTCCTAAAATTATATATATATTGGTAAAATTAGTTGGGAAACAAAGTCGTTTCTCTAAAAAAAATAGAGAACTCGCCTATTTGTCTTACTTTTAACAATATAATCTATTTATTCAGGTTTGTCAACCAACATTTCACAAAATTGTCAGTTTGACCAATCCATGACTGACCTCCTCAAATAAAGTAATGAGAAAACGTCCCTTTTTTCCAATTATTTTGGAGACATAAACCGATTCCTGTATGTTTATAGTAAATATAGATAAAAAAACTACCAAACGCATGCAATTACAAAGACTATACTCCAACATTTTTCGTTTGAAAATGGAAGTCAGTTGGTTCATCTGGTGTGTTTTCCTCTCCCTATTATAGATTGCAAACCAGGGTATATAAAAATATTTCTTATGCAATATTACCTATTGATATTATTTTTTTTGAACAACCATTTAATGGCTAAATAGCAACCGCTCTTGACACCTACAAAACAAATTTTCTCAGACGAATATAAAGAAAAAAACTCCTGCTTCTATTATTATAGAATCAGGAGTTTTAAGTTTAGACTGATTGTTTCAAATCTTAGTCAAATAATTGAGAAATAGAGCTGCCCTCATGAATGCATTTTAATGCATTTGCAAAGATATCGGCAACAGATACAACCGTAATTTTATTTGTCTTCTTTTCTTCAGGCAAAGCAATAGTATCAAGAACCAACAGCTCATTAATTGCTGAATCTTGAATACGCTTGATTGCAGGTCCACTTAATACTGCATGGGTACAGCAAGCGTCAACCTCAACTGCGCCTCTTTCTTTCAACGCATTTGCAGCATTTGCAATGGTTCCTGCGGTATCGATCATATCATCAATCAAAATTACTTTTTTGCCCTTCACATCGCCAATGATATTCATAATTTCACTGACATTTGCCTTTGGTCTGCGCTTATCAATAATTGCAATTGGAATATTTAATGTTTCGGCAAATTTTCTTGTTCTGGTCACGCTGCCAAGGTCAGGGGAAACGGCAACAAAATTTTGTAAGTCATCACCGTATTTGTTGATATAATAATTTGTAAGCAATGGACTTCCTACTAAGTTATCTACAGGGATATCAAAGAAGCCTTGGATCTGTGCACAATGCAAATCCATTGTCAAAACACGGTTTGCACCTGCTGAAGTCAAAATATTCGCTACCAATTTTGCACTGATAGGATCTCTTGCTCTAGCTTTACGATCCTGTCTTGCATAGCCATAATATGGCATTACTGCCGTAATTCTTGCGGCAGAAGCACGCTTCATCGCATCAATCATAATCAGCAATTCCATCAAATTGTCATTTACAGGAGCTGAGGTAGACTGAATAATATAAACATCCGCACCACGAATCGTCTCGTTGATTTTCACGGAAATTTCACCGTCACTAAATTGCTCAACTTCTGCATTTCCCAGTGTCATACCCATTTTTTCTGCGATTTCCTCTGCAAGCACGCGGTTGGAATTGCACGCAAAAATC
This sequence comes from Anaerotignum propionicum DSM 1682, assembly GCF_001561955.1. Lineage (NCBI taxonomy): Bacteria > Bacillati > Bacillota > Clostridia > Lachnospirales > Anaerotignaceae > Anaerotignum > Anaerotignum propionicum. Next base: position 2,774,945 of record NZ_CP014223.1, read on the forward strand.
TTGATGTTGCCACCATTAGAATTAATCATTTCAATATCCCCCTAATAATCTTTTGCATTTTATGGTTTGTGGCTGAACAAAGCCCATCGCTTATATGTTACACCCTTCTTGTGTCAATTTCAACTGTATTTCACCGTATTTCATCATTTTTACGATTCTTTTTTCATTTTCTTCTTTTTCCAGCCCTCAATCACCTGTTGTCTTGCTCTTGCTACAGCAAGCACATCCTCGGGAACATCCTTGGTAATGGTGGATCCTGCGGCAATATATGCCCCGGCCTTTACCGTTACCGGTGCAACCAAATTTACGTTGCAGCCAACAAAAACATTGTCCTCCACAACCGTGCGGTGTTTTTTCTCTCCATCATAGTTTACCATGATGCTGCCACATCCAAAGTTCACCTTTTTCCCTGCGTCGGTATCACCAATATAAGCCAAATGAGGAATCTTTGTGCCATCTCCCACCGTCGAGTTCTTCACTTCCACAAAATCGCCAACTTTTACGTTCTGGCCAATTTTACAGTTGGGGCGGATATAGGCAAAGGGACCTACAGTAGTATTATCCCCAATTTCCGATTCTATGCCCGTTGAAGTTTGGAATGCAACGCCGTTTCCAAGGAACATATCCGTCAAACGTGAGTTGGGACCGATTTTGCAGTCCTCACCTATCTCCGTCTTCCCTTCCAACACACAACCCGGCAAAATCACCGTATCCATTCCGATTTTCACCTGGGAATCAATATAAGTATTTTGAGGATCCACAATGGTAACGCCATTTTCCATATGAAAGTGGTTGATTCTCTCTTGCATAATTTTTGTGGCCTCAGCCAATTGCACTCTGGAATTAACGCCGAAAAATTCTTTATCATCCTCAGCTGTAACGGCGCCAACCTTCCCACCGGCTTTCAAAATCAACTCCAGACAATCTGGGAGATAGTATTCCCCTTGTACATTATGATTATCCAGTCTTGCCAATGAGGAAATCAAATCAGCACCTTTAAAAATATAAATTCCCGTGTTTATCTCTTTTATACAACGCTCTTGATGGGAAGCATCCTTATGCTCAACAATTTTCAAAAAGTCCCCCCCGGCATCACGTATAATGCGACCATAGCCTTCGGGGTTTTCAAGCACAGCAGATACCACCGTTGCTCCAAAATTCTGTTGGCGATGCTTCTCCACCAACTTCTCCAAGGTTTTACCTTGAATTAATGGTGTATCTCCATAAAGAATCAGAATATCCTGATCCGCCTCAAGAAAGCTTCCTGCCATCTTCACCGCATGACCCGTTCCTTTTTGTTTCGCTTGCAAGGCAAATACCACGCCGTCCTTTTGAATGGCTGCTTTTACTTCATCTGCTTTATGTCCCACAACAACACAAACCTTCTCGGCACCGCAACCCTTTGCCGTATCTATTACATAATCAATCATTGGTTTATTCAAAACTTCATGCAGCACCTTTGGTTTTTTAGACCTCATGCGAGTGCCTTCTCCTGCCGCCAAAATAACAGCCTTCAAATTTTTCATAGGAATCTCCTTTCTCACGGCTTCTGTCCATAAGCCGCATACAACCTTGGATATTTTCTCATTTCCCACATGAAATATCAATATACGGTTTTACTAAAAAACTTCATTTTTTAACAAAAAAGTCAGTCAAACCTCATCGAAAGCTAAATAGGCGAAGCAACGCTTCGCCTATTTTTTCCAAATTATAATCTTGTCCCCTTTTTTAGGATAGATAAATCCTGGGCTGATTTTCCTATCACCTGTTGTCCATCAGAAAGTATAACCTCTTTATCCAGAATTGCATTTTCTACGATGCAGTTTTTACCAATTCTGCACCCCTCCATGATAATGGAGTTTTTCACCACTGACCCTTCACCGGTATAAACCTTACGGAAGATAACAGAATGTTCTACTCTGCCATTAAATATTGTGCCACTGCCCACTATAGAGTCCCGCACATCCGCATCCTTATTATATTTTGCTGGAGGCTCATCTTTGGCTTTTGTCTCGATATATGGATATTCATTCATAAATGCATCTCTAATTTCCTTTTTTAAGAAATCCATATTTACGTTATAATATGCATCTATGCCTGTACTTAACGTGTTCCAATAGCCATTAAATTCATAGCCAAAAATTTTCAATTCTTCACGCTTTGCAAGTATAATATCCTTTACAAGATCGTATTTACCCTGAGGTACAATCTCATTTAATAGATCAACCAAAAGTAATCTGGAAATCACATAAGTTCCCAAGGACGCCTTTTTGGTTTTGGGATGCTCAGGTTTTTCTTCAAAAGAAACCAAGCGCCCCTCTTCATCCGTCTCTAAAATACCAAAATTATTTAAATCCCTGCGCTCCATCTCCTGATATGCAATGGTAATATCTGCACCCTTCTCCTTATGACTCTGCACTAACTTGTGATAATCCATTTTATAAATAGAATCTCCACTGGTAATTACCACATATTCTTCATTGCTTCTCATAAGGTAGGTCATATTTTGATAAATAGAATCCGCTGTCCCTCGAAACCAGTTGGAATCGGTACTGCTGATAAAGGGGGTAAAAACAAACAGCCCTCCCTGTTTTCTACCAAAATCCCACCATTTTGATGAGGTCAAATGGTCTCTTAGGGAACGGGAATTATACTGAGTCAAAACAGCAACCTTACCAATTCCACTGTTTGACATATTGCTCAATGTAAAATCTATGGCACGGTAGCTGCTGCCGATGGGCAAAGCCGCCGCCGCTCTATGGTCGGTTAGGACACCAAGCCGTCCCTCATTGTTACCGCCTGCTAATATGATACCAATGGCCTTCATACTCATTTCCCCTCCCGCACTACCGATTTGCCGCTATCCAATCTGCCTTCTGCATAATCCTCTTCCTTTGTATTGCCATAAATTACGCAGTTCTTACCCACCTTGATACCATCTGGTACTCGGGTATGGCAGCCAATTACGGTGATGCCGGTATTATAGATATTGGGCTTTGTTTCGTTGGGCACATTCTCGCCCAAGCCCATATGTACACCATTGCCAACCACACAATCTTCATCCACGATACAGCGTTCCAGCACCGCATTTTCTCCAATCACAGTATTCCCCATGATAATGGAGTCACGCACAACAGCACCCTTGCCCACAACAACCTGAGAACCCAAAATGGAATGATAAACCTCTCCATAAATTTCACTGCCATCCGTGACCAATGACTCCCTCACCACTGCTTCAGGGGAGGTATAGGTAGGCGGCTGATGGTCTGAGTTTGTATAAATTTTCCAAAAATCCTCATACAGATTAAACGCCGGTAAGGCCTTAATCAATTCCATATTAGACTCCCAATAGGATTCTATGGTTCCCACATCCTTCCAATAACCTTTGAAACGATATGCATACATGGTCTGGCCTTCATCCAACATCTTCGGAATAATATGCATTCCAAAATCACTGTCCGGATGTATTTCTCTATCCTCAACCAAAGCCTCTCTTAATCTGCTCCAAGTAAAAATATAAATGCCCATGGAAGCTAAATTGCTTTTAGGATTGTCAGGTTTTTCTTCAAACTCATAAATCCTGTCATCATCCTTTGTATTCATAATGCCAAATCGACCGGCCTCTTCAAAGGGTACCTCTAAAACCGCAATGGTAGCCGCTGCCCCCTTCTCTTTGTGATAAGACAGCATTTTGGAATAATCCATTTTATAGATATGGTCTCCCGAAAGAATCAGAATATATTCAGGGTTATTACTATCAATATAATCAATATTTTGATAAATTGCATTAGCGGTACCCATAAACCATTCCCCGGCATCGCCACCTTTCACATGGGGTGCCAAAATGGTAACGCCGCCGTTTTTCTTATCCAAATCCCATGGAATGCCAATCCCGATATGCTGATTTAGCCTGAGAGGCTGATACTGCGTCAACACGCCCACCGTGTCTACTCCTGAATTGATGCAGTTACTGAGAGGGAAATCTATAATTCTAAATTTTCCACCATAAGCAACCGCTGGTTTTGCCACCTTTCGTGTCAAAACACCTAGACGGCTTCCCTGTCCGCCTGCCAAAAGCATTGCTATCATTTCTTTTTTACGCATTTGTATCTACCCCCTGCCTTTATTTGTCCAAAGTAATCCTTCCAAAAACAAATATATATTAGACAATTTCATATATTATGCCCAAATGCAAACCTATAGCTCAATATTTTTCATTGTCTCCTTTTTGTTCCATGGCTGTATTTACAGATGATGCGCTTCCTAAAAAAAACTACCTTAAAGACTGAAGTTAAAAACCGCCTCCTTAGCCAAAGTAATGATAAATTTTCTCATAAATATACAAAGCATTTACACTCTCAAAATGGCTTACTTTTCATAATTATACCATAACTGCCCCTTAAAAAAAATAGATATTTCCCCCTCTTGTTCTACAGTTTTTTACTTTTCCCATAGTTTTTGTAAATCGTAAAATTTTTGGTTTATTTCTGTTAATTTGGTATAAAATTAAATATAGAAATCAATGTAAATCATTGCCTTTCCTATATTAGTATACTATAATGGATAGCAAAATCATGTTAATGAAAATGATTCATACAACGATAGAGGCGGTAATATATGACAACTCAATTTAAAAAATCAGACCATATCTATTTTATCGGGATCGGCGGCATCAGTATGTCCGGCTTGGCGGAAATTTTGGCAAGCCGTGGACATCAGGTATCCGGCACTGATATACGAGAAACACCTGTAACAAAGCATTTACAATCCCAAGGCATCAATATTAATTTAGGGCATCGGGCAGAAAACATTACCGATGACGTGACCCATGTGGTTTTTACAGCGGCAATTCATGATGATAATCCAGAACTTGCGGCGGCAAAAGCCAAAAATTTAATTATCATGGACAGGGCACATCTCTTGGGACAAATTATGGAGGATTATAACAGCTCCATTGCTGTATCCGGTACCCACGGCAAAACCACCACAACTTCTATGGTTGCCGAAATTCTTTTGGCGGCGGAGAAGGATCCTACCATTACCGTTGGGGGTATTCTTCCCACAATCGGAAGCAATTTAAAAATCGGGAATTCTCCTTATTTTGTGGCGGAAGCCTGTGAATATTTTAATAGCTTCTTGCAATTAACCCCCTTGGCTGGGGTAATTCTGAATATCGAAAGTGATCATCTGGACTTTTTTGGTACCCTTGAAAATATTTATCGTTCGTTCCATTCCTTTGGAAAGCGTATTCCCCAAAACGGTGTACTGATTGTTAATAAAGAAATTGCCAACCTGAATGAAATTACAGAAGGCCTTTCTTGCACCGTGGAAACCTTTTCTTTGACCCAAGATGCAAACTGGACAGCACAAAATATTATTCATCATGATGATGGCAAAAACACCTTTGATGTGCATTATAACAACGATAAAAAGGCAACCATTCATTTAAATGTCCCTGGTGATCATAATATTTCCAATGCTTTGGCGGCAATTGCTACTGCAAGCTTTTTTGGAATTCCTGCGGAAGCTTGGGTAAAAGGCCTTTCCCATTTTTCAGGGACAGACCGCCGTTTCCAGCGCAAAGGTGAAAAAAATGGTGTTCTTGTGATTGATGATTATGCCCACCATCCCACAGAAATTCGGGCAACCTTAGCGGCAGCAAAAAAGGTAAAACATAACACCACTTGGTGTGTTTTCCAGCCCCACACCTATTCTCGCACCAAGTTTTTATTCGAAGACTTCGGGGATGCCTTTTTTGATGCAGACGAAATTATCATAGCGGATATTTATGCAGCACGAGAGACGGATGATGGCACCATCAGTGCCAAACAATTGGCGGAGCGTGTTGCAAAAACAGGAAAATCCGCCCGCTATGTAGGTAATTTTGACGAAATATTAGTCTACCTACAAAGCCACTGTCAATCGGGGGATTTGTTTCTCACAGTAGGTGCAGGAGATGTTTACAAAATTGGTGAAGCCTTTCTTGCAGACTAATAAATTGCAAAAAAACTTCCTGCTCAAATAATATCACTTTAAAAAATAAGCAGACAGTTTCTCACGAAAAGTGATTACTATCTGCTTTTTTTATTTATGATAAGGCTCTTTTCGGTTAATTTTCTCAGCCCGATAAATTTGTTCCAAAAGAATCACACGCATCATTTGATGGGGAAAGGTCATTGGTGAAAAACTTAGCCAGAAATCTGCCCGCTTCATCACCTCTTGGGATAACCCCAAAGAGCCACCAATGATAAAAACCATATGGCTCACACCACGAACAGCTCTCTCAGCCATAAAGTCGGCCAAGCCCTCGGAGGATAGACTTTTCCCTTCTATCGCCAAAGCCACAGCAAAAGCATCCTCTTTTACTGCCTTTAATATACGCAAACCTTCCTTTTGACGAACCTCATCTTCTTGAGCAGGGCTCATGGTCTCCGGTGCTTTTTCGTCTGGAAGTTCCACAATGTCCAGCTTCATATAACGCCCCAGACGCTTGCTGTATTCCTCAATGGCACCACGCCAATAGGCTTCCTTCAATTTTCCCACACAAACAATTGTGACCTTCATTCTTTCACCTATAATTCCACCTTAAATCCTGTATTATGGCGATAAGCCATATCCATATTAAAGTGCTTTCCTATCTGAATTCTATTTTTTTGGAGAATTTTTTCCACCGTATCAAATGCCAAATGAGGCTCATTGTTTTCTTGGCTTAAATGCCCCAAAAAAACATGCTTCATCTTTCCATCCACAGCGGCAGAAAGCAATTCTCCCGCTGTTTTATTGGATAAATGTCCTCTGTCGCTTAAAATTCGCTTCTTCAAATGCCAAGGATAATTCCCTTTCTGCACCATTTCTTCATCATGGTTAGACTCCAATAAAAGAATTTCACTTTCAGCAATACTTTCTCTTATCTCATCTGTAACATGACCAATATCCGTGGCAAGGGTCACTTTTTTCCCCCCGGCAAAAACATTAAATCCCACAGGATCCGCAGCATCATGGGGTATATGAAAAGGCCTAACACAAATATCATTAATTACACAATTTTCTCCTGCATATACAAACCGCTTGTTTCCCGGCGAAATTTTCCCCAAAGTTTCCTCCATTGCATCCCATGTTTCACAGGTAGCATAAATGGGAACATCAAACCTTCTTGAAAAAATACCTGCACCCTTAATATGATCCAAATGTTCATGGGTGATAAACAATCCATCGATGTCATCTCCTGTGAGTTTCAGCTCTGCCAGCCCTTCCTGAATTCTTTTCCCGCTGACTCCCGCATCAATTAAAATACGAGTATGCTTTGTCCCCACATATGTGCTGTTGCCACTGCTTCCGCTAGCTAGGGTGCAAAATTCAACTGCCAAAAAAATCCCCCCTATTCCGTTTCTATATGACAGAAAGCAGGGTTGCCCCTGCTTCATGTAAAAGCCTATGTTTATAAAAACCCATTCTTATCCCATATGGGTTTTTGCAAGAACCTTTTCTTGAAACTCTTTCTCTGCCAAAAAAATAAGCGTTTGAAATCATTTCATTGGCACTTTGCATGTCCTGTCATTCTTTATCCAAAACACGCTGAATGTCCGCGCCTAACGCACTAAGCTTCATTTCAACGTCCTCATAACCTCTGTCAATATAACGAACCCCATCAATTTGGGTGGTTCCCTCAGCAGCCAAGGCCGCCAAAATCATAGCAGCACCTGCCCTCAAATCCGTTGCTTCAACCTTTGCACCCTGATAATGGGGAATGCCCTCTATTGTGGCGATTCTGCCGTTAATATCTACCTTCGCTCCAAGCTTACAAAGCTCTTCTATGTATTGATATCTGTTCTCCCAAACGTTCTCTGTAATCACGCTGGTGCCGTTGCAAATACTTAAAAGTGCCGCCATCTGAGGCTGTAAATCCGTAGGAAAACCAGGATAGCTCATGGTCTTCACATTTACGCCACGCAAAGGCTTATTTGCCATTACACGAATGGAATCGTCGCCTTCTTCCATTTTAACATTCATTTCTACCAGTTTTGCAGTCAATGAATCCATATGCTTGGGAATGATATTTTTTACCAAAACATCTCCCCCGGTAATTGCCGCCGCAATCATATAGGTACCCGCTTCAATCTGATCGGGAATAATGGCATATTGAGCTCCATTCAGCTTTTCAACACCAATAATACGAATCACATCTGTTCCCGCACCTTTGATATTAGCACCCATCATATTCAGATAATTGGCAGTATCTACAACATGGGGCTCCTTGGCCGCATTCTCAATGGTAGTTACGCCTTCGGCCATTGTCGCCGCCAGCATAATATTAATGGTGGCACCCACACTAACCTGATCCATATAAATAGGCGCACCCACCAATTTATCCGCGTAGGCCCTTACAAAGCCACATTCTTCCTCAACCGTTGCTCCTAGGGCACGAAAACCCTTTAAGTGCAAGTCGATGGGTCTTTTGCCAAAGTTACAGCCACCGGGCATGGCAACCTCAGCCTTTTTATAGCGAGCCAACAGTGCCCCTAAAAAATAATAAGACGCCCGGATTCTTTGCACCTCTTCAAAGGTTGCGCAATAATCAATGCCCCCCGAGCAATCAATTTCAATCGTATGCTTATCTTTGTGTATACATTTTCCGCCCAACTTCTCAATCGTATTGCAAATACAGCTTACATCCTCAATGTTGGGTAAATTTTCCAAAACACTTTTGCCACCTGCCATAATTGCCGCAGGCAATACCGCCACCGCTGCATTTTTTGCCCCGCTGATCATTACTTCGCCCACAAGGCGTTTTCTGCCTTTTACAAGCAATTTTTCCATTCAACGTTCATCCTTCCAAAGAATTGCCAAAGGATTTCCCCTTTGTACACGAAAGCCGGGCTTGTCTTTCTTTTTATTCAACCAATGGTATTGTATTCGTTGTCGCCCTAACCATTCGAATTATATCACGAAAAATCCTCTGTGGAAAGTACTTTTTCCTTCTGGAGCATAGAATCCCCGTTATGAAAATTTTTCCAGCAAGCATTTGCTGAATATGAAAAAGAGCTCCCCCTTCAAAATAGGATAAATGCTATTTATCTTGGCTTTGAGGAAATGGGTATACCTTTCTCCCAAAAAGCAGATAAAACTTTGATTAACAGATAAATCTTTGTCAAGAAAAAAGGATGCCAATTGCGCACCCTTTACTACACAGTATGAATATTTTTTTAGAATCACGAAAATACTACCTAATCATTCTTTTTTACAATTTGGCAAGTATATGCATTTACCAAATATGGCTCCCGTTCTTCCATCAAATAAATTCGATAACATGGCTCCAAATAAAGCCCTGTTCCTGATACAGCCTCTCCTTGTTCCAACAAATCATAGCCTAATTCTATTTTCTGTATTGCCGCATCACGAGCAGCATCTCCCTTATTCCATTCCCGCATAAACGTAAGCAGTGCCTCGTCAGCCATATATATATCCTTTTTTTCCTGGGTTGTTCCTGTTATTTCGCAATAGGTAAAGTCAACCTGATAGATTCCTTCGTCGGATACAAAAAAAGTAAAGTGATTGGAAAAAATATTTCTATCATCTTGAACAGAAGAAAACTCAACTTGCCAGTCCTCCTCAGTTTTAGATACATAAGATAAATCATAGTTTCCAAAAACACGTTTCATTTTTTCCATTTTGCGTTCAGCCTGTTTTATCGCATCCTCTTTTCCTAAAGCGGACACGCCTTTTTTTATAGATTGATCGGTAAAGCTCCCTCTATCCCCCGAAAGTACAAGGGTTTTGCTTTCCCCTTTATAGATTGTTTTTGTGCCCGGAGAAACTTTTGTTTTTCCCCCATCAAAAAATACCGTCTCCAGTTCCTCTTTGGAATAAGATGGCACTCTGGCCTCTAAACGATCCATAGGATGGATATCGATATTTAAATCGGTATACAATGTGATTCCATTTTGGGATAGCACTTGAAAAATTGCCTTTTCTTGGGAAGAGGACATGCTATTATCCTGTTTTTGCTTCATATTCAAACCTGCCAAAACCACGTTTATAATCACCAGCAAAATAATCACAAAGCGCTTTGCCACTGTCCATTCCATGCCCTCACCTCCCTGCTCTGAGAAATGTATTGCTTCTATTGATTTTCCCCTTAAGATACACCATTGGTAGGAGAAAAGGTATCCTTGTTGGTTTCTGTAACAAATAAATAGTCATATAACGTAATAAACCACTTGAAACCAATTTCCCCCGTTAAGTCAGCATAATAACCCAGGGAAATATTTTTTACATCGGTAATCACCTTTTCCTCAACTGTCTCCTGATAATTTTTGTTAGCTTCATCCAGTGCATCAATAAACTGAACATTTAACGTCATATCCTTTGACTCCAAAGGCACATAATTTACAACATACCTGTGATATTTCTTTACCCTTTGATTTCTTATGGTAATCTCAATGGCATGCTTGCTTCCGATTTTATCTTGAAGGGCGGCCGATAATTCTACGGGCAGGTTATTTACTGCATAATCAAAATAATAAATTGTTTCGTTACTCTTTTTCTCAATATCCGCTAAAAAAACATTGGTCGACAAGGAAGTGTCGTTTTCTAAAAAATTACAGCTAATCTGGTATCCTTCCAGTAAACCCGTGTTGTTTTCATCATTACCGTAGGCCTCGTAACTATAGTACTCCAACACCCTTTTATCAGGAAAATACTTCACTACTGTTTGGCTATCACTGAAAATGAAATCACCGCTGTCATCCTTGGTGCTCCAGTCCACAGAGAAATTTCTGAAAAATCCCTTTAGCGTATTTTCCATGTCCACCCGACTTACCATACCGTCCTTTTCAAATGCAGGAATCTGGCGTAGTCCGCTATAGTGGTAGGGCAAATCTGCCCACTGGGGCAAAAATAAATTTCGCCAAATAACAGATGCCCCCGTTTTCTGGCCAGTGGATATGTACGTCATTGCTCCCCCATCGTTCACCAGTTTCTCATAAAATGCAGAGGCGGATTGACTTTTGTTTGTTGTAAAACAGACACTGTCATTTGTCTTAGAATTTACAAAGTAGGCTTTGCTCTCCTCACCGGGACGTCTGGAGGGGATGATGGTAATATAATCAAAGGAGGTTACCTTATTGTTCTTCAGTTTCTTATACTGACTTAAATACTCATCCGCCGAAACCATAAAGTCATATTGCATAACGATACAGCGTCCCCCAAGAATCTCCTTCCAATCGGCAGTCACAAATTCCACTTTGTTGTTTCTATCCGATAAAATTTCGTTTAATACGTCGTTTGCCTCCTGCAACAAAGCGCTTGTCCCTGTTTGATCGGGATAATACACAGAAAAAGTGCCCTTTCCTTCCCCCACTGCATAACGGGTCGCCAAAAGAACATTTCCGTCCGCTTCCTTACTGGTGTGGGCATTTGCTTTTGTAAATATACTAAAAAAGTTATGACTCGATGTTCCTTCAAGCCATAACTCTCCTGTTTGAAAAACCGCAGCTATGACCAAAGCAACAATGACAAAATTCGTGATTTTGTATAATTTCATTTGATCCCACCGCTTTTTCTATAATTTTTATTTATTCTTTTGCCCTATTCCAGGCAAAGCAACCATATTTTTTAGTTGTTCCTTCACACTCAAGGGCATCCTCTTAATTTCAAAGCTATATGTGGCATTGTCATAACACTGACTGCTCACAGAAAGGTCTATATAATTAGTACCCAGCTTCAACGGAAGAGAGATACTAAAAATGCCCAAAGAGCCCACTTCAAAACTCTCGCTGTAATCCTGAAGAGTATTCCCTTCTGCATCCTTTCTGGAAACTATCACAGATATATCCGCAAAGGGTATCGTCTCACCATAAACAATACGAGAATCCTCAAAGGTAGCATCCTGTTTTTCCTCTTCAAAAATAAGGCCACTGGATATTGCTATAGGCGTAGGATTACATATTTCCTGTGCAAAGGCGCAAACGGGCGAAAAAGATAAGAACAACATCATGACGCATACTGCAATCAACTTACTCTTCTGTTTCATTCCCTACACCTCCATTTCCATTATAAATACATAAATCAATATATATAGTATTATACAACGGAAATATTACATTCATGTTACAACGTGCTTACAGTTTTATAACAACTTTTTCCACTGCAAATCAAGCGGTTTTTTTGCAGTGAAAGAGCGTTATACTTCTTTGCACGGAAGCTCCGGTGGCTTTTTGGGAAACCACATAGTCATGGTAGTACCTTTGCCATATTCGCTTTCTGCTGTCAACTTTCCTCCATGGCTTTCCATAATTTCCTTAGCAATGGCAAGTCCAAGGCCTGTTCCTCCCATTGCCCGGCTTCTTGCTTTATCCACACGGTAAAAACGTTCAAAAATACGGGGTAAGTCTTCTCTTGCAATACCCATTCCTGTATCTTTTACAGAGATTTTATAATAGATATCATCCTCTGTAATATAAATTTTAATAGATGCTTGCTCCAAGCTGTATTTCATGGCATTGGTAACAATATTATTCACGACCTGACCAACCCGATCTCTGTCACCATGAATAACTACATCTTTTTCGTAAGATTCAAAGCTAAGCTGTTGGTGTTTGCCCTCGGCATGAATTTTATTTTGCTTCACCGTTAAGTATAAAAACTCGTTCATCTCAATATCGGTAATGTCCAAAAGCACCTGCTTATTATCAAATCTGGAAAGCTGGAGCAAATCACGCACTAAGAATGCCATTCTGTCAGCCTCACTGTCGATGATGCCTAAAAACTCCATGGCAATTTCCTTATCATCCATGGCGCCATCCATAAGGGTTTCTGTATAGCTTTTGACTGTGGTAAGGGGTGTTCTCAACTCATGGGATACATTGGCAACAAATTCCTTACGCATATCATCCAGCTTCTTCTGTTCTGTGATATCCTGCAAAACAACAACCAAGCCTTCAATTTGCCCTGCGGCATTATAATATGGCGTAAATGTTGCGCTGATAAATTGCTTGCCTACAGGGAAAGTTACTTTTTTAGAGGGTTCGGTACCTACATCCAGATAGACCCCTGAATTAATATCATAGTTTCGTATAAAGGTGGAAAAATCCATGTCTATTTTATCTACCTCAAGCATTTCTGTTGCGGCAGTATTAGCAAGCATAAACTCTCCATCTTTGTTAAAGGAAATCACACCATCACTCATATTATGCAATAGAATTTCCAAACGATTTTTTTCCTGATATATCTCCGACATATTCTTGGTCAACTCAGAAGCCATGTAGTTAAAGCTGCTGGTTAGCTGCCCGATTTCATCGGAACTTCTCACCTTAAGACTTTGTTCAAAATTCCCCTCAGCCATATTTTTGGCACCTCTAGTCAGTGCCAAAATAGGCCCCGTCAAGGTTTGAGCAAATATATACCCCATAATAACTGCCAAAAGAAGTGCAATGGCAACGGCAATAATAATGGTTTTCGTTGTTTGGTCAAGGCTTGCCCGCATATCCCCCGCATCCAAACGGGTATAAATGATACAGAGAACCTTTCCGTCCTCCCCCAGAATAGGCACCGCATAGCTCATCCATTCCTTCAAAAGGTTAAACGCATCCGTACTTTTCTTCCCTGAGGAAAAGGAAGCCGTCCCATTCATGGCAGCAATAATCGCCTGATCTGTGTAAACGGGATAGGGTTTTTTCAATACAGTGCTAGAGGCAATGGTATTCCCTTTGGCATCCAGAATGTTACCCTGTATACCAGCATTGGTCACTGTCTTAAGGAGGGTATCCTGAATATCCTTTAAGTCATTCCCTTTTACAACTTGATCGTCAATCTTTTCTGCGCATGACACCAGCTGCCATCTGGATTTTTCAAGCTCTATATTTCTAAGGCTCAATAAAATATAGGAACCACTGACAATCATTACAATCAGCACCAGCCCAAGATACATGATAATTAATTTCCACTTAATACTTCGCAAAGGCTTCAACCCCGCCTTCCTTAGCAATCAAAATAATAGCCCACACCTCTTTTGGTCAATATATATTCGGGCTTTCCCGGATCATCCTCTAACTTCTCTCGCAAGCGGCGAACCGTAACATCAACAGTACGAACATCACCAAAATATTCATAACCCCAAACCTTCTCCAAAAGAATTTCTCTGGAGAAAACCTGTCCCTTTTGCTGAGTAAGGAATTTTAATAGTTCAAACTCACGCAGTGTCAGCTCTAATACTCGACCGTCCTTACGTACCTCATAACGCTCCAAATTTATATTAAGCCTGCCAAAAACCATGCCATCCGTTTCATCTGGGATGGTCTCCTCTTGCACAATTTGACGCCGCAAGTTCGCCTTAACTCTTGCCATCAGTTCCCTTACACCGAAGGGCTTTGTTACATAATCATCGGCACCAAGCTCAAGACCCAGAACTTTGTCCAATTCCTCAGCACGAGCGGTAAGCATTATGATGGGTGTATTTTTCTTTTCTCGTATTTTTTTACAAGCCTCGTATCCATCCATCTTAGGCATCATGATATCAAGTAAAATCAAATCCGGATTCTCTTCCATAGTGAGTCTTACTCCCTCTGCCCCATCACCAGCTCTTAAAACTTTGTAGCCTTCTTTTTTCAAATTGAACGCAATAATATCAACAATATTTTTTTCGTCATCTACAATAAGTATTTTTTTATCCATTTTTCTCCCCCATATTATAGGTCAGAAGCCTTAATTATTTTATTATACAAAAAATTTTATAAAATGTACAGTTCTTACAGCATACATCTATAAATTACAAGTAAGCATAAAACGCCAATTCTAAGGTATCTGTCTGTTTTTCCAGCAATACCCTTCTGTTTTTGTATATGCGACCTGTTGTCTTTACTTATATACTAATTATAAAAACCCCTATCTTTTACAGAGAGCAACATCCCTTAGAAAAACTTTTCAACTAACAAAGAAAAAACCCGGCAATCCCAGAGGGATTGCCAAGATTTTAGACACTCTCCAATTAAAAAATTTGCACTTTGCATTCGCAAGGTGTAAATCAGGTTTCTTAAATAAAAATTTTTAATAATTAGCCATGGAAATAACTTTCCCTGTTATTTTAGACTTATCTTTATCAAAAAAGTTCCAAAAAAAACTTCCGTCCCATCAATCTTTTTTTGACAGAAAAGAAATGACTGATTTACAATGAAATAGAATTCCGTTATCCCTATTCTTGGACTTTTTTGATTCTTGTTTTTTCACTCTTTGTATTTCTTCAACAACATTAATAACACACTCATATCAATGGGCTTAGGAATATGCTCAGTCATTCCCGCCGCCATGGTCTCTCCAATATCTGATGGAAACGCATTGGCAGACATGGCTAAAATGGGTATGGTTTTTGCATCCTGCCGTTCCAATTTACGTATTTCTCTACTTGCTTCATAACCGTTCATAACAGGCATTTGTATATCCATCAAAATGGCAAGATATGCATTTTCTGGGGATTGTTCAAAAAGAGCGAGGCACTCCCTTCCATCTCCCGCTACATCTACAATTAAGCCGCACATCTCCAAAAGAGTTTTGGCAATCTCCACGTTTATTTCATTATCCTCTGCCAAAAGAACTCTGGAGTTTTCCAGCTCTGCAAGAAGCCCCGTCTCCACTACCACCAACTTCTCTTGGGGTTCAGTTTGCTTTGGAATACTGTTGTTTGTTTTTTTCTTTAAGGGAAGCTCAAAGCGAAATACACTGCCCTTACCTTCCTCACTTTCCACATAAATATGTCCTCCCATAAGCATGGCTAGATTCTGAGAGATTGCTAAGCCAAGCCCGGTGCCTCCGGATACCAAACCGCCCTCCCCTTGTTCGAATGGAAGAAAAATTCTTTGCAAAAAGCTCTTTTCTATTCCTATTCCGTTATCCCGTACTTCTATTTGAAGCAGACTCCTGTTGTCATCTAAATTTCGTCCTCTCACAGACAAAAGGATCTCCCCTCTGGGTGGCGTATATTTAAACGCATTGCTTAACAGGTTAATCAAAATCTGATTCAATCTCAACGGGTCTCCTTCAAAAATACCCTCTGTCCCTTCTTTTAACAGCACTGAAAACCTTTGATCCTTGAGTTGCCCTTGAGTATAGCCATAGACAACTGCCTCCTGAAGCAAATCATGAATATCAAATTCCTTTATGTTAAGGGGCATTTTCCCGCTTTCTATTTTACTCATTTCTAAAATATCATTAATCAATGCCAAGAGATATTTTGAAGAGGAATTGATTTTTTTTAAGCAATCCGACATTGTTTCCTTTTGTTCCAAGTTCGCCTGCGCGATGGAAGTCATCCCCATAATGGCGTTCAAAGGGGTTCTGATATCATGAGACATGCGAGATAAAAAATCACCCTTCGCCGCATTTGCTTGCTCTGCCAATTTTAACGCATCCTTCAAAGCATTTTGCTGCTGGGCATCTCTTGACTTTTGTTCATCGATATCTTTAAAATATAGCATAACACGCAGACTATCTGCACTTTCCTCCAATAGCTGAACTTGAAGGCGATGCCAGCGATAAGTGCCTTTGCTGTTTCCTACAGGCATCTCCATCATAATCTCACTTTTCCCTTGGTGAAACTCTTTTACTAAAACTTCAGGCATAAATGTATTTCTTGCCCCTTCACGATACTCCCATTGAACCAAATCAAAGCAATCATTCAGCAAAAAGTCATACAACTGCTCATCTTTGGGCAAGAACATGCCATATTCATCAGAGTCCTTCCAAATGTGGGTTTCTCTGCTTTTCAAATCTACTTCAATAATCAAATCGTAAAGCTGATTGACCGCCCGTAGGAATCTTTGATTAGACATTCGGCTTTGCCTTTGCTCTCGCTGCAGCTTTTCCTCCGCCTGCTGTTGTTCCCTCTTGCTTTCATCTATGGAGCGTAGTGTTCCAACAACTTTTTTTAAAGTTCCATCCTCAAAAATAGGGTTTCCCTGACAAAAAAACCATTCATAACGCTTATTTCGTTCCACATATATTTCTATCTCCGCCCCAGTGATTTGTCCTTGCAAAATTTCTAAGAAAGTTGCTGTATGCTCCTTAGAAAGCATTGTGGACTTCTTCATCTTCTCCATGTAATTCCATATCTTTGTAGAACCCTTCTTATCTCGTTCCGAAGGATAGTAAGCAAAATAATCATCCCTAACGTAATATTCGAAGATACCAACCGCCATATCTACCACTGCCAAACGGTAACGTTCCCTTTCCTTTAATAACTGCATTTGGGTTAGCTTGTTGGCGTGAATATCCAATAAAATCATCAAATAAACCGGGTATCCATTTTGATAGTCCACAAGCCGA
This sequence comes from Anaerotignum propionicum DSM 1682, assembly GCF_001561955.1. NCBI lineage: Bacteria > Bacillati > Bacillota > Clostridia > Lachnospirales > Anaerotignaceae > Anaerotignum > Anaerotignum propionicum. The sequence continues at coordinate 2,792,258 of NZ_CP014223.1, forward strand.
CCCTCACACTGAACCCAAACAGATTTCCCGGTTTTATCACACACCCTGCATTCAAAGGAGATTGGTAGTCCTTTTTTCCCCTTTTGCATGATTAGAGATATTACAAACTCCCTATCCTCAACAAAAACGTTATCCCCAACCTGATATCTTCTATCTATCACCCCAAAAAAATTGTAAAACGTTTTGCTGGCCTCCAAAAAAATGATTTCATCAGCCACAGCTATCTTTAAAACATACCCGGGAAGGCTATTAAATAGCGCTTCCTGCTCCGTAAGAAGCTGTTGGGCTATGCCCTTCTCAGTCTGAATTTCTTTCCAGAGCATCACCGCCATCCTATCGCCGGCATTAGTATTTTGGGGGATTATCACGCTCCCTCTAACCCAGCGATATAATCCTTCCTTATTTTGAAGCAGGTAATCATGGCTAATTCTTTGGATTCCCTCATTGCAGTCCAATAAAAGCTGTTCCCTGCTATAAACGTGTCTTATCTCAGACTCATGCAAGGGATGAATACACTGATAAAAGTGCTCAGTCATTTCATCATAGCTTGTCCCAATAAAAAAAACATTTCTCTCATAACAATCAGGTAATAGATTGACATACTCATCCTTCGTTAAATTCACCAAACAGCTGTGTACATATCCTTCCGATAAGATAATATCAATATTTTCAAGAAGGTTTAAATGCACTGCCGCATTTTCCCCTTGTACAACGGGGGTAATCACCACAGAAAATGCAGGGGTGTTTTCTTCTCCCCATTTTATGCTCGTGACCATTATCCGCAAGATTTTCTCCGAAACATCATCAAATATTATTTTTGTAAAAGATTCATTTTCCTTTATATTTTTCTTTACACATTGGTGGCACTGTTTCTCCCATATTTCACGAAGCCTTCTGCAAAAGATATTCCCCTCTTGCCTTTTTCCCTCATTATTGCAGCATAGCACTTCATGGGTATCCTGTTGCACAACAAATACTGCCACTTCCCCCATGGCATTCAATAATTGTTCATAATTGTCTTCCCATTTTGAACTCATTGCGGATACCCCTTCCCAGTTTAAGGCCAACACTTCCATTTCTTTCACAAGTATAATTTCTCATCTATTTCATTGTCAACATGATTTCAATGAGCTTTCCACTCTATCCCAGGGCAAGCAAATGACAGCTGTATATCCTTTTAGTGGAATACCTAACATTCCATATCAAAAAGAGTAATCTCAGAAAAACGTCAAAAAAGGGTATCCTATAATCTGTTTAAGACCATTGGGATACCCCTAAAAACTTCATTTAATAACTTCTTTCATCCTCTTTCACCCGAAATGCCGCCTGTTCCAAAGAATGGGCTTTGCTCAAGGTGTTGGAACGAACTGCCTCCAGATTTTTATTTGCACTTGCCAGCATCAGCTTAATCCGATTCAGCTGATTGATTTCGCTCGCACCTGGATCATAGTCAATGGCAACCACATTAGACAGAGGATACTGCTTGCGTAATTCCTTAATTACCCCTTTGCCCACAACATGGTTTGGTAAACACCCAAAGGGCTGTGTGCAAACAATATTTGCAACACCGGTATGAATCAGTTCTATCATTTCTGCCGTTAAGAACCAGCCTTCCCCTGTTTGGTTACACAGAGAAACTACCTTTTCTGCATATTTTCCCAGTTCACGAATATCCTGAGGAGAATCGAAGCGCTTGCTCACTTTTAGGGCACTAATCATAGGTTTTTGATATTGCTCTATGACCTTTGCCACCATATCCGCAATGATTCTGCTTTTTGCAGAGCCTCCCAGATATTTTTCCTTCTGTGTTGCATTATAACAGCAATATAAACCAAAGGTAAGCAAATCAGGCACAACGGCTTCGGCACCCTCTCTCTCCAAGAGATTTACCAAATCGTTATTTGCGGTGGGGTGGAATTTTACCAAAATTTCTCCTACCACACCTACTCTTGGCTTTTTCACATCAATCAATTCCAACTCATCAAACGCTCGGATGATTCCACGAATATTTTCTGCGTATGTACGGAATTTTCCAGTGGCAACATCCTTCTTCACTTTTTCATTCCATTTTTCGTAAAGTGCGTTGGCAGAGCCTTTCACCTTTTCATAGGGGCGTGTGCGATATAATACCCTCATAAACACGTCACCGTAAACCAAGGCCTGTATCGCCTTATTCATCATGCCTAAGCCAATTTGAAATCCCGGGTTTTTCTCCAATCCAACTGGATTAATGGAGATAACGGGAATGTTCGGCATACCCGCATTCTCCAAAGCCTTACGTATGAGGGCAATATAATTTGTTGCTCTGCATCCGCCGCCGGTTTGAGAAATCAATAGCGCTGTCCTATTTAAGTCATACTTGCCAGAAAACAGTCCGTTCATCAATTGCCCTATGGTGATCAGTGCAGGATAGCAAGCATCATTGTTTACATATTTCAGTCCTGTATCAATGGCACTTCTGTCCATGGCCTCCATAATCTCCAGATTATAGCCACAAGCTTGCATTGCCGGCTGCAAAATATTGAAGTGTATTGGCGACATCTGAGGGCAAAGTATGGTGTACTTTTCTTTCATTTCCTTTGTAAACAACACTCTGTGCAGGCTGGCATCCCCCTCTTTCAGGCTGACACCTTTTTCTCTTCTGTCCTCCAACGCAGCAATTAAGGAACGAATCCGAATACGGGCAGCCCCAAGGTTATTTACCTCGTCAATTTTCAGCACAGTATAGATTTTCCCCGAGGCATTCAAAATTGCCTTTACCTCATCCGTAGTAACAGCATCCAACCCACAGCCAAAGGAATTTAGCTGAACATATTCAAGGTTTTCCTGGGTTGTTGCAAAAGCCGCCGATTCATACAGCCTGGAGTGATAAGTCCATTGATCCCGCACGACAGTGGGGCGTTTTGCCTTCCCAAGATGGGCAACGCTGTCTTCTGTCAATACTGCAATGTTGTAGCCCGCAATCAGCTCTGGAATGCCATGGTTAATTTCAGGGTCGGCATGGTAGGGACGTCCCCCAAGAATGATGCCTATCATGCCCTTTTCTTTCATATATTGCAGGGTTTCTTCACCTTTATCATGCATATCTCGACGGAACTGAGACCATTCGTTCCACCCATCGTAAACCGCTTCTTTGATTTCCTTTTTATCGCAGCCAAGGGGCTCAAATTCCTCCGTCAGACGCTTCAAAACCGTCTCAATTTTATCCATAGCTAGGAAGGGATTCATAAAAACGATATCCTTTTCTTGAAGCTCTTCCATATTGTTTTTAATGTTTTCGTTATATGAGGCTACAATAGGGCAATTATAGTTATTGTCTGCCGCAATGCTGTCTCTTCTTTCATAAACCACCCCTGGGTAGAAAATCATATCCACGCCCTGTTCAATCAAATACATGATATGCCCATGTACCAACTTAGCAGGATAGCAAACAGATTCACTGGGGATGGATTCCATACCCTTTTCAAAAATACCCTTTGAGGAATTGGGGGAGAGTACCACCCTGTATCCCAGCTTTGTAAAGAAGGTATACCAGAACGGATAATCCTCCCACATATTCAAAACACGGGGTATTCCCACCGTGCCACGCTTTGCTTCCTCAACTGATAAAGGCTCATAGTCAAACAATCTGTGGCGCTTATATTCATAAAGATTAGGCGCAGGATTTTGATTTTTCTCCTTACCCAAGCCTCTTTCGCAACGGTTTCCTGTAATAAAGCGTCTGTCTCCATTGAATCTGTTAATGGTTAAAAGGCAATGGTTGGTGCAAGCCTGACATCTTGCCATAGAAGAATGCACCTCAAGGGTATTCATAGCCTCTTGACTAATCAGCGTGGTTTGGAAACCTGTTTCATATTTATCCCTTGCAATCAAACCGGCACCAAAGGCACCCATAATGCCTGCAATGTCAGGGCGAACAGCTTGCTTGCCGCTAATCATTTCAAAGCTTTTCAAAACCGCATCGTTATAAAAGGTTCCCCCTTGCACAACCATAGATTTTCCCATGGATTGAGGGTCGGCAATTTTAATTACTTTCAACAACGCATTTTTAATAACAGAGTATGCTAAGCCTGCGGAGATATCTGATACATCCGCACCCTCTTTTTGTGCCTGCTTTACCCTTGAGTTCATAAACACAGTACAGCGGGAACCCAAGTCTATGGGGTGTTTTGCAAACAAAGCTATTTTTGCGAAATCAGCCACTCCATAATTCAGAGATTTTGCAAAGGTTTCAATAAAGGAACCACAGCCTGAGGAGCAGGCCTCATTGAGCAACACACTATCAATCACATGATCCTTAATGCGGATACACTTCATATCCTGTCCACCAATATCCAAAATAAAATCTACATCGGGACGGAAAAACTGTGCCGCTTTATAATGTGCCACTGTTTCAATATACCCTAAATCAATCATAAGGGCTTCCTTCAAAAGTCCCTCTCCGTAACCTGTAACACAGGAATTGCGAATCACAACATCCTCAGGCATCAAGTCATACATTTCATTCAAGCTTTTGGTAACAACGCCTAAAGGGTTTCCTTCATTTCCTGCATAAAAGGAATACAGTAAGCTTCCATCCTCGGCAACCAAAGCAACCTTTGTTGTGGTGGAGCCTGCATCAATTCCTAAAAATGCATCTCCATGATATGTAGAAATTGGAGTTCTTTTTACTTTGTTCTGGTCGTGTCTTTCCTTAAAAATATCATATTCTCTTTCATTGTAAAATAAAGGTTCCAAGCGGCCTACCTCTGCCGACATTTCCCCTTTTTCATATAATTTTTTCAGAATCGAGGTAAAGTTGAAATTCGCCTCACCTTTGCAGGAAACTGCCGTACCATATGCTGCAAACAAATGAGAATTCTCAGGTATAATGGCCGTCTCCTCTGTCAGTTTCAGGGTTTCAATAAATCTGCCTCTGAGTTCAGATAAAAAGTGAAGAGGGCCTCCCAAAAAAGCAACATGGCCACGTATGGGCTTACCACATGCCAAACCTGCAATGGTCTGATTCACTACAGCCTGAAAAATAGATGCTGCCAAGTCCTCCCGCTTTGCTCCCTCATTAATGAGAGGCTGTATATCTGTTTTTGCAAACACACCACAACGAGAAGCAATAGGATAAATCACCGTCTGCCCTTTTGCCAATTCGTTTAAGCCCGTTGCATCTGTTTGTAAAAGGCTTGCCATTTGGTCAATAAAGGAGCCTGTGCCACCTGCACACACTCCGTTCATTCTTTGCTCAACGTTGCCGTTATCAAAATATATTATTTTTGCGTCCTCACCACCAAGCTCAATGGCAACATCTGTTAAAGGCGCCATTGTTTCAAGGGCTCTTGCTGTAGCAACAACTTCTTGAATAAATTCCACTTCAATGCTTTTTGCCAGGGATACGCCACCGCTTCCGGTAATCATAACAGAAAAAGAAGCCTCGCCCAGCTCTTCCTTTGCCTCCTTTATGATCGTCATTACCGTTTTTTTGATTTCCGAAAAATGCCTGCGGTAGCAGCAAAATACCATTTCCATCTCTTGGTCAACCAATACAACCTTAACGGTTGTAGAGCCGATGTCAATGCCCATTTTATATGTATTGCCCATGCTTCCATCATGATACTTCACTTGTAAAACCCCCTTCAATATACTTCTGCTTTCAGCCTTTCAACCGATGCACTTCCATATATGTTTTTATATCAATCCTAATTCGGTGTGTAAAATTTCGCCAAATTATCTTTCTCAAATACAATAGTTCTAAAAAACACAATTCATTGTGCTCTCTTCCACCCTCTGGTTAAGAACTGCTTTTTAAAAATCCATATGGCCTAAATGATTCATTGCCACAAATCATTTCTTACTGAAATTGACTCTTTCTGTTCACTTCACAAAATTTCATTAGTGACTTTACTTAATTTCATTATATGCACAATCCTAGTAAATTCAATATTTTTGGCCGCTAAAATCCCGTTAAAATTTTTATTCCATCCTTATTTTAGGGGATTTTTGCAACGAAAAAGGCTATCTCCTTGGAGGGGAAATAGCCTTTTTTTCATTCTAAAATAATAATTTCTTCAATTTTTTCAATCTGATGTGCAACGATCTGATTGTGGGTACGTATACAAATGAGATTAATTCTATTGATCCCAATCAATTCTCCTTCAATAATCTTCTTCTGGATTGTAGTCACCTTAATACGCATTCCACGGGTAAACTCCCTCCCATGAAATGTAAGGCTTTGTATTGGAAACAACTCTTTGCATTTTTCATAAACCTCAACCATGTCCATGTTTTTCACTTTGAAGCTTAATTCTTCCTCTTGCTTCCCAAAAAGCCTTTGGAAAAGTCGTATTGCAGAAAAAATAATGTATGCAATACACGCTGCAAGCAACACATCTCTCCAGCCTAACGCCAAAAAGCCTTCCAGCATCTTCATTACCTCTTACCTCTTTTCTATCTTTCTTAATCTCAGCTAAGCTGCAGTCTGCCTGCTCTATGTTTCAAACACTTCAAAATAAGCCTTTGTAAAAGACAAACAGAATATTTTTCTTTTATTCTGCCCCATGACGGAAGAATAAAACCGCAACCGAGACTTACAGATTTGTCAAAATCTCTTTTCTATTTATGTTTCAAATACCAATTTATTCATTGGTTTTATATTCTTTATAAATATCTCTCTTTGACACCCCTCTGTCCTTGGCAGCCTGCTTCATAGCATCTTTTTCCGTCAAACCCTGCTGCAAATACCGCTGGATATGCTCTGGTATGGAAACTTCTTCCCAACTAGCCTGAGCCTCTTTTTTTTGCGTTTCCAAAGAAAGCCCCTCTATAACCAGAACAAATTCCCCTTTTGGTGTATTTTCTTTAAAATATGCTATCTGATTTTCTAAGGACTCTCGACGTACTTCCTCAAATTTTTTGGTTAATTCCCGAATCGCAGCACTTTCTCGATTACTGCCAAACACTCGGGCAAGCTCTTCCAACGTATCCAATAGTCGATGGGGCGCCTCATAAAATATCATAGTGCGGTGCTCTTTTTCCAAAGTGTCCAGCACCAACCGACGCTCTTTTTTATCCGATGGCAAAAAACCTTCAAATACAAATCTTCTGGTATCCAAACCCGAAAGCACCAACGCAACCACTGCCGCCGAAGCCCCTGGAGCTACCGTTACAGACACCCCCGCTTCATAGCAAAGCTTCACCAAATCCGCACCGGGGTCTGAAATTCCCGGCATTCCTGCATCCGTAACTAAGGCAATGTTCTCACCACTTAAGAGCTTCTCCACCAAAAAAGGCCCTTTGCCAATTTTATTGTGCTCATGATAGCTTGTCATGGGTGTTTTTATCTCATAACGATTTAAAAGCTTTAATGTGTTTCTTGTATCCTCAGCGGCAATTACATCCACACTTTCCAGAAGCTTTAATGTTCTTAGCGTGATATCCTCTAAATTTCCAATGGGCGTTGCGCAAAGGTATAATGTTCCTGCTGTATCCTGTTTCATGCCTGCCCCTCTCCATAATAAATATCAAATGCTTCTTGGGTATACTTCCCTGCTTCGCTATAAATAATCAGCGGTGGTTCTACCTTAACCATTGGGTTTCCACCCTTTATTCCTTCTACAAGAACCATAGTTGGTGCCTTGTCCTGAAAGGGATGAATAAAACGCAATCTTTTTGGCTCCAGCTTATATTGACGCATCAACACCAAAATATCCGTCAGCCTATGGGGGCGGTGAATCATATAAAACCTGCCGCCCTTATTCAATACCTTGTCAGCCGCCGCCACAATATCCTCTAAGGAACAAAGAATTTCATGCCTTGCAATTGCTTTGGCACTGTGGGGATTCACTAGGCCACCTCCTTCATTCATATAAGGAGGATTGGAGGTCACAACATCAAAAGTTTGCTTGTGAAAAAGAGTGGCAACTTCTTTGATATCTCCATGCAAAATAGAAACCTGTTCCTCTAACTCGTTTAAGGCCACACTGCGCAGTGCCATTTCTACGCTTTCTTCCTGAATTTCAAGACCGGTAAATTGCTGTCCCTTAGTTTTTGCGGCAAGCAAGATAGGGATAATTCCAGTACCTGTCCCCAAATCCAAAACACACTCCCCTTTTTTTACTCTGGCAAAGCTGCTGAGTAGTACTGCATCTACGCCAAAACAAAAACGGCTGGGATCTTGAATGATTTGATAACCATCACGGTGTAAATCATCCACCCGTTCATAGTCGTTGATTTTAATATCAGTCCTCATATGCCTTTAATTCCTCAGGGATTACCTCTTTTTTCTTTTTCTTTGACTTGATTACCTTGATTTCATCTGCGTGATAAAAAGCAATGGTCGGTGGGTCATTTTCTTTCTTTCTCACTGCCGCTTTTACTTGTTGAAGCAACACATTGGTGGACAGAATTTCTCCTGTTCCTTCCGGTGTGGAAATAATATCCCCAACCTTAGGCATTTTTCTGTTTAATTCTTCGTAAACATCCTCTTCATATTTTAAGCAGCACATCAAACGTCCGCAGATGCCGCTGATTTTCGTAGGATTCAAAGAAAGACTCTGTTCCTTTGCCATTTTAATGGAAACGGGCTGAAAATCACCCAAAAACGTAGCACAGCACAACGTTCTTCCGCAGATGCCAATGCCATTGAGCATTTTTGCCTCATCACGTACGCCAATTTGGCGCAATTCAATACGGGTACGGAAAGCCGCCGCCAATTCCTTTACCAGCTCTCTGAAATCCACTCTACCATCAGAGGTAAAGTAAAAAATCAGCTTATTTCGGTCAAAGGTCATCTCAACATCTACCAGCTTCATATCCAAGCCTAAATGGGCAATATGCCCTAAGCAAATTTGAAAGGCTTCAGCCTCTTTTTTCTCATTATTCTCCACCGTGCGCGCATCATCCTTTGTGGCCTTGCGCAGTACCTTTTTCAGGGGAGGCACAATAGTCTCCTCTGGCACATGGGTATTTTCTTTGATTACTTGTCCATATTCCACGCCACGGGCAGTTTCCACAATGGCGTAATCTTCTTTGGTTAGTGTCATTCCATCGGGATCGAAATAATACATCTTTCCTGCTTTTTTAAATCGAATTCCTACCACTTCTATCATTGGGCTCCATTCTCCTTTAGCTCCATTAGCATAACCTCTATGGTCAGCCTGAAATTTCCATTCTGTATTAAACGCTCTTTCGCCTTTGTCACAGCCGCCGATTTTTTAGCCAAAATTTCTGTTGGCTCTTTTGCCGCTGAATATAATAAATCTTTTTTATCCTTTTGAATAATAAATCGTTCGTCCCTTAAGGACTTTGCCGCCATTAAATCTCGATACCATAACGCGATGATATCTAAAAAACGGGTATCATTTTTAAATATTTCCCATTCCTTTGCCAAAAGCAATGCCTCTGATAATCGCATAGACTGCAATTGGCTCATTTGTGTTAAAATATCCTCACGCATCTGCCGAAAAGCAGTATCCTCTATCAGTTCTAGCGCATGTCCAATTCTGCCCTGAGCATAAGCCGCAAAAAATCCGCCTTCTTCTGGGGCTACCAATTTTTTGCCGACCAAATATCTATGAATCTCTTCCTCTGAAAGAGGGCTGATTTTCAAAGTAACCATTCTTGATAAAACTGTAGGCAAAAAGGCCTCTGTTTTTTCCGCCAAAAGCAAAAAAACTACATATTCCGGCGGTTCTTCCAAGGTTTTCAACAATGCATTTTGCGCCTGTACCGTCATAGTATGGGCATGTTGAATGATATATATTTTTTTATTATAATGGTAAGGCTTGATATCAACCGTTTCCAATATCTGCCCACGAATTTCATCTACCCCCAGCGTTTTTTTCTGAGAGGTCACATAAATAACATCGGGATGATTCCCACTTTCAAATACCCTACAACTCTCACAGGTATCACAAGGCTCATCCTGATTGGTGGCACATAAAAGATATTTTGCAAAAGTATTTGCAATCATCTTTTTACCTGACCCTGATCCTCCTATAAACAAATAGGCATGGGAGGTTTTTTGATTTTTCACCGCCATGCGCAAATGACTGAGCAGGCGCTGATTGCCCCAAATTTCCTCGAAGCGATACAAAGCGCCCCCTCCTTTCTTAATACATCAGTTCTTGGATTCTGACTTGAATATCAAAAAACAGACTTTTTTCCAGAATGAGATGTATCAAATTCCCAAACATTAAAACTTTTTAAATTGTTCCACATCTACCACAAACACTGTGGCACCGCCAATATTTACCTCTATGGGTGCCAAAATAAAGCCATGCATTGCACCGCAAGAAGAAGGCAGAGTGGCATACTGGGTACGGGACTTACTGTTTTCTTCAATAATCCCCATAGCTTCTTCTACCTTGTCATCCTCAACACCGGTTAAGAGAGTCGTATTTCCGGCTCTTAAAAAGCCGCCCTTTGTTGCCAGTCTTGTTACCTGAAAGTTCGCTTTATTGAGATTGGAAATAACCTCACCTGCGTCTTCATCTTGAATAATGGCAATAATTAGCTTCATAGAAACTCCTCCCATCCTATATACTCCATTTGACTTGAAACAATATTTGTACGAATAATATTGAACACACGCTAGTAAAAAAGCGCTTTAAAAACCAAACAACTTATCTAGCTCAACCTTTATTTGAGAGAAAACAGCTTCAATTCCCTCACTTGCATCAATGGGGCAAATACGCTGTCCCTCCAAATTACTTAAGGTTTTGTAACCATTATAAACCCTATGATGGAATTCCTGCTTTTCCTGCTCCAACCGATCCATCTCATGGTTTTCCTCTGATTTTTTTCTGGAAATCCCCGTTTCCGGAGAAACCTCCAAGAAAAACGTAATGTCCGGAGAAATCCCCCCCGTTGCAATACGGTTTACCTCAGCAACAATCTCACCCAAGCCGCGGCCGAAGCCCTGATAGGCAATGCTGGAATCTGTAAAACGATCTGTCAATACATGCTTCCCTTCCTGCAAGTTGGGCAATATGAATTCCTCCAAATGCTGGGCTCTTGCGGCTGCATATAAAAGCATTTCTGTTTTGGCTTTCATTTCTTTATGAGAAGGATCCAATAACAATTCTCGTATTTTTTCAGAAATTACAGTTCCCCCTGGTTCTCTGGTTAGTAGAACTTCCTGACTTTTACTTTTCAAATATGCATCTATTTTTTTAATCTGTGTGGATTTTCCGCTGCCATCGCTTCCCTCCACCGAAATAAAGAATCCTCTCATTTGACACCTCAAAAATCTCTAAAATTCATCGAAAACATGAAACACCTTTCAAAGAGCAGCATGCTTTAGTCTTTCCAATTACTTTTCAATCTTTTTCAAGGAAAAGAATAGAAAATAATTGTTGTTTTATTATACCACAAAACCAAATTTGTGCCTATTTTTTTACTTTGGTAAGACCCGATCATTCTTTATGTCTAAATTTCACTACAAGTTCATAGAAAAGCTGCATTGAATGGATGTCAACCTCTAACGATGGAAGTTCCACTATCCAATAAGCACTATCCTTCCAATGTGAATTGTTCCCATTTTTCCAATCCATTTTGCAATTGTATGATTATTTTGACAACTTTTCAAAAAATTTTCCTTAGACCTATTGCAGCAAAAAGGAACGTCAGCTTTATAATGCCAAACGTTCCCTTCCCATAAATAGAACTTATTTTTTTTGATATTTTTTAATGATACGAATATCATCACCAAAAAACTTCATTTGCTCAAACTCACCAAAAAATCGAGAAGTAACACGATCAGAATAATGAGTCATCAATTCTGTTGGACCTAAGTTAGTTGAAATCACAACAGCCCTTTTTGCTAATTTTCTGTCATTTACAATGCGAAAAAGCTCCGAAGTAGTAAATATTGTGGAAAACTCTGTGCCTAAGTCATCAATAATCAAAAGCTCTGCTTCCAAAAGCTCTTGATCCCACTCCTTCGCCTCCTCCTCATCGTCCTCTCTATGGAACCTTTGCTCCTCCAGCTTTCTAAATAATTGCCCCGCTGTAAGGTATAAAACGGTATGACCCTTTGCCAATAAATCCTTGGCTATACAGTTACATAGAAAGGTCTTCCCTAAGCCGGTTCCGCCGTAAATCAAAAGGTTTGCCCCATTGCCAAACTCCTCAACAAACGCCAAAGCTCTTCGGTAAAGCTTTTCTGCATTTGCTTTCGGAGATATTCCTTCTTCCTTTAACGGTGTGGAGCTATATAAAGAAAAATTGAAGTTATCGAAGTTTTCGACTTTTATCATATCCCGCACATTTGACTGGTCATAAAGTTTGTCCATCAACCGTCTTTTCATGCAAAGGCACTGTTCTGTGCCGATATATCCGGTGTCCTTACATTTGGGACATGCATATTCCATTTCAAGAAGCTGGGGAGTTAAATTGTGGACAGCTAAAATTCGGCTGCGCTCCTCTTCCAAAACCTTTTGCCCCATTTTTAACTGATCCATAATATCTTTGACGTCTACCTTGCCTTGCAAAACCATTCTAGCGGTTTTTGTTCCCAACAGTGCCATTTCCTGCTCTATTTCTCCTAAGCGGGGCAATCTTTCAAAAAGCACAGCCTTTCTCTCCCGCAGCTCCGCCGCCTTTTTCGTACGCAAGCTATCGTACTCCCGTAATATTTCACGAAATATCTGTGTTCTCGTTGCCAAAGCGCCCGCCTCCTTTACCATTTATCTCTTTCTTCTCGCTGTAGCTTCTCTAATTTTTCAAAATCCCATTGCCTCTGGGGATAATTGATAAACCGATTTTGCTTAGGCTGTGTAGCCACAACCTTTGGCTCGCCAGTTCTTACCGTCTTTTTTGCGGCAAAAGCCCGATCCAAAGTCTCTATATCAGCAGGGGTTTTCACTCCTGCATCTTTCCATTTTTTTAAAATGCTATCGGCATAAGCAAAACTCACTTTTCCCGTCTGCATGACCGTTCTTTCGCAAGCCACCTTAATGACATCAATGGACATCTCATACTCTCTCAACCATTTTTTCATATAGGTCTCTTCACCTTCCACAGGCATTCTGCCGCTTTGCCCAAAGGCACGCATAATGGTATGAAAGCTTGTTTTTCTCATTTCTATGTATTCAACTGCCTTGTCCACAGTTTGGATCCCCTCTTCTGCCCAAGCCATAGCCACTTTTTCCACATAGCGCATTCCCTTAAATCCATCGGAAACACAGTAGGAAAGCAACACCTCAATTAAATCTATTGAGAACCCAAGCCAATCATACAAACCAAATATCATACTGATATCCTGCTGGGTTAACGGCTTGCCTAATTTGCGCTGAGCCGTTTGCAACAGGGCTTTCATTTCACCATGTTTCATATATTCGGATAACTCTGCCATGCTATATTCAGGCTTTTGCTCCATAAAAACCCTTGTGGAAACCTGTTCAACTGGTTTTGTTCGTTCTCGTTCCTGCCAATATTGCCAAGCCCGAACCACATCACTTTCCAAAACATTCAGCCTTTGGGCAATGGTTGCCGCATCAGCATCCTCCAAGGCTTTTGTCATCAGATAGACAGAAACATACAGCGGGGGCGCCAAAGGCAGTTCTTTTTCAATAAATTCACTTGAGATACAAATTTCCCGCGCCATTCGCAGCCTCCTCTCTATCCTGATATTTTCGTACCTTTTAGTATATCATAGCTTGCCAGTTAAGAAAAGACTGCCATCGACAAAATGCGTCTATGGACAGCCTTTTTTTATTTACTCTTATGTTTTATGTGAACATTAAAATAATAAATAATAAAGCTTAACAAAATGACAGTGAGCAATACCACCACTATAATTCTTGAATCCTTAAAAGAAATAAAAATTGCCAAACACCCTAAACAAAAGCTGATTGCATACAAAATCAACACCGCCTGCTTTTGAGAAAATCCACGGTCAATAAGACGATGATGCAAATGCCCTCGATCAGGCTGCATAATGGACTGATGCTTCGCCATTCTGCGCAGCATGGCAAAAATTGTATCAAATACAGGCAGCCCAAGGCACAAAACACTGACACTTACTGCCAAAAGAGCATATCCCTTAAACACACCAAGAATACTGGTTACAGATAAAACAAACCCAAGGAATGTAGAACCCGTATCCCCCATGAAAATTTCCGCCGGATTAAAGTTTCTGGGCAAAAATCCTAGGCAAGCACCTGCCAAGGCAGCAGTTAAAACCACGGCAGTATTACTTCCTGTCATAATGCACAGAACCATAAGGCTTAAAGCGGCAATAGAGGATACCCCTGCCGCTAGACCATCTAAACCGTCAATTAAATTCACCGCATTGGTTACCCCTACAATCCAAACTAGGGTAATGGGAATGCTGAATTTCTGCAAAGCTGCGGTTACAGGCCAAAGCACCACATTAATTTGTATTCCGGAGAAAATGACAATCAGTGCCGCCACAATCTGTACACAGAATTTTAGCTTCGCAGGCAAATTTTTCATATCATCCAAAACACCTAGAGCCGCAATCAACAGTGCTCCGCTCAAAAAGCCAATAAACTGTTTGGTGCTCATACCTTTGTCAAAAAAGAAAACCATCAAAACAGTCACGGTAAAGCCCAATACAATGGCTACACCACCCATTCTGGGCATAGGCTTTTTATGAACACCTCTGTCCTTTGGATAATCGATGGCGCCGCATTTTATGGAAATCCATTTAGCAAAGGGGGTTGCAACCAGTGTAATCGCAAAGGCACTAGCGAAAGCCGCTATATATAATAACCAATTATGTTGCATTCAAAAATCCTCTCCTAACAGTGGGGGGAAACTCCCTATACAGGAAAATGGGGATAGTCGTGTCTCAGTCTGCCAAGCAGTTCTCGCCTCTAAAAAAGGAGGCATATCCCCTTAACTTTACGATTTATTTTGTTCCGAATATTCTGTCGCCTGCATCACCCAAGCCGGGAACAATATACCCATGATCATTCAACATTCCGTCATACGCCGCCGCATAAATATCAACATCAGGGTGAGTCTCCTGAATTTTTTTAACACCGTCGGGAGCAGCAAGAATGCAAAGCATAACAATGTTCTTAACGCCTCTGTCCTTCAAAAATCCGATTGCCGCCTCTGCGGTACCACCTGTTGCCAGCATAGGGTCAGTTAAGAATACAATTCTTTCTTCAACATCGCTGGGAAGCTTGCAGTAATATTCCACAGGGTTTAAAGTTTCAGGATCACGATACAAACCAATGTGACCGATTTTCGCAGTAGGCATCAAATTGATAAGCCCGTCTGTCATACCAATTCCAGCTCTCAAAATTGGCACAATGGCCAGTTTTGCATCAATCACACGACATTGCGCCATAGCCACAGGTGTTTCTACCTCAATGTCTGCCAAAGGCAACTCTCTTGTTGCTTCGTAGCATAAAAGCATTGCTACCTCTCCGATTATTTCACGGAATTCCTTTGAACCGGTTTCTTTGTTTCTCAGCATCGCCATTTTGCTTTGAATCATGGGGTGTTCAGATACGAACAGTTTACTCATTTTCGTTCCTTCTTTCTTGTCAGTCTCTTCTTCAGTCTTCAATTTGTTTAATTCTTCTTATATGACGTTCATCATTGGAAAACGGCGTCTCCAAAAAAGCCTTCACAATTTCCAAAGCCAGTCCCGCACCGGTTACTCTAGCGCCCAAAGCAAGAATATTGGCATCATTATGCTCTCTTGTTGCTTTTGCGGAAAAAACATCACCACATAGGGCAGCGCGAATTCCTTTTACTTTGTTTGCAGCAATAGAAATACCAATCCCTGTTCCACAAATTAATATACCTTGTTCGCACTCGCCATCAGCAACTGCATGGGCTACCAGCTTGCCGAACTCAGGATAGTCCACGGATTCCTCAGAAAAGGTTCCGAAATTTTTATAAGGAATTTTGTTATCTTCCAAATATTTAATTACCTCTGCCATCAACGGAAAACCGCCATGGTCACAACCTAATGCTAACATCCTGCTCACTCCCTATTTTTTTATTCTGCGTCAATTCGGCTGTAGCCTGCCGCCTTATTCAAGCGGTTCATAATGGCCAAGCCTTCTCCCTCCTCAGGGAACACCTCGGAATAAACCGTATCAACTCCAAGAAAATCAAATTTTCGTAAAACCCTAAATAGGTTTGCACCAATCTCCTCGGGCTTCTCCCTCTTTCCAAGAGAGAGCACCGCATCAGCCTGATAGAAACTTTTTGTTTCTTCTGTGGCCATAACCCCTGTCTTTTTGCCCTGCTCACCATCAGCGGCACAAAGCTGGTTAATCTTGCAAATCACAGCCTTTGTATCCCCTTTTACTAAGGTTACCTTTGCAACAGGAGAATAATGTGTATATTTCATTCCTGGGGCTTTCGGCCGCAAATCATCCGAAGGCTTTGATAAAATAGCGGGGTCAATCAGAACCTGATCCACCACCGTTTCCATCATTTCCTTCGTAATGGCACCAGGGCGTAAAATAATAGGGATCTCTCCCGATACATCAACAATGGTAGACTCCAGACCCCATTCAGCCGCACCACCATCTACAATCATATCAATTTTACCGGATAAATCAAAGGCTACATGAGACGCCCTTGTGGGACTGGGTTTCCCTGATGAATTTGCACTTGGCCCAGCAATAGGCAAGCCTGATGCACGAATGATTGCCATGGCAACAGGGTGGGATGGGAAGCGTACTGCAACCGTATCCAAACCGCCTGTGGTGGTCAAAGGGACAATATCGGATTTCGGAAAAATCATGGTAAGAGGACCCGGCCAAAAAGCATCCATCAGCTTTTGCGCCTCCGGGGGAATTTCCCGTACAATGGGACGCAACTCACTGATTTGGGAAATATGCAAAATCAAGGGGTTGTCCGATGGACGCCCCTTGGCAAAATATATTTTTTTACAAGCCTCGCTATCCAGCCCATTTCCACCCAAGCCATAAACCGTTTCAGTAGGAAAGGCCACAAGTCCGCCTTCTCGCAAAACACGGGCGGCTTCCTCAACTAAGTCAGCTTCTGGGTTTTCTGTGCTGATTTTAATCAGTCTTGTTTCCATTTTTATTGGTTTGCCCCACAGCATTTTTTGTATTTTTTGCCGCTTCCGCAAGGGCAGGGATCGTTGCGTCCGATTTTCTCTCCTTTGATTACTGTACGGGAATTTTTCTGTTCCAACATCATTTTCTTACGTGCTTCACTATCAAAAATTCCATTCCACTGTGGCAGATTGTAAAGATGCTCTGCCTTATATTCAACCATTTTCTTGTAAAGCTTTTCAAAATCAATCTGCAAAGAAATCTGAGAAGCCTCTGTCAAATCTTCCATTTCATATTTTTCGGGCAGGGCTTCGTTAATGCCGTCCACAAAAGCCACAATTTCTTCTGTGCTCATATTGAAACGAGCCGCCAATTCTGCAACGGTACCTTCTAAGGATTTTACCTTTTCACCGATAATATATTCATAAATACGCTGTTCTTTTGGCAAATAACTATCCCAAACCGCATCCACACTTCTGCCCTCTTGAGAAAATGCCTTTTCCATCCAGCTTTCATATAAACTCATTTTTTTCTCTCTCCTTTAATTCTATATCTTTATCGAGAAATACGTTACAAAAATACAAACAACACTCTCTTTTTATCAACGAAAGAGAACTATTTTGTTACAGATTTCTCCACTCTTTGCAATGATAATATAATTCTTGTCTGATTGCAACAAAAAATCAAAATTACCTGAATAATCCGTAAAAAAGAGAGCCGATTTTTCGGCTCCCCCAAACTGTCAAAAACAATTTTATAAACGGTAGGGCTTGGGAAACGCAGCGTTTCCAAAGGATTCCCCATGACAAGCTTTGCCCATCCGAGGAAAATTCAAGTCCATTTAGTCGCCAGAGCACATTGATTTGCCCTAGGTTCACTTGAAAAAAACGTGAAGGAACTAAGCCTTTTCAAAGGATGTCGATTTCTCGGGTTCCCTTTTTTATACAATCATACGCTGAAGCTTTGTTTCTTCTCTTACCACCACGTGCAGCATAACTTCCTCCGGGATAATATCAATAATTCGATCCCACTCGCCTAGGGCTTTATCCTGCTTAGTTGTAGGGCCCTCACCTAAAATCACACGGGTAATTTTCTCTTTTTCTACAAATTGACCTACATATCCAGCTACATCGTTATCACACTGAACATGAATGCAGGCACCCAATCTACTGCCGTAATCTATCAGCTCTTGTAACCGCTTTAAAGTATCCAATCCATCAAAAACACTGTTTCCCTTTTGCACATGCAAAATATGTAACTCTCCATCGTTTGCCAGTGACATGGAAAAACCATAGTCAATCAATCGTAAGGCATTCTTTTGTGCGGTAACCAGTACCAATACCTTTTCTTTTTTTTCTGAATTCATTTCGGAACTCCTCCTTTATAATTAGAGTATTTCCCCCTTACATGTTTCATTCTAACAGAAAAATCTTAGAAAACGGCTATTTTTTGTTTAAGATTTTCTTACAATTCTATCTCTGTTTTCAAGGCTTCACTAACAAAATCTCGAAACAACGGATGGGGTCTGTTGGGTCTTGATTTAAACTCAGGATGGAACTGCACCCCAACAAACCAGCGGTTATTTTGGTTCTCCACCATTTCCACCAATCTCCCATCAGGAGAAAGACCTGTGATGGTAAGTCCTGCATTGGTCAACGCTTCCCGATAATTGTTATTAAATTCGAAGCGATGACGATGTCTTTCCCAAATAACTGCCTCACTATATGCCTTTCTGGCAAAGGAATTCTCCGCAATCTGGCATTCATAAGCACCCAAACGCATGGTACCGCCCAAATTTTTAATATCCTTTTGGTCAGGCATCCAGTGAATGACAGGGTATTCCGTCTTTTCATCTACCTCTGTGGAATCCGCCGTTTTCCATCCCAAAACATTTCTTGCAAACTCGATTACTGCGCACTGCATCCCCAAACAAATTCCGAAGAAAGGGATATCCTTTTCCCTTGCGTAACGTATCGCTTCCATCTTCCCAAGCAACCCTCTATTACCAAAGCCGCCGGGAACCAAAATTCCCTGAGAGGAGCCTAAAATCTCTTGGGCATTTTCTTTTGTCAATTCTTCAGAGTCTACCCAGTTGATTTTCACCTTTGCCTGATGGTAAATGCCGCCGTGGTGCAACGCCTCGGCAACAGAGAGATATGCATCATGCAATTCCACATACTTCCCAACCAAAGCGATGGTAACCTCTTGCTTTGGATTACGTTCTTTCTCCAGCATCTCCATCCAGTCACTAAGCTCCATGGGCCTTTCCTCCATACCAAGCTTGCGGCATACGATACTTCCTAAACCTTCATCTCGCAACATCAAAGGCAATTCATAAAGACTGTCAGCATCCAAGTTTTCAATGATACAATCCTCATCTACATTGCAAAATAGCGCCAGCTTGTCCTTCATATCCTGACTAATGGGACGCTCTGTACGACAAACAATAATATCAGGCTGAATTCCAATGGAAAGAAGTTCCTTAACGGAATGCTGTGTCGGTTTTGTTTTCATTTCCTTTCCCTTGGTTAAATAGGGAATCAAAGTCACGTGAATATAAAGACAGTTCTCCCGTCCCAATTCTCTGCCAACTTGTCGAATGGCCTCCAAAAAGGGTGTACTTTCCATGTCGCCAACAGTACCGCCAATTTCGGTAATCACCACATCAGCACCCTCCCCTGCGGCATAAACACGCCCCTTTATTTCATTGGTAATATGAGGAATCATCTGCACTGTTGCGCCTAAATATTCTCCCTTTCTTTCCTTTTGCAAAACTGACCAGTAAATTTTTCCTGTGGTTATGTTGTTTGTCACCTTTAAATTTTCATCAATAAATCTTTCATAATGACCCAAATCCAAATCCGTTTCTCCGCCATCCTCAGTAACAAAAACCTCACCATGCTGATATGGACTCATCGTTCCCGGATCAACGTTGATATATGGGTCAAATTTTTGAATTCTTACACGGTATCCCATAGACTTTAGAAGTCTTCCTAAGGATGCCGCAGTAATCCCTTTGCCTAACCCAGAAACCACACCGCCTGTTACAAACACATACTTCGTTTCCATTGTCTCTCTCCTTCTTTTGTATCATCCTAATCCCACGGAGCCTAAAACCCCTTTTCCATTTTATGAAAGACCAAGGTGGCTAAAATTACCTTTTCTTTTTTAATCCTTTTCAAATTCACCAATAAAAAGAGAGACTGCAAGCCCGGTTTTATCCCATCTTGCAGTCTCCATTGACTCCAACTCTTATTCTGTTACATTACCCGTATTTGAAGTCTTGTCAGCTTCCTCACTGGCTTCTATTTTCACCACAGGCAATCCGTTTTCATAGGAAAAAACCGCAGTTGTATTATCCTCCAAAACAATGCCTTGCCATACTTCCTCTGTTCCATTTAAAAATTTCATTTCTACCTGCCAGCCATCCTCAGGCTTGGGCAGCTCACCACTCAAAGACACAGGCATTTCATAATTTTGCTTCCATGCCTCTTCCTGAAGAAGATTCTCAGACCAATCATCCTTATCGTTGGGACGAATTCTCAAAATTCCCACATCCGCACCCGTTTGGTTAATAAAATCAATAGTAATGCTCTCACCTTCATCGGCAGAACTTTCCTTTTTCTCACTGCAAGCTGTCAAACCCAGAGCCATGGCAATCATCATTACTCCAAGCCACAATTTCTTTTTCATCTCTTCTTCTCCTTGCCACAGAACTCATTCACTCTGTGGTGCATATTTCGTAATTTCAACCTTTTCAATTTTAATATCTTTTAAGGGTTTGTCGTTTTCTGCATTTACTTCGGTGGCTGCAATTTTATCCACCACATCCATACCCTCAAATGCCTGACCAAATATAGTATAAGGCTTTCCGAAAATATATTCAAGCTCAACACTGCCGCCATGCTTGGTATAATAATCCAATACAGAATCAGGGAATAGTTCATTTAACGTATAGAACTTTTCGCCAATGGTAATGCCCAATTCCTCGTTGCTATCTCTTGTTTCTCGGATGGACTGAATCCCCTGCTCTGTTACCTTATCATTCTGCACAATAAAAAACTGACTCCCGTTGGTATTTGGGCCTTTGTTTGCCATAGCCAATGCACCACGATAAAAATGGAGATTGGGCGAAACTTCATCTTCAAAATCCTTGCCGAAACTGCTTTCTCCACCGGTGCCCGTTCCTGTAGGGTCACCACCTTGAATCATAAATCCATCAATGACACGATGGAAGATAATGCCGTCATAGTAACCGGACTTTGCCAAAGCCTTAAAATTTTCCACTGCCTTTGGTGCTTCATTGGGATAAAATTGCAGCTTTATCACCCCTTCTGAGGTAGTAACTACGGCAATTTCGTCGCCTTCTTTAGGCAGTTCTGATTGTAAAATTGTATCTGTTTTCTCCGAATTATTTCCGTTATCCGTCTTTGTGGAACAGCCTGCTGCAAAAAGCATCAACGAAGCCGCAACAAGCAATGCAGCATATTTTTTCATGGCGTATCCTCCTTAATAAATCTACCATTGCGATTTACACCACAAATCACATTTTAGCATTTTATATTTTTTCTTGACATGTGTCAATTTATTTTTCTTAATTATTTATTAAAACTTGCGAATTTGGGACAAAACACCCTTTGTTCCATCAGATAACCCGCTTTTTTCCATTTTTTCTATATATTTGTACCTATTTTCATACAAAGTATTAATATTCTCCATGAGTGATTCAGGTGTCATTTCCTCCTCAGGCAGAACTCTTGCAAAACCTTGTTTTGCAAAAGAAGCCGCATTCAAAATCTGATCCCCACGGCTGGCATTCTTTGAAAGAGGAATGAGCAAATGGGGTTTTTTCAATGCCAAAAACTCGCAAATGGAATTACTCCCTGCACGAGATACAATAACATCTGCCGCGGCAAATAAATCTGCCAGCCCTGCGGAAACATACTCAAACTGCTTATATCCCTTTTGTTTCAACAAATCTGTTTCTAAATTACCCTTTCCGCATAGATGGATAATATCAAACTTTTGCAAAAGCGCTGGAAGCTCCGCCCTAAGGCATTGATTCAGCTTCACTGCCCCCAAGGAACCCCCCATCATCAAAAGCACAGGCTTATTACCGTCAAAACCACATGTTTCAAGGCCCTTTTGCCGATTTCCGTCAAACAGTTCCTTGCGGATGGGTGAACCTGTATGCATACCCTTTTGCTTTGAAATATGTCCTAGGGTTTCGGGAAATGTTGTACAAATTACCTTTGCAAAGGGCATTGCAATTTTATTTGCCAATCCCGGGGTAATATCTGACTCATGGATAATTACAGGAACCCCATTTGCCTTTGCCGCTAAAACTACAGGCACCGCAACAAAGCCTCCTTTGGAAAATACCAAATCAGGCTTAATCTCTTTGATTCTCTTTTTTGCTTCTGCCACACCCTTTACCACACGAAACATATCACTGAAATTCTCTTTTGAGAGGTAGCGTCGAAGCTTCCCCGTAGGAATACTGTAATATGGTATTCCTTCCGCCTCAATCAAACTTCGCTCTATCCCTTTTTCCGATCCAATATAAATAACCTCCCAACCGTCTTCTTTTAAAAACGGAATCAGCGCCAAATTCGGCGTTACATGCCCTGCCGTGCCGCCACCGGTTAAAACAATCTTTTTCATGGTTTTCCCACCTCTAAATTTTACCTAATTTTATTTACTTATAGCTTATCAGAAATCCTCATTGGTATCCACACTTATTTTATGCTCTTTCAGTCAAGAAAACAAACTTTTTTGCATAAGATGATAGAAAAAAGAAAAGGAGCCTGACCAATGTATCCATATAACAGAAATACACGAAATAATAACCATTCCCTTGAAATAAAAGAACGAGGTACTGGGTCGCCTGGAACATCGGGAACACCCACTATGCAGGGCACTCCTACTATGAATGGCACCCCTACTATGGGGGGTACTCCTACTATGCAGGGCACACCCACTATGAATGGTACTCCTACTATGCAGGGTACTCCTACTATGCGAGGTACACCTACTATGGGAGGTACACCTACTATGCAGGGTACTCCTACTATGCGAGGTACGCCTACTATGGGAGGTACCCCTACTATGCAGGGTACTCCTACTATGCGTGGTACGCCTACTATGGGAGGTACACCTACTATGCAAGGTACTCCTACTATGCGAGGTACACCTACTATGTCTGGTACACCCACTATGCGGGGCACCCCTACTATATCTGGTAACAACGGTACAAATGGAATAAATGGGGTACTCACAGAAAATCAAAAGGCTGCCTTAGCTGAAGATCATCATTTGATGGAGATATTATACATGGCACAGCAGGATAGTGCCGATATGGCAGAGCGTTACGCGAATCTAATGACCGACCCAAATATGGCATCGTCAGCCAATGTTTTAAAAACAATGTATCTGGATGAATTAAAACATATCAATCAGTTAAAAGAAGCATATTATTTGATTACCGGCACTAGAGACACCAATGAGATAACCGGCACCACGCCAGACACCTTGGGCCAAGAACTGTTGGAGGATACTCTCCTTCTGGAAATTGATAACGGTGATTTTTACCGCTCTTTATTTTTATCCATGCCCAGCCAAGATTTAAGAGATATTTTCTTTGAAATCTCCGCAGATAAGATGAGTCACGGCAATGCCTTAAGCTATCTGTTTGCCAAATATTATGCTGGATAATGCTGTGCAAGTCCATCCTTTCGTGTTATACTGAAAAGAAAAACCGAAAGGATGGACTGCTATGAGCGACTGTATTTTTTGTAAAATCTTAAACGGAGATATTCCGTCTGCCACCATATATGAAGACGAGGAATTCAAAGCAATTTTGGATCGGTTTCCCGCAAACGAAGGCCATGTATTAATATTGCCCAAGGAACATTCTGCAAATATTTTTGAAATTGATCCTCAGTTAGCAGGTCGCCTTTTTACCCTTGCCACAAAAATCGCTAGGGAAATGAAACGTATTTTAGGTTTTGAGCATATGAATGTCATGCAGAATAATGGCACCGTTGCAGGCCAAACGGTATATCATTTTCATCTGCATTTGATTCCTCGCTATGAAAACGACAGCATTACCATTGCATATCAGCCAATGGATTTGACAGATGAGCAAATTTCTATCATGCGCAAAAAGCTGGAGCTGTCGCTGTAAATTTTTCATCTAATGAGTAACCTTTGTTGAATCAGTTGGCTGCATCATAGGTTACACAAAGGAGCATGCTTGCGAAATTAAAGAAATAGAACAACACAATAGGCAGGACTTATGGAACAATTCTCTTGATTTAATAAGAATCCTGCAAGCATTTCTGAACTCTAGGACATTCTTTTTTTGGAATGTCCTTTCTTTTTAGGGCAAGCTAAAAAAGAGGTGTTCACAATGGACAAAACAGATTACAGTGTATTGGTTGTTTTTCTTTTCCTATATGTGTTTATAACCTTTTGCGGACAGTGCCCCTATATTAATGCTGTACGTTTTTCTGTTATTTGCCTATGTCTGATTCCTGCTATGCGTTACGGCGTTCCTATGGCGGCAGCCTTTACCCTCCTCAGTGATGGTTTTCTACTGTTTTCCTCCTATGAAAAAATGGGGGTTTTTTTCTTCTGCCTTGTACAGCTTTTTTATATCTCTTTTTTTCTGGATAAACGCCCCTCTCCTTGGTGTTTTTTCTTCTGTCTACCCCTCATACTTCTTCCTTTACCTGTATTGGGGGGAGTTTATGCTCTTCTATTTTTATTGCATGCCTTTATCGCCTTTTCCCTCTGGAAACAAAAAAAGGCAAAGCCCTTCTTCGGGCTATACCTTTTGGGTCTTTTTCTGTTCATTTGTTGTGATATCTCCGTGGCAATCGGTTATTTTAGTGCGCCGAATCCCATTCTTATTTGGATATTCTATGCACCCTCACAAATTCTCTTGGCTTTTACTGCCAAAGCGTTGCCACCTCTGCCAAGACCGTTTGTTCTTTATCCTTGAGGAAAGTTAATATTTCCTTGCCATTCTCCGTGGTGTTGAAATACGTTTTCATTATGACTTGATCTCCCCGCAAACACTCCTTGCGGTAAACAATGCGAACATCCTTCAGTTGCATATTGTCATAAATTTCATCGGGAACGTCGTCCATGGCCCATTCTAAATATTTCACATTATTCGCATGACCGTTAGAATCTGTATCCCTTCTGGTAATTTCTAAGGAACGGCTAACAGCATCTTCCTCTTTCGCCTCCTTGGGCATGAGAAACTTCTCTCCCGGAATTGAAGATTCCTGTCCGGAATGGTATTTCTGAACCATTTCATCAGGAATATTTCCGGGTTTTCTCTTTTCCAAATCCATATAAATCCAACGAGAAATCCCCTTAATTATAATTTCTTTTTTTCATCTAAAACATGAAAGCATCTGATCGCCTGCATCCTGCGGCATTTTTCACACCAAGTTTGAACGGTAATCGTCTCTCCCAGCTTTGGCATTCTATCCACTTCCAGATGCCAGTTAATTACGGCCCAGCCTGTCTGTTTTTCCGTTAAATACTCCACAGAATACCCCAAGAAATCTGAATGATTGATGGCAGCCTCCTGCAAATCGGAAAACAGTGCGGCTGGCGTCATCAGCCTATTCACATCCACCTGAAAATAAGAAATTTTTCGGCTTTCCTCATGACCAACTTGTCTCATTTTTACTTCCTCCGTTCCTAAAGCATGGGCGAAACCAATCTTGCCACAGCTTCCTTTACCTTAAACCACCATTTTCTTCTGTCATACCACTCCTTTGTTATTTCAATGCAATTATCCAAATCTTTCAAAAAATCTGCTTCCAACGCTTTGGTCAGCTCCGTGTCAAACATAAAAGCATTTACTTCAAAATTCAGTGCAAAGCTGCGCACGTCCATATTTGCTGTACCAACAGAGGCAACCAACCCATCAATGCAAAGAGTTTTTGCATGGATAAACCCTTTTTCGTATTGATAACAACGTACCCCTGCCTCTAGTAGTTCCCCTAAATAGGACATGCTGGCCCAATAAACCAAAATATGATCGGGGTTTCCGGGAATCATAATGCGCACATCAATCCCTGAAAGAGCGGCAACTCGCAAAGAATCAAAAATGCCGTCATCTGGTACAAAATAAGGCGTCGTCAAATAAATATGATCCTCAGCCTCATTCATCATTTTAAAATAGCCGTTACGGATATTTTTCCATTGTGTATCAGGCCCGCTGGAAACAATCTGGGTCTCCACACCGTCATATTGCTCTCTTTCGGGAAAATACTTGTCCTCCAGAGGAACGGCTCCTTCTTTTGCAGTAAAATTCCAATCCATAATAAAGCGAATCTGCATCTGATCCACCGCATCCCCCTCAAAACGAAGGTGGGTGTCTCTCCATGGACCATAACGTTTCACAATGCCCAGATATTCATCTCCCACATTGAAACCACCAATATATCCAATCTCTCCATCAATGATGCAGAGCTTTCTATGATTGCGATAATTAATTCTTACAAAAAACGGCGGTAAAAAAGCAGCCGAATGCCCTCCCGCCTGATGCAATTGGTGAAAAAAATCCTTAGGTAGAGAAGAATTTCCCATTCCGTCATAAAGAAGGCGAACTTCAACCCCTTCCTTTGCCTTTTTTGTCAGCTCATCCAACAAACGTGCTCCAAGCTTGTCTCCCCGCCAAATATAATACTCTAAATGAATAAACTTTTTCGCTCTGCGAATATCCCTAACCAAGGCCTCAAATTTATCCTTACCCGTATTGAAAACAGCCACCTTGTTGTTGAAGGTCATCCAATTACCCGAATTCAAATGCAAATAAGCCAAATCTGTTAAGTACTCTGCCTCAACCAAACGCCCCCTGTTTTCAATGAGTGATTTTTGCCGCTGAATTTTTTCAATGGAATGGCGGTCATGGAATAAGTACTTATAATAGACCTTTTGATCATAAGCTTCTTTCTCATAAAACATCTTTTCTCGTTTACCGTTTTTTCCAAAAATTAAATAACTTAAAAATCCAATAATGGGAATAAAAAACAGCACCAGGAGCCACGCCCAAGTGCTAGCGGGATTTCTGCGTTCAAAAAAGACCACCAACCCTGCCAAAAATACGTTGATAAATAAGAGAACCACAATAAAATACGCTAATATTGTAAAAACCTGTGTATGCATGAAAGTCGCCCCCTTTGATACCCAAGCTCCCTGTAGTATACTATATTCTTCCAGACATATGCAAGACATGTTCCATTTAAAAAAAGTTAATTTTTCTTTTTTCCTACTTCCCTAAAAACAAAATCAATGTTAGAATAGAACAAGTATGAATTGCACATACGTGAACTTTTGTTTACGTAAAAATTAAGGAGGAACTTTTAGTGAATGCTTCAAATGTGAATTTTTCAGATGTATTGATCATTATTATTGTGGTATTAGCCATTATCTTAGCCCTTCTGTACTATTTCAATAAGGTTAGTATGCGTAAAATGGTGCAGGCACAGGACTTTATAGACAATAACCGTACAACTGTACAAATTTTTATCATAGATAAAAAACAGGAAAAGCCTTCTCCTTCTAATTTACCGAAAGCCGTTTACGAGCAAATGCCTAAAACCTCTAAAATGCGTAAAGCCAATCTGGTTAGAGCAAAAGTTGGCCCCCAGATTGTGACCCTGATTTGTGATAAACCCGTTTACAATGTTCTTCCTGTGAAAAAAATGTCAAGGTTGACTTAGCGGGAATCTATATCATAGGCATTACAGGCATGAAGCTTGAGGATAAAAAGAAAAAGACGCTTACAGAGAAAATGACGCTCAACCTGAATAATAAAGTATCTAAAAAGTAATATTGTATTCTAAAACCTCCTTGCCAAAGCAAAGAGGTTTTTGTTTTTTGTTTTTGTCACCCTTCCACCATTTAAATATCCCCAAAAACCCTTTCTTTGAAACCGTTAAAATTCCATATAATAAAAAGCTTTACCTTTAAACACAGATTTTTAAAATTCATTGAAACTTTTTTCTAACAAAGAACCGATGCATGGAGCAAAACTCCATTATGCATCGGTTCTTTGTTATCTTATCAGTTCAAAAAATTAACAGGTCTATGTATGGTTGTTCCAACCACCTTGAAATTTTCAGCGGTTGAGCCACCATACACCCAAATTTAAATATCCAGCAAAACAAAGCCATAAAATATAGGGAATTTGCAGTTTCGCCGCTAATGGAGAAACCTTGCTAAAAGCTTTTGTCATTGCCAAAACCAAAAGCAGAAGTATGATCAGCCAAACAAATGCAAACAAACGCCATTCAAACGTAAAGAAAAAGAAGCTCCAGCAGAAGTTAAAGGCAAGCTGGATGAAAAACAGCGTCAGGGCTTCCTTTTTCCCTTCTTTATCGGAACAGCATACTATTGCCGCACCAATCCCCATCAAAAGGTATAGCACCGTCCATGCCACAGGAAAAAGCCATGCCGGAGGGGCAAGGGGTGGTTGATTTAACACCTGATATTGGCTCATAGCCTCCATGTTTAAATACCCCGATAATCCGCCCACTATCAACGGCAATAGTACTAAAAACAAACAACGTAATTTTTTTTGCACATGATCCATCTCCTTTGCTAAAAAGATACCGATTCATTCTAATTATATTGCTCGGTTCTATTTTCCATACTAAAAAACCATACAATGTGATGGTAATTTTTAGAAATCGAAATGGACTTTGGGCTATCATTTCTATTTTATTTTTTTTTGCAGGCTAAAATTCTTTCTTTCAAATCTGCTTTCTCAGCCTCCTCTAAAAAAGCGGCTTCCGCAGAGTAGATGAGCATTTGTATCAAATCATCCTCAGTAAAGCCCATATCATGGATACAATGGTCATATTCCTTGTCTAAAGTTAAACCGAACAATGTCATATTGTCTGTGTTAATGGTAACCCGCATGCCCAAATCATACATTTTCTTTACATAGTGATCTCCATAACTCATGGTGCTTTGACAACAAACATTACTGGTGGGACAAATCTCAAAGGTAGCGCCTTCTCGAATAGCTCTTTGGCATAGGGCCGGATCTTCATAAACATGATGCCCATGACCCAGTCTCTTTGCACCAAAATTCAAGGCATCCTCAACAGTTTCAGGGCCTTGACTATCTCCAGCATGGCAAGTAAAGGGAAGTTCTAGCTCTCTTGCTAAATCAAATATCGGCGCAAAATTGGAAAGGGGCACAATTCCCTCGGCGCCTGCTAAATCAAGGGCCACCACACCTTTGCCCAAATACTCCTTTGTCAGGCGAACGGTCTCCAAATTCTCCGTCATATTTACAGTTTCCGGCCCAATACTCATGGCACACAAAATGATACCAATTCCAATTTCAGGATGCTCTCTAAGCCCAACTTCTTTTCCTTCTAACACTGCATCAATGGCATCCCTCTGGGTCAACCCCTTTTGGGTGTGCAACTGAGGTGCAAAACGAATTTCTGCATAGGCAACATCCTCTTTTTCTAACCATGCGATTAATTCTCGAGTGACTCTGGTTAAAGAGGTCTTGTCCTGCAAAATTTTCACAGGTATTTCAAATCGTTCTAAGCACTCGTTCACATCCTTGCAATCCTCAGGCACCATAATCAAAGGAACAAAACTCTCATAATCTTTGGCCGGTACCTCTATCCCCTGTTCCTGAACCAATTCCCATGCAGTTTCGGGCAAAATGGAACCATCCAAATGTAAATGCAAATCAATTTTCGGCAAATTGTATTTTCCCATATAAAAAACCTCCTTT
Organism: Anaerotignum propionicum DSM 1682; assembly: GCF_001561955.1. Classification (NCBI taxonomy): domain Bacteria; kingdom Bacillati; phylum Bacillota; class Clostridia; order Lachnospirales; family Anaerotignaceae; genus Anaerotignum; species Anaerotignum propionicum. Next base: position 2,822,051 of record NZ_CP014223.1, read on the forward strand.
TCGTTCTGTTACAATTAGTATATCATAACCGAAATTTTACCTTTTTGTCAAAAATTATCCCCTTTTGAAAACGGCTTTTTGCCTAACAAAAGGGGATGTTATTTCTTATAAAAAAGATTGCTTCTTCGATTCTTATTTCTTTCCGTGGAACAGTTTTTTCGTCTGATACTTGGGCTCACAGGTCAAATTTACACCCAGCTTGTGGAACATACTCTCATCCACATTTGATAAAATAACAGAAGAATGTACCTCTGCGCATTTCAATTTTTCTAACTGCTGTAACGCCAAGCTGGCTTTTTCTTCCGTTGATGCACTGATACACAGAGCAATCAGCACCTCATCAGTATGCAAACGAGGGTTATGGTTACCAAGATTGTTTACCTTGAGCTTCTGTATCGGTTCAATAACGGTAGGAGAAATAATCTTCTCTTCCTTCGGTATTCCAGCCAACTGTTTCAAGGCATTCAGTAGCATTGCAGAAGATGCACCCAATAAGGGTGTGGTTTTTCCTGTCACAATGGCGCCATCTGGCAATTCAATTGCCGCACAGGGTGCCTGGGTTTCTTCCGCCCGCTTCAATGCAGCCGCAACCACAGGGCGGTCAGCTACAGATACACCTACCTGCTTCATTAACAATTCCAGTCTAAAAATAACATCCTCTTCGATATTACCCTTTCTGTGATCGCAAAGAGCATTGTAATATCTACGAATAATCTCATTGCGAGAAGCCGCCTGCACTGCTTCATCATCAATGATACAATTACCAACCATATTTACACCCATATCCGTGGGGGATTTATAGGGAGACATTCCAAAAATTTGTTCAAACATAGCATTTAAAACAGGGAAAACCTCTACGTCTCTGTTATAGTTGATGGTGGTTTGTCCATAAGCCTCCAGATGGAAAGGGTCAATCATATTCACGTCGTTCAAATCTGCTGTAGCCGCTTCATAAGCCACATTTACAGGATGGCGCAAAGGCACATTCCATATTGGGAAGGTTTCAAACTTTGCATAACCCGCCTTTATCCCTCTTTTATGCTCATGATACAATTGAGATAGACAAGTTGCCATTTTTCCACTGCCGGGGCCCGGAGCAGTAATGACTACCAAAGACCTTTCCGTTTCAATATAATCATTTTTTCCATATCCCTCATCACTTACAATCAGTGGAATATTTGCAGGGTAGCCCGCAATGGGATAATGCTTATAAACCTTAAGACCCAAGGCTTCCAGTTTCTTTTCATAAGCCATTGCTGCCGCTTGTCCATTAAACTGTGCCAAAACAACACTGCCAACATATAAACCGTAACCACGGAAGGCATCAATCAGGCGCAATACATCCATATCATAGGTAATTCCCAGATCACCACGAATTTTATTCTTTTCAATATCTCCTGCGTTGATGACAATAACAATCTCCGCATCATCCTTCAACTGCAACAGCATATTTACCTTGCTGTCCGGCTTAAAACCAGGAAGTACACGGGAAGCATGATAATCATCAAACAGCTTTCCGCCAAACTCTAGGTACAGCTTTCCGCCAAACTGACCAATCCGTTCTTTAATTCTTTCAGACTGCATTTTTAAATATTTTTCATTGTCAAAACCTATCTGCACCATTGCATGATCCCCCGTATTTCTCGTCCATTTTTTTCACTACGGTATTCAATTATACTATTTTTTTCACTACAATACAAATATAAATTAGAATTCGGCAAAATATTTCAACCCAAAAAATTTAACACAACTAGAAAGGGAATGGGTTTACTCCACCTTTTCCAAAAAAGTACTCGTCTGGCTTTATTATGTACAGTCCCAGAAAAATCACACACCAAAATTTCAAGTCTTTTACTCTGTCACAGAAAGACAAAAAACCTCTACTTTTTTCGCCCCTTCCCGATATAAGGCACGACTGCATTCATTCAGTGTTGCTCCCGTTGTCAGGATATCATCAACCAAAAGGACACATTTATCTGAACAATGTTGCGCAATAAAAACATTTTTGATATTTTTATGCCTTTCCTTTGCAGACAACTTGCTTTGAGGAATGGTCTCCTTTGTTCTGGTGAGAATGTCTTTTTCATAAGGAATTCCTGTATAAAGACTGATGCTTTGACAAAGAATTTCTGCTTGATTAAATCCTCGTTCTTTCTGTTTATGGGCATGTAAGGGAACCCCTGTTAGAAAATCGATTTCCTCTATCCAATCCCCATGGTAGGAGAGCAAAAAATCTGCCATCAAACGACCAAATACCTTTCCATCCTCCCTAGACCCATCAAATTTAAACCGAGCTATTCCATCTCGCAATACTTCGTAATCAAAAGCGGAAATGCCTCGTTCAAATACAGGTCTGTTCTCCAAACAAGAATGGCAAATGTCTCCCCATTCCAGCTCTCTGCCGCAAAATCCACATCGGTTCCCCGTCAAATAAGGAGTACTTTCAGCACAAGACTTGCAAAGGCCATCCTTCCAGTCTTCCATTGGCAACAACTGGCCACACAAAACACAATAAGGAGGATACAGCACATTCAAAAAACCTTGTATGAAGTCTTTCACGGCTGTACCTCCAGTTCATTCATAAAATCGTATAAATTCCGTATGCGCTCTGCCAATGCCGTATAACGTCCAACCTCCCTATTGTTTGCAATCATGCTGTTTACCGTTTCTCGAAGACCCACAAGGACTACCAGCTCTTTGGCTCGGGTCACCGCAGTATAAAGCAAATTTCTGGTCATTAGCATAGGCGGGCCGCTGTAAACGGGCAAGATTACCACAGGGTATTCACTACCCTGAGATTTGTGAATGGTGATGGCATAGGCAAGCTCCAGCTCCTCTAACTGGGTAAAGTCATAATCAACCACCTTTCCATCATCAAAGGAAACCCGAACCATTTCATTCTCCTCGTCAATCTTTAAAATACGTCCGGCATCCCCATTATAAACTCCCAGACCTTCATCTGTCCGTTTGCCTTGACAGCTGAAGCAGCGCCAAACGATGTTATAATTGTTTTTAATCTGCATCACCTTATCTCCCTCGCGGAAGGTGGTTTGACGAAACTCCTTTTCTTTTTTATTAGGGGAGGGTGGGTTCAGGGTCTGCTGTAATACCTGATTTAGACTTTGTACCCCAAGCATTCCCTTGCGCATAGGCGTCAGCACCTGCATATCCGCCAATCCATCATGTCCAGTATATTTGGGCAAACGACTTTTCACCAGCTCCTGAACTGTAGATAAAACCTCCTGTCCATAAGCACGACGCATGAAAAAGAAATCAGTGCCACCTTCGTTCAAAACAGGCTCTTCCCCCTGATTGATACGATGGGCATTCATGATTATTGCACTCTCCTGGGCTTGACGGAATACATGCTGCAGGCGAACCACCCGCAAACGCTCACTGCGAATCATATCCTTTAATACATTCCCTGCCCCAACAGAGGGAAGCTGATCCATATCCCCTACAAAAATCACAGATGTACCGTTTTCTATGGCTCGAAGAAGTGCATGCATCAAATGCAAATCCACCATAGAGGTTTCATCAATAATCAACACGTCGGCTTCAATAGGATCATCCTCATTTTTATCAAAAACCTGCCTACGATTGTCATCGCTGACAAAGGTTGTGCCTAACAGCCTATGAATGGTTTTTGCCTCAACCCCTGTTGCATCAGTCATTCGTTTTGCGGCACGGCCTGTGGGTGCGGCAAGAACCACTTCCTTCTCTTCCTTTTCCAATAAACGTAGAATGGTGTTTATGGTAGTGGTCTTTCCTGTACCGGGGCCACCTGTAATAATCAAAACACCGCCGCTCATAGCCTCCCGCACAGCCTGCCGTTGCTCCGGTGCCAACTGCACACCCGTCTCTTTTTCCATTTGGCTAATTTGTCTCTCAAGGATTTCAGGGTCTGTTTCCTCACAATCCATGGATAGTTCAATAAAACGCTTTGCCACTGCCATTTCAGCATAATAATAAAAATTGAGGTAAACAACGTCCAATCCTGCCAAATTTTCCTGCCAGATTTGACTTTCCACCTGCAATTCCCTGATGGCATTTTCAACGGCTAGAGGATGTAATTCCAAAAGTTCTACAGACTCTGCAATCAGCTTATCCTTTGGCAAAAAGCAATCTCCGTTTGAAGCTGCCTGATTTAGAACATATTTCACCGCCGCCTTAATTCGGTTAGGGTTATCCTCAGCGATTCCTGCATTTGCCGCCATTTTATCCGCCATTTTAAAGCCGATTCCAAAAATATCATCTGCCAAGCGATAGGGATTTGTTTTCACGATATCAAAGGTTCTGCCTTTGTACCGTTTGTAAATCCGCATGGTATAGGCTGGAGAAACCTCAAAGCCTTGTAAAAACATCATAACCTTTCGCAATTCATGCTGTTCTCTGAATATTTCCGAAATCCGCTGTGCCTTTTCATGGGTAATTCCCTTTATTTCTGTAAGTAAATCTGGTTTTTCCTCAATTACATAAAAAGCGGCGTCACCAAAACGCTCCACAATTTTTCTTGATGTTTTTGGCCCCAGCCCTTTAATTAAGCCCGAGGACAAATATTTCTCCATACCATTTTGAGAGGTGGGCATGAATTTTTCATAAAACTGAACCTGCAATTGCTTTCCATAAACAGGATGATTAATCCAGCTACCTCTGACTGAAAGGCTTTCTCCCGAATGAATCAGCGGAACCACGCCAACACAGGTGATTTCTTCCTCCTGTATCTCCATCGTAAAAACCGTATATCCGTTTTCCTTATTTTGAAAAATAATGTCTCCAACCTCACCCTTTAAAAGAATATCCTCCATACGCACCCCTCCTTTCTGTGAAATGAAGTTTAAATTTCAGAATTCTATCCCAACCTTGCAAGTATTTTGCTCTGCAAAAGCTGTAAGTTCGCAACCACCCTGCCTTTAGTGGTATCATTTTGAAAGTGCTTCAGAACCTTATTTTATTTTTTAGGTTTATTGAATCAGATTAACGCTCAACTTCCACGCCTATAATGCAGTTTTACATTACATCTTAAACATTCGATTATATTAATTTCAAATTTGAAATCCTCAAATACTTTTTCTGAAGAAATTATTTTACAAATATCTTTTAGTATATCACACCAAAAATAAAAAGGGAACTTCCGTTCCTACATTTTTCCATAAAAAAGGATGCCGTTTTTGTCAGCATCCTTTAGAACATAACTATTTTCATTCCTTACAACATCCATGCCCAACCAAATTAACAGAATGTGGTGAAGCGTTTTTAATAATCCAACCTTAATAAATATAAAGCAAGTGGATTTTCATGTAGGAAACCCTTTGAAGTTATAGGATTAACCCTTAAAATCTTAATTTATTAAAACTTATCTTTGAAAACCCCAACCTTATCCAACTGTTCCCAAGGAAGGTCTAAATCGGTACGACCAAAATGACCGTAAGCCGCTACCTGCTTATAAATAGGTCTTTTTAAATCAAAATTTTTGATGATTGCCGCAGGGCGCAAATCAAAGTTTTTGTGAACAATTTCTGTAATTTCTTCATCAGAAATTTTACCTGTTCCGTAGGTATTCACAAGAACGGATACAGGCTTTGCCACGCCAATTGCATAAGCAAGCTGAACCTCGCATTTTTTCGCAATACCGCTAGCAACAATATTTTTTGCAACGTGTCTTGCTGCGTAGCAAGCGGAACGGTCTACCTTTGTGGGGTCCTTACCGCTAAATGCGCCGCCGCCGTGTGCTGCATAACCGCCGTAGGTATCCACAATGATTTTTCTGCCTGTCAAACCGCTATCACCCATGGGGCCGCCAATTACGAAACGACCTGTAGGGTTAATATAGTATTTTGTCTTCTCATCCAAAAGCTCAGCAGGAATTACCTTATTCACAACATGAGCAATAATATCCTCACGAATCTGCTCGTTGGTTGCTTCAGGGTCATGCTGAGAGGAAATAACCACTGTATCAACTCTAGCAGGCTTATCATCAATATATTCCACGGTAACCTGAGATTTTCCATCAGGACGTAAATACTTCAACGTTCCATTTTTTCTTACCTCTGTTAATCTTCTTGTCAGCTTATGTGCCAAAGAGATGGGCAAAGGCATCAATTCCTCTGTTTCATCACAAGCAAAACCGAACATCATGCCCTGATCACCGGCACCAGTGTCAAATTCGCTGTCATCTTCGCCTGTTTTTTGCTCCAAAGCCTTGTCAACACCCATTGCAATGTCAGGGGATTGACCATGGATAGAGGTAACTACCGCACAGGTTTCACTGTCAAAACCAAACTTTGCACGGTTATAACCAATTTCATTCAAGGTCTCCCGAACAATTTTTTCTACATCAACATATGCACTTGTGGTGATTTCACCCATTACAAAAACGATACCTGTTGTTGTTGCTGTTTCGCAGGCAACTCTGGCATTAGGATCCTTTGCCAACAGCGTATCCAAAACACCATCGGAAATCTGATCACAAATTTTATCGGGATGCCCTTCCGTAACTGATTCGGATGTAAATAATCTTCTACTCATTTCTATTCCCTCCTGTTAAATATGAATAATTGTCTTTGTGAATAGAGTGCAGGGAGAGATGCTTGGCTATACAAACAATCGTTCAACAAAAGTCGCATGCCTTACCAAATTTTTGGTATAAAAAAAACCCTAAACAGGGTTTGTGATTACATTCTCATCTTCCGTTTGAACCAAACGGGGGAATTGGCACCGATGCGTCGAAACGCCGGTTGCCGGGTGTCATAGGGCCCTGTCCCTCAACCACTCTTGATAAGTTCTCTATTCACTTATGTAATCCGGATTATAGCATCCTTTTTAACATATGTCAATAAGAATGAGACCATAAAATTAAATTTCCTATCATTTTGATATGAATTACAGAAATACCTGCAATTCCTTCCCCCAAGCTTCTATTAATCGCTCCAAATTCCAAGTTGCATTGGCAGGGCTGGTGGATGGTAATTGAACCATTGGAATCCCTGTTATTTTCTGCTGATGCTTCTGATATAAACGAAAAGCTGTCCCTCCATTCCCAAATATAGGAATCTTTCCTGTAGTTTGGAAAATGGTGCTCAAATCCGTAGGAACAACGTTGCGTATGGAGCTGTCACTGCTCCCCTGAATATCGCAGCTTAGAATTACATCATAAAGGGCAATTCCCTGTGCTAACAAGAAAGCCTTTTTCTCTTCATTACTTTGAGGGAGCGCAACTCCCGTTACCCCTGCTAAAACCTTCCAAAAACGATTTTGAGGATGCCCATAATAAAATTGATTTTCCCGAGATTTCAAAGAAGGTGCCGTTCCAAGAATCAGTACCTTGCTGTTTTGATTGCAAACAGGTAAAAATTTTTGAGTTACCCGCTCCCACGGAATTTCTTTCATTTGCCTGCCTCCCTTTACACCTGTGCTTTTTTCCATTCTCGTAACCATGCTTTATCCTCAGGGGAAACCCGAAAAGACTCGCAGGCCTTCTGTACAAATTTCGCCTTAACTGAAAAAGATAGTTTCGTATCCCCCAGATATTGCCGTACCCTTTCTGGATTCTTTGCCCATGCCGTTGCCAATAGCCAAGCCTGTGCCATCTCTATATAATAGAAATCAGAAGTCACAGCATCCACTAACTGTAAAACCTCCTGCAAATAAGGCTCTTTTAAATAATAATTCAGCATGATAATCAGCCCCACCCGTACAACCCAAGGATTTTCTGCTAAAAAATATCCTTTTGCATGAGCAAACAAGGCCTCTTCATTTTTCCTTGCAATTTTCTTTAAGGAAACACAAAATCCATCACAATGAGCCCAGTTTTCCACAAATTCATAGGAAAAGGTGTCACAATAGCCCAAAAACTCCTCAAACTCCATGGGAATTTCCGTTGCTACTGCTCCATATAACATGCGCTCTTCATAAGTATTCTTCCCACATGTGTCAAAAAAATTCCTTCCCGCCACTTTTGCCACTTCCTTTGCTTTTTGACGTAAAAGGGGAGTACGTATTCCAATAACAGGCAAAGAAGTGCGCAGGAGCTTTTCTTGAAACAAACGATATTTATCATCCTGCAATTCCAATAACTCCTTGTAAAAAGCCTCATAATTTTCAATTGTCCATTTTGTTTCAGTCATAAAACCACCCTTTCCGTTTATTTTTTTATACAAAGAACAAGCGGCTTTCTTGTGGGAGAAAGCCGCTTGTCCTTAAGGGTCGTCATTGCCATATAACGAAAACAATTGGGGGGCGTTTTCGCTATATTCGGTAAGGCAACAACAAGAAGAGATGAAAAGTTTGATTCAAAATAGTTTGACGTTAGGAGAAAGCATCAAACTACAGAAGCAAGCAAACCAATTTTTGCCAAAAACGGCAAACTATCTAAAAAAGGCGTCAAAACATATTATTGTCTTGCGACGCCCTAGTCGTAGCCACACATTTATATTGCCTCATTTTTCCGTTCTTGTCAATGAAAAATTTTTCAAATTAAATTTTTTTACAATAATTAGGCGAATTTACTAAAACCATTGTCAATTTTCTTTTTTTTTGTTACCATAATAAAAAACAGCTTAGGGAGGAGATCCATTTGAAGGTTCAAGAATCAATGGAAGACTATCTAGAAACAATTTATGTGTTGGAAAAGCAAACAGGTTATGTACGCTCAATCGATATCGCTACCGCCCTAGGTTTTAGCAAACCCAGTATCAGTAACGCTATGAAAAAATTAAAATCTAACGGATATATTGAAATGGAAGAGCGGGGCAGCATCAGGTTGACAGAAAAAGGGAAAGAAGTTGCAATGGGCACCTATGCCAGACATTGTGTTATTTCCGAATTACTGGTCTCTTTTGGGGTTTCAAAGGAAGCCGCTTTGGAGGATGCCTGCCGCATTGAGCACGTCATTAGCGAGGAAACCTTTCACTGCCTAAAGAATTACCTAAAATCAAAAAACACGAACAAATAGGTTTTTCAATCCCAAATGAAAAGAACTACACTTTGGGACAACCAATAGATGTAAAGGGTGCCAAATACATTGGCACCCTTTACTATTTCTCGTAAATCGTATCTCTTCAGACTCTTCCCCCTCACTTTTTGTCTGATCTCTTCTTTTTTAGGCGACTTTAATTTTAACTTAGCACAACGAAAGCAAAAAAATATTTTGGTTATTATAGGAAATCTTCTCTTGAATATTATAAAGCGGCGTGATACAATTGCCTATGAAGTTAGTATAAACTAACTAATAATCAGTAGGAGGGGTATTATGCCGTTACTTTTAGCAGAAATCGATATTCCTTACATAATTGTACGCATTGCAGGAAGGGAAAAGGAACGCCACCATTTGGAAAGCTTAGGACTTATCCCCAATACTGTGATTACAGTTGTATCTAAATTTAACAATTACATTTTAATCAACGTAAAAGATTCCCGTATCGGAATTGGAGAAGACTTGGCAAAGAAAGTTATTTTAAAGTGAGGTTATCCCATGAATAAGAAACGTATTGTTATTTTATCATATATAAACGCTGCCATCATTGTCCTCATTGGTGCCGTGGAACTTTATATTTTACTGGAAAATGCCACCCTTTCAAGGCAAAACAATATTCTTAAATGGAATAGCCTCTCCTACCGCAGCCACGTAGCCGCTCTGATTTTAGCACTGACGGCAATTATCATTTTCTTCTTCCAGTTAGGTGTAAATCGAATGCTCAAGAAAAATGCTTATACAGACATCACGGGAATTATGAACAAGCATGCTTGTTTGGAGCAAATGAGCATATTAGATTGTCGGGATAGCACCTTACATATTGGCCTTGCCATGTTTGACTTAAATAACTTGAAAAAAGTAAACGATTTTTACGGCCATGAGAAAGGAGATCGGCTTATCCAGCAATTTGTAATACTATTGCGTCAAAGTGCGGAGAAAAAATTCTTTTTAGGCCGTTTTGGCGGTGACGAATTTATCGTAATTATACAAAACTGCAATGTGAAGCTGATGGAAGCATTTTTAGAACGCATTCGTTCCGCGACGGAAGCCTTAAATAAGCTTGCAGATATTCAAATTAGCTATGCCCAGGGGTACGCCATCAGTACCCGAGAAAATTATTACCTAATGGACGAGCTCCTACAGGAGGCGGACAAACGAATGTATGAAAACAAACGTATGATAAAATCGGGTAATTTATTAGAGATAGAACAAATTAGTAAAATGCTGGATTTAGAAAGAGTAGGCCTTGGGGAAAGGGATTCCTTGACAGGGATGCTAACCTTTGACGCCTTTCTTGCAACCGTGGAAAAGGTTCTACGCCTTTACAAAGAAAAAACCCACCTTGCCCTTGTCTGCACAGGAATGAATCATTTCAGGTACATCAACGACTTATATGGTCATAAAGAAGGGGATAATATCCTGAAACAATTTGCCTATGCGTTGGGCAAAGAACCTTTTTGCCTATGCTCCTGCCGGCTTTATTCAGATAACTTTGCTTTTCTGGCAGATTTATCTGAATATTCTGAGGAAGAGGCAGAAAAGGTTATCCAAAACTGGAACACAGAATTTTCCCAACAGCTTAACAGCGCTTATTCAGGAAGCAGATTTGTACTAAAAAGCGGAATTTATTTTATTCGCAATACCAATATGTCGGTGGAGGAAATGCTTACAAATGCGGATTGTGCCCGAAAGTCCTCCTTCCCGCCCTACCACAATATTGTAGTATTTTCCCATGAAATCAATCAATCCATAAAAAAGCGCTGGGAAATTATCCATTCGTTCCAGTCAGCGTTAGAAAATCAGGAATTCCATGTATATATTCAGCCAAAAGTTCTCCATGCTGACAAAAAAATTTGCAGCGCAGAGGCACTGATTCGCTGGAAAAATGCCGATGGAACATTCCTTTCCCCTGATGCCTTCATTCCTATTTTAGAGGAAACAGGGGATATTGTTGAGATGGATCATTATGTATATGATAAGGTATTCGCCTACCTTCATGAAAGAAAGCTTGCAGGTAAATCCTACCTTCCTATTTCTGTCAACGTTTCTCGTTTGCATCTTTATGACTTGGATTTATTTTGGAGAAAATTACACAGCCTAGAGGAAGCTTATCCCATTCCACCCTCCCTCATTACTTTTGAGCTAACGGAAAGTGCTTACATCCAAGAAATTGATGCCGCCGAAAAGTTTGTGGTTGGTCTCCACGAAAAGGGCTATCGTGTTTCTCTGGATGACTTTGGTAGTGGTTATTCCTCATTAAAGGCACTTTCTCCTATGATATTTGATGAAATAAAGTTCGACCGGGCTTTCTTAAAAACAGATATCACAAAAAAAGAAGCCACGCTCTTGCTCCAACTCATTAAATTAGTGAAAAGTTTGAATACTGCTGTGGTTTGCGAGGGCGTGGAAACCGCCGAAAACGTAGCATTGTTAGATCAATCCCAGTGCGATATTTTCCAAGGCTATTTCTATCACAAGCCTTTCCCCATTGAGGAATTGGAATCTGTTTATTTATCCCAACAGGCTGCCCCAAGCCTATAAGCTTCATCCATGGTTCTCTTTCCCGAAAAAACACATAGGAAAACATCGTCATTTTTGAATACTTTGGGTGTCGATAAAATCGACACCCTTTGAAAATAACTCAGCTCTTACGGTCAAATAATATGTTTCTACCCTAAAAGGCGTTAAATCACCATATTTGCCTGAGATAAACAAATTTCATCCTAGAATTCCATTGGAAAGCCTCTCTTTTCCTAAACCTTCCGTTATAAAAAACTCTCTTTTGACAGACTAAAAGCCTCAATCCTATATTAGAATTGAGGCTTTTTCCCTAATTAAATACTATCTTACTATTTTTACTCTTTTAGAGATATCTTCTTTTTCTTTCTGTGCAGGTTCCTCACCAATGCCACCAAAAGGCATTTGGGCAATCAACAAATAACTTTCAGGTAAATCAAACAGTTCACGCATTTTTTGGTCAATAACAGGATTATAATGCTGTAAAGATGCACCGATCCCCATCTCCCGCAACTCGCTCCAAATGCTAATTTGAAGCATGGCACTGGCTTGCATTGCCCATGAAGGGAAGTTTGCTGCATACAAGGGGAATTTTTCCTGAAGCCCCTTCACCACCTCTTGGTCGTAAAAATAAAGAATTGTACCGGCGCCTGCTTTAAAACTATCAATTTTTTCTCTGGGAACCTTACCTTCAAAAACATCATAGATTGTATCCCACAATAAATTCTGTTTCTCTTCTAAGGCTACCACCACTCGAGAGCTCTTCATATTAAATGCATCGGGCACCAGCTCTGTTAAAGTTTCAATTGTTTGAATTACTTTTCCACTATCAACGGGAAGTTCTTTATTGATGTTGTAATAACTTCTTCTTTTTTCCAATGCTTGCATCATACTCATGTCAATTCCTCCTTGGTTTTCTAATATCTTATTTTTTGTCATATTTCATTTCTTGTTGCAAAAAAGTTCCTTGTCTTAATTCTGCAAATGCTTTTTGCAATTCATCCTTTGTATTCATTACAATAGGACCACCCCAAGCGATGGGTTCTTCCAATGCCTTTGAACTGATAAATAATACTTGGGCGTCCTTGTCGACGCTTTTTATTTCTACGTTGTCGCCAGAGGTAAGTTTTGCCGCTGTTTTCTCCTTCACCAACTCACCGCCTATTGTAACCTCTCCCACTAATGTAAAAACCAAAACCGAGCGGTCTGTTTCAGTATCAATGGATATAGAAGCATTGGGAGAAAGATGAATATCATAATAATCTATAGGTAAATGTTTACTGCTGAAACCTTGTTTGCCTTTGAATTGCCCTGCAAGGAGCCTCAGCTTTCCATTTTCAATTGCAATTTCCTCAATCTCATGACTCTTGATGCTTTGATAGGCTGGAGCTGTCATTTTATCCTTTACAGGTAAGTTCAGCCATAGCTGTACCCCGAGCATTCTCTCCGAGGCTGGCAACCTTTCTTCGTGAAGAATACCTGAGCCTGCTGTCATCCACTGAACCTCTCCGTCAGAAATAGAGTCTTCGTTTCCTAAGCTATCTTTATGCACCATCTTCCCACGATATATGTAGCTGATGGTTTCAATTCCTCTATGTGGATGCATGGGGAATCCGGCAATATAATCCTGGGGATTTGTGCTATCAAAGGAATCTAACATCAAAATAGGGTCATATTCCGCTGTTGTCTCTAAACCCAAAACCCGAACCAACTTCACCCCAGCTCCATCCTGTGTTGGAAACCCTGTAATCTGTCTCTTAACTTTTCTCTCCATTGATCTCATCTCCAAACTTTTTTAATAAAGTGACCAATTGGTCCTTTTCTGCTTCCGTCCAGTAGGACATTATCTCAAAAATTTTGGCCTCATTTTTTGGGTAAACCTCACAAATGAGTTCCTCTCCTTGAGGAGTAATATGAAGGATGCATCGTCTTTTATCTTTCCTATCTGTTTCTCGAATAAGGTAACCCCTTTTTTCAAGATTATTTATAATAAGAGGCATGGTTCCACTGGAACTCAATATTCTCTCCTGAATTTCTCCAACCGTTGCATCACCTTTGTGGTATAAAGCCTCCAATACGGCAAACTGCCCCATGGAAAGCTTATACTCTGTGAAAATCTTAGCGGATTGGCGGTCAATATAGTTTACTGCCCGATGAAGACCGATTAAGATTTTCAACTCTGCTTTTGCCATTTTCTCACCTCTAATATCTCTATGTAGATATATAATACTCTATGTAGAGATAATTTGCAATACCTTTTTATATTTATCTCTATTTTTATTTAGATTATCCATCTATATAAAAATAACCGCCTTACGGCGGCTATTTCATCTATATTATCTCTTCTGCCTATTGAAAATAGGAATATCCATAGAGCTTACCGTCCTCCAGCTTACCATCATGGCGATATTTAGCCATTTCAGAAACTGTCACAAGTTGATATCCCTGTTTTATTAAATAGGGCACAAGCTTTTCTGTGGCCTCGGCACTGGTTTCATAAATCCCATGCATTAAAATAACCTTTCCATCTAAGTTCCCTTCACTGCGGATTAACTTCATAATTGCATCTGGGCTCTTTGTTTTCCAATCCAGTGTATCAATAGACCAAGTTACCATGGCCATAGGAATATGCTTCTTCACAGTATCGTTGCAATTGCCATAGGGAGGGCGGAATAAGGTAGGTTCAAAGCCCACGGCTTTTTGAAATGCTGCTGCTGTCTTCTTTACATCCTCATTTATCGCCTCTGGGGATAGCGTATTGAAGTTCTTGTGGGAGTAGGAATGACTCCCCACCTCGCACCCCAATGCCAGCTCCCTTTTTACCGTATCTGGGTATGCCTCAACAAGTTTGCCCAAATCGAAAAATGTAGCTACGGCATGGTTTTTTTCCAAGGCGTCTAATATCCGTTCGGTAGAACTCGGTTTGGGGCCATCGTCAAAGGTCAATGCAACCATAGGCTTGGTAGGATCAATAACCCGATCAATCTTTTCTGTGGGCTCCTTTACCTCAGGTTCCTTTTCCTCCACCACAGGCGGTGCCTCTATGCCAACTCCGTTCAGCAAACCTGCCAGCTCACTGTAGGGAACCAAAAGCTCAACTCTACCAAGACTCCCTGGAAAAATGTCGTAACGTTCAAAGAACAATAACACACCTTTATCATTTAAGGCAAAGCGATTAAAACGCCCAGCATCCGGTGCCAAGGTTTTTCTATAATCGCCAAAAATTCTGTCTTTGTAAGGCTCATTCTCTGTAAAATATCGTATGACATATGCAGAAACGGCTTCTAAAAATCCATCTTTTCTCAAAGAATCCTCACTAATCCGTTCTCCTGTTTTGGTATTAAAATGGAAAATGTGAACACGCTCTACCGTATTGGTTTTCTGTTCTGTGGGAGAAATCTTCTGCTCCAACTCTTGTGTTTCATAAAAAATAATACAGATTTTATCTTCACTGACTATGTAACTATCATAATCCAAATACAAAAAGGAATTACAGTCTTCCTGTGATAGTCTCTTTTTTCCTTCTCATCCTTCAGGTCATACTTCTGTGCAAAATCCGTCTTAAGCCCATCAATAAATTGTAGAATCTGATTATCAATGACTTCATTAGACAAATGAGGATATGCTAAAACATAAGCAAGGGGTGCTGCATATTCAATTGTCGATTCCTTCTCACCAATAAGTTGAGACCTTTTGGGTTCCACAGGCTGTATCGGCCCGGCCTGTAACATCAGCGGTTCGGCTGCCGCAACAGTATTTCCACGTCCACAGCCACTTACCCCTAGGGCAACCGCCATTGCCAAAAGGCAAATTGTCCATTTTCTTCTCTTCATTTTTCATTCTCCCATCTAAACTTTATTTCCAGCAAGGGTGAACATACTGTCCTTTATCTTTTGTCTTTTTGCCATATTGAATGGCACCATTTGGACATCGATTCACACAAGCCAAACACATATTGCATTGCGCTTTCGTCCATTGAGGAATCCCATTGATTAATTCAATACAATTTGCTGTACATATTTTTTCACAAAGGCCACAGTGAATACAATCATCGGTGGCATAAAAAGGTTTTGTCTTTGTTCCATAACGCTGAAAGCTTGGATTAACCAATACAGTTAAAAGTCTGCTTACCTTACCCCTTTTTATACGATAGAACTTTCGTTTTTGTTGTATCACCGAATCTAAAATTCGCTCCATGGTTTTTTGTGCTTCTTGCAAAAAAGCATTCTGCTTTGCCAAGGAGTCTACTTTAAACATAATCACAAAATTATCCGGCATAACCACGGAATATCCACTATCCATGGTTATGCCCTTTTGGCTTAAAGCATCCTCTAAAATATCCATGGTATTCCCAGCTGTACCACCACAGGTACATATCCCATAGGTATAAGGCAGCTTGTCACAATTGATTACCAACTTCTTTATAAAATCAAGGACCATTTTGGGCGGTGCCCACGCATACACAGGAAACACAAACCCCAGCTTCTCATCCTCTCGCAACTGAAATTCTGTTTCTTTATTCTTCATGGCCTGAGCAATATCAACCAAATCCTCATTCAAATGATCGGAAAAAAAACGAGCAACTGCATAGGAATTTCCTGTTCCGCTGAAATAAAAAATCATTTCCTTGCCCCCTTTTGTTGTTTGTTTTATCATAACATATTTTTATAAGGAGTAATTGAAGATTTTATTAAATTTTGTAACATTTCGCTGACGATTTTTTCCATTTTATGCTTGGTTTTATTGTTTTCTTTTGTTCCTTATGTTACACTTTTTTTAACCAAAATTACAAAAAGGAGACATATTATGCTTGAAAAAGCAATGATCCTAGCTGCAACGGCCCATATGGGTCAGCTTGATAAAGGCGGAAATCCATACATTCTGCATCCTGTACGTGTTATGCTTCGATGTAATAGCCTCACGGAAAAAACTGTGGCAATGCTTCATGATACCTTAGAAGATAGCAATTTAACGGCTGATGATCTTTTAAAGGAAGGCTTCCCAAGAGAAGTTGTTGATGCTGTAGTTTGTCTTACCAGAAAAATAGGGCAAGACTATATGGAACACATTAAGGAGGTTGCAAAAAACCCTCTGGCTACCACTGTTAAGCTTTCCGATTTGGCGGATAATATGGACTTAAACCGCCTGCCAGGCTTAACCCCTAAAGATTTTCAAAGATTGGAGCGATATTTGCGTGCTAAGCTGATTTTGGAGGAAGCCCAGAAAAACTGGGCCTTGAATGACATCTGAAGCATTGAAGAAATTAGACTCTTCAATTTAGGTTTAGCGTAATATCACTAGCTTATGACTTTTTTGATGAAAAAAGGATTACTGTCTGTTTGGCATTTAATCCTTTTATGCAGTTAATATACCCCCTTTTCGATGCTTTGGGCATGATTCAATTTGATCTATTTTTACTCTCTGAAAATTTCTCAGAAAACCGACTTTACTTATATATTTATTATGTTAAGATATGGAGACAAGGAGGGATTTTATGAGAAAAGAAATGCGTCGTAAAGACAGATTAGTTACAGAAGATATCGCAAGAGAAATTATGCAGAAAAGCGAATATGGCATGCTGTGTACCGTAGGTTCCGACGGGTATCCCTATGCAATTGCTGTCAGTCATGTTGTGCATGAAAACTGTATTTATTTTCACTGTGCATTGGAAGGACGAAAGCTTGAAAATATAAAAGACAACCCTAAGGTCTCCATGAGCTTCGTCAGTAAAGCCGATGTTGAACAAGAGCATTATACCGTTCGATTTGAAAGCGCTGTTGCGGAAGGAATGGCCAAAATGATTGAAGATGAAGACGAAAAACTGTTTGCTCTGAAATTAATTTGCCAGCGTTACAGCCCTGATATGCTTGAAAATCATCTAGACTACATCCAACCCAGACTAAAGCGCACCGGTGTATGCCGCATTGATATTGAACATATTTCAGGAAAAGTAAATAGCAGATAGTACTTAATTATATGAAAAGAAACCGGCGGCTTCCATCAAAGAAACCGCCGGTTTTTATATTCGAGATTCAATCACTACAAATGAATAAAGACCTAAATTTATACATTTTATATGCATAGATACTTGCTAAATTCCCTCTGTAATTAATTATCGTTCATTATACCCATTTTGTCAAAAACATAGAAGAGTAAGCTTAATGCCATAGCAACCAAAGCCGCAAGAGACATCCCTCTTAATGCAATTGTGCCTAGATTAATTGAAATTCCGGATAAACCAACCACAAAGATAACGGATGTTAAAGCAATATTTTTGGATTTATCAAAATCAACCTTAGAGTCAACAAGAATTCTCAAACCGGATGTACCAATCATACCGTAAAGCAAGAAGGAAATTCCCCCAATGACCGCACCGGGTATTGTGCCGATTAGTACAGTCAGTTTCCCAATAAAGGAACAAATGACAGAAAGAACTGCCGCACCTGCAATAACACGAACACTGTACACCTTCGTAATTGCCATAACACCAATATTTTCGCCGTAGGTTGTTGTTGGAACGGAACCAATAAACCCTGAAAGCATAGTGGAGAAGTTGTCCGCAAATAAGGAACGATGTAAACCGGGATCCTTTAATAAGTCACGACCAATAATTTTGCTTGTAACAATCTGATGACCAATATGTTCAGAAATGATAACCAAAAGAGCGGGAAGCATAATTAAGATTGCCTCTGGACTAAACTTGGGAGTAGAGAAATTAGGAAGTGCAAACCAGCCTGCCTCTGCAACAGCGCCGAAATCTACAAGTCCCACAAAATAGGATGTAATGTAACCGCAAACAACGGCAATCAAGATGGGAATAACCGCAAAAAACTTACGGAATAATACAGAACCGAAAACAGCTACGCCTAAAGTAACCATAAATACAGTAACATCTGCACTGGAGGGGCCGCCTTCCGCCAAAAGTCCCGCTGTATTTGCTGCAGTGCCCGCCAATTCCAAACCAATTAAAGCAACCACAGGGCCCATTGCCGCAGGAGGAAGGATGATATTAATCCAATCAGAACCAAATTTCTTGATGATTAAGGCAACAATGCAGCCGCAAAAGCCAACAGCGACAAAACCGCCTAATGCATAGGCATAACCAAATCTCTCTATAATCAAAAGTCCCGGTGCTAGGAACGCAAAACTGGATCCTAAATAAGCCGGGGCTTTACCTTTTGTAATGAAAATAAAGAGTAGTGTGCCGAAACCATTCATAAAAAGAACAACAGCTGAATTGATGCCAAAAAGGAATGGAACCAGCACCGTTGCGCCAAACATAGCGAACATATGCTGTAAAGATAGGGGTGCAAGAAGAGAAAAAGGTACCTTTTCATCCACTTGAATAATCTTACGGTTTTCCAAAATAATGACCTCCTTTAGTAATAATGAAATGAATCATAACAGTATAATGACCTTTCGGTACAAAACTCCAAAAAAAATTATTGGTCGGAAACCAATAATTAGAATTTAGCACCTGAAAGATTATAGCACTCTCTTTTTTCCCTTGCAATGAAAAGAATTGAAATACATGCGAAATTGTCGATATGCTGTAAAATCTCAAAAAAAATACAAAGATATGGTGATTTTTCTACAACAATTTTATAAGCAAATATTTATAAACTTCATAGCAAAGATAAACATTTACCTAATCTTGGTACTTCACTTCCTAATTTATTATAAAAAAACAAACCCTTTTCTAACAAAAAAGACCATTCAAAAAAGGGAGCTCCTATTTTCTATTGTTCCCATTAAAACAACAACACATAGTTTGCCGTTATACCGCTTTTTCCCTCAGGAAGCCTCTTTTCAGGTCTAACTCTTCCTTGGAAAGTGGATAAGAAATAATCTGTTTGATGATGTACTGCTTTTATCCCATTCATACTCAATTTTAAAAACGTTGAATAAACACTGTTTCTAAATCGGCTCTATTATCTTGAATACCCATAAAAAATCCAAAAATCCTTTTTACTGTTCCCAGTTCATTCCCAAACGTATATCTTCTTGATATCCTCAATTCTACAGATCACTGTTCTCCAAATTTCTTTAAATATTCCTTTAGCAGGCTTTCCATTTCATTCAAACTCTCCGTATAATTTAACTTCCCTCTGAACTCCGCAGCACCGGGCAACCCCTTTAAATACCATGCCATATGCTTACGCATTTCTCTGATGCCCACATATTCCCCTTTATAATCAATCAGCATTTTGCCATGACGCAAGGCCTTTTCAACCCGTTCCTTTGCAGTAGGTTCTGGTAGCAGCTCCCCTGTTTTCAGATAGTGAAGAATTCTTTGGAAAATCCAAGGGTTACCTTGAGCCCCCCGTCCTACCATTATGGCATCACAACCGGTATGCTCAAATAAGCTTTTTGCATCCTCAGGAGTAAATACATCCCCATTTCCAATTACAGGAATAGACACAGACTCCTTTACCTGACGAATGATATCCCAATCAGCCTTGCCACTGTAATATTGCTCTCTGGTTCTCCCGTGTACTGCCACCGCAGAAGCACCGTTTACCTCAGCAATTTTTGCAATTTCAGGTGCATTAATATGCATATCATCGAAACCTTTGCGAAATTTAATGGTAACAGGTTTTTTCTGCCCTTCCACCAAAGCTTTCACGATTTCACCCACCCGAAGGGGATCTTTTGTCAGCGCACTGCCTTCACCATTTTTCACTATTTTGGGGGCAGGACAGCCCATATTAACATCAATAATATCAAATGGGTACTCTTCAATTTTCCGCCCCATCTCCCCTAAAATTTGAGGATCCGAACCAAAAAGCTGTATTGCCGTGGGACGTTCTGCCGCTTCCACCGTCAATAGCTCCGTTGTGTTTTTATTGTCATATAAAATGCCTTTGGCGCTTACCATTTCGGAATAGACTAAGCCACAGCCCATTTCTTTGCACAGCAAGCGAAAGGGCAAATCTGTCACCCCTGCCATTGGCGCTAAAAAGACATTATTCATAAGTTCCACATTTCCAATTTTCACGATAAACACCTCAAATCCTTCTCGGTTTATTATCATACCAAACATTTATATTTGTTGCAAGGAAAACTATTCTTAGGGTTTGTTCCAGTTATCATGAAAGTAAAGCCCATGGTTTATATGCAATAAAAAAACGGGCAAGCCCGTGTTAGGGTGTCGATAAACTCGACACCCTTTTATTGCTTAATTAAATAAGCTTTTGCATATTACAATGAATGGCATCTGTCACCAAAGGTCTTGAGATACTCTAGAAGCTAGCGGGACCTTTTCAATAGGAACGAAATATCCTTGGTACCTTTCCCAGTAATTCGTCTTTAAAATGGGGTTCTCGCCGCTGAAATTATTTATTCTTCTGATATAAAATTTTCAGCCCCTTTAGGGTCAAAACAGGGTCAAGAATATCGAATATTTCCTTATTGGGGTCAATCACTCTAGCCAACCCCCCTGTTGCAACCACTTTCATGTCAGGAATGCCTAGCTGTTCTCTTAATTGCTGAATGATATATTTTGTTTGCCCGATGTGCCCAATGACCAATCCCGCCTGAATACTTCCCACAGTATTCTTCACAATAATTGATTTGGGCTTTTTGATTTCTATTTTGGGAAGCTGTGCCGCCCTTTGATATAATGCCTCAGCACAGATAGAAATGCCTGGCGTAATTAATCCTGTGATAAATTCTGATTTTTCGTTAATTACATCAAAGGTATTGGCAGTTCCATAATCAATGACTACCGCAGGGCCCCCGTAAATCTCATTTGCCGCAACCAAATTTACAATACGATCTGCCCCTACCGCTTTAGGGTTGTCCCGTTTAATGACAATACCCGTTTTCATACCGGCAGTGACAATCATCGGTTCAATATTAAAATATTTTCGAATTCCCTGTGTCAGAGAATACATAATATCTGGCACAACAGAGGAAATAATCACAGCTTCAATGCGACTCACGTCAAAACCTGATGCTTCAAAAAGATTATACAAGAAAATTCCTGTCTCATCGGCGGTTTTATTACTGCCTGTTGCCATACGCCAGCATTTCACCAGCTTTTCACCATGATATACTCCCAAAACATAATTCGTATTCCCAACATCAATTACTAAAAGCATTTACTTTCCCCCTGTCGCCTATTCTTGTTCTTTTCGTAAATGAGCCGTAACCCATGCAGTGCAAGAACAGGGTCATAAACATCAAATATCTCTTCCTTTTCATCAATGATTCTTGCAAGACCACCTGTGGCAATCACCTTTAAATCGGGAAATCCCAACTCCTCACGGATACATTCAATCATGTAGATGGTTTCGCCAATATGACTAATCACAAGGCCTGCTTGCATACTCTCAATCGTTGTTTTGGTAATGATGCTATCGGGGGCGATAATTTCAAACTTAGGCAAGTTTGCTGCCCTTTGGTACAAGGCCTCGGCACAAACCTGAAGCCCCGGTGCTGTAATACCTGTTACAAATTCGCCGTTTTCATTCACCACATCATAGGTTGTAGCCGTACTGTAATCTATTACAATGGCGGGGCCACCATATCTCTCATAGGCCGCAACCAAATTCACAATACGATCTGTACCCATTTCTTTGGGATTTTCCATGCGAAGGTTAATTCCGGTTTTCATCCCCGAACGAACAATCATGGCTTCTCGCTTTAAATATTTGCGTATACCGTTTGTCAGGGAATACATTACATTTGGAACAACAGAAGAAACAACCACTGCTTCAATCTCAATCACCGAAATTCCGGAATGCTGAAATAAAGAGCGGATGAGTATTCCTGTTTCATCAGAAGTTCGAGTGCTTAACGTGGATAATCTCCAATTCGCCACAAGGGCTTCTCCATCAAAAACACCCATTATTGTATTGGTATTGCTCACATCAATTACTAATATCATTTTGCCCTCTCCTCAAAACCAAAGCCTAAAAGGGTACGGGATAACCCGTACCCTTGTGATTTCCCTTAGTTTGATCGAATCTTCTTATATAATACTTTTCTCAGTGTCTTAGAAACCACGCCACCTACAATACAGGTTGCCGGCATTTCCAACAAACCATTCACACCAACAAAAGTAAGTACAAACGCAAAAATGCTCAAATTGCCGATGCCGGCATTAATAGACTGAATATATTCCGTATTCCAGAAAAACAGCATCAATGCCCCCATAAACAATAACGTATTTAATATTGCGGCAATGATACCGCCTACAAAAAAGCAAATTGTTTTAGAACGATCCAGCTTTTCAACTGCAATAAATAAGATACCTGTAAGCCATCCCATAATGGCTCTTGTAGGCACACAAACAAGAAATGTCAAAAAAGGATTGATTCCCAAAAGAGCCGCACCAAAAGGGCTCATCCCAAAGCATTGATAAAAGCTGGTTAATCCAAAAACTGTGCCTAATAGCAATCCAGCTCTGGGCCCGATAATCATTGCACCTATGGCAACGGGAATGGTAATCAAAGAAACCTCCAGTCCTGCCGTTCGCAGATATCCCAAAGGGGTAAAGGACATCAGCAAAATAATGCCGATCATCATCCCTGTGGTGGTTAAATCCTTTACTGAAAGCCTTTCTCCGCTTTTTACTGCCACTGCTTGTTCACTCATTGTAATTGCTCCTTTCATTCTCACTCTTATGCCCCGCATTGCGGAAGATATAAGATTACTAGGTTTTCATTTGGCAGACTCTCCAAGCATTCAAGTATATCTGGCTTTTTACCATGACATCTTTAATGGCTTTTCCCAGAAAGGTTGCCATGCACCATTATATCAGTTAATGAGAGAATTACAATATATTTTTGTGATTTTCGTTAATTTTTGTACAATGTTTCGTCATTTTTTACCCATTCAGGAGTGTATCTTTTAATTGTTCCCCGTCTTCTGTAAAAAACACAGTATACCATACCTTTAATGCGCCAATCAGCTCTTTTTGGGTACGAATAATTTCTTTAATCTCCAACTCTGCACCAATCTCGTCAAAATTGAAATCATCTTCCTGTTTTACCGTTTCAAAGTAAATTTCCCCGTCCTGATGAAAACCCATTAAAAAAGTACAGCCAAGCTTTTGTGCCGTTGTAACGCAAATGATACGCACATCTTCCTGAATCGCCTCAGGAAGTGCCTGAAATTTCTGTTCCAAATAGTATTTCTGCTTTTCATAGCTAGCCGCCGCCAAAATCAAATCATTCACTGGTCTTTCCTCCTCTGATAGATACTTCTCCGGAAAAAACAACCTCTTTTTTTCCATTGTCCTTTCTAATTACAACCAATTCTCCTTCAGGAGTGATATCCACCGCTTGGGCAAAAAAGGTTTCCTTCCCCAAAACCTTAACCTCCTGATGAATGGTAGAACATTTTTCTTTGTACCGATCAAGGAAAGGGGCAAAACTGCAATGGGAATCCAAAAGCTCCATATACAGCTTTTCAAAGTTTAACAACACCCGTTGCAAAATATTCTTTCTGGAAAAGGTTCGTCCACTTTCCAAATAAAGAGATGTGGCAACATCCATAAGTCCTTCTGGAAATTCTGTAGTATTGACATTAATTCCAATACCTACAATGACAAAATGGGTCTGTTGCATCTCGCACTCCATTTCTGTTAAAATGCCAACCAGTTTTTTTCCATTGAGCATAATATCATTGGGCCATTTTATGGAAGGGGTAAGACCTGTTTCCTCCTCAATGCTCTGACAAACGGCTAGTCCCGCCAAAAGAGTTAAAACCGATGCCTGGGAAGGAAAAATATTGGGGCGTAATAATATACTCATCCAGATGCCGGAACCTGCCGGTGCTTCCCAAGGTCGCCCCCGTCTCCCCCGTCCCGCAGTCATTTGCTCCGCAACGGCAATGGCACCCTCAGTTTCACCCCCTGCGGCAATATCCCGCAGACGACCATTGGTAGTATCTGTTTCCTTAAAAAAGTATACAGGATACCCCAGCTTCTTTGTAGCCAGCCCTTGGGCGATCTCTTTTTCATTATACATGGTATCATGTAAAATCAAACGGTATCCCTTATTGGTGACCGCCTCAATGACATAGCCCTCTTCCCTTAGCTTTTTAATGCCTTTCCAGACTGCCGCCCGACTAATATCCAATCTCTTTCCAATTTCCTCACCGGATATAAAACCTTTTTCTTGACGTAAAAATTCTAAAATTCGATACATAATCATAGCCTCCGCTAAAAAAAGAGCGCCTGTGAGACGCTCTTAGACTGTCGAAAAACCTATTTTTAAAACGGAAGGTCTTGGTTCCCCAAGCAAAATCCTTCAGAATAGGCTTTGCTCATTCAAGGAAAATAGGACGTTTCATGACCTTTTGGTCACAAGAACGTATCTATTTATCCTATGCTTAAAGATAAGTCAAAATCTTGGACTTGCCCACAAATACCCACAATGGCAAAATTCAGCGAACACAAGGCTGAAAAGCTAGTGGGTTGGACAACCACTAAGGTTTGCTTACGCTCTAAGTTAATTTTATCCTTTTGACTTACTATTTACACGGCTCATAAATTTTTTCAAATCAATGATTGCACGGCCATGGGTTCCTTCACAAATTTTATCCACTTCATCATAAGCCTTAATCTGGAAGGTTAAAAGTTTACCGTTTACCTCTGTCACCTCAACAACTACCCGAACCTTCATTCCAACGGGAGTTGCTGCCATATGTTTAAAGTCAAAAGAAGTACCAACTGTTTCCCAACCTTCGGGTAGAAAGGGCTTCACCGCACCAATAGAGGTGCCTTCAATCCAAGATAATAACCTGGGGGAGGCAAAAACAGGAACGTTGTCGTTACCGAATACTGTGGCTGTATCTGCCTCCTCTACGAAATATTCTCTCTCAAAGGTAATGCCGGGTACAATATTGTTAAACTCCATTATACTTACTCCTCTCTATTTTCTCTTATGTTTTATCAATCAATAAATCCCTTTGTTACATCATTTGAGATGCCTAAAACCTCGTTACGCACCTCTTGATCAAACAATTTGCGGAATTCTTCCCCTGTAACCTTCTCTTTTTCTACAAGAAGCTTGGAAGAAGCATGCAAAACTTCAATATTTTCTTTCAAAATACGTATCGCCTCTTCATATGCTTGGGTCACAATACGGTTTACTTCTTTATCAATGGTTGTGGCAACAGCCTCGCTGTAATTGCGCTGATGTCCCCAGTCTCTGCCGATAAATACTTCATTGCCCTCTTCTCCACCAAACTGAATAGGACCCAAAATATCGCTCATGCCATACTTGGTAACCATATTCCTTGCCATTGCCGTTGCCCGTTCAATATCGTTAGAGGCACCTGTGGTAATATCTTTAATTACAATGAACTCGGCAGCACGACCACCCAGTAAGCTGATAATTTCTTGCTCCATAAAAAGCTTTGTGTAATACATTTTATCCTCGCCAGGTAAAGGCATGGTATAACCACCTGCCATTCCTGTGGGAATTATGGAAATGCTATGCACAGGATCCAACTCGCTTAAAACTTCAAACAAAATTGCATGACCGCTTTCATGGTAAGCAGTGATATATTTTTCCTTATCGGAAATAACTCTCGTCTTTTTCTCCGTTCCTACGCCAATTTTTATCAACGCTTTTTGGATTTCTTCCATATCAATTTCCGTTTTATTCACTCTTGCAGTCAATAAAGCAGCCTCGTTCAAAAGGTTCGCCAAGTCAGCCCCGGTAAAGCCGGCTGTTGTCTGAGCAACCACCTTCAGATCTACCTCCGGAGATAAGATTTTGCCCTTGGAATGTACGCGCAAAATTGCCTCTCTACCCCTAACATCTGGTCTGCCAACATAAACCTGTCTATCAAAACGACCGGGACGTAAAAGAGCAGGGTCTAAAATATCTGCACGGTTGGTAGCCGCTATAATAATAACACTATCATTAATCCCAAAACCGTCCATCTCAACTAACAACTGATTCAAGGTTTGCTCCCTTTCGTCATGCCCGCCACCAAGACCAGCACCTCTGCGGCGACCTACGGCATCAATTTCATCTATAAAAACAATACTTGGCGCATGCTTTTTTGCCTGATCAAACAAATCTCTTACACGCGACGCACCCACACCAACAAACATTTCAACGAAATCGGAACCGGAAATGCTAAAGAAAGGAACGCCAGCCTCGCCGGCAACTGCCTTTGCAAGCAACGTTTTACCTGTTCCCGGAGGGCCTACCAAAAGCACACCCTTAGGAATTCTTGCACCTAAATTTGTAAACTTCTGTGGTGTACGAAGAAATTGCACAAGTTCTTCCAGCTCCGCTTTTTCCTCATCACAGCCCGCTACGTTCTCAAAGGTGATTTTATTTTCCCCTTCAACGCTCATCTTTGCCTTGCTCTTACCGAAGGATGCCATCTTTCCGCCGCCACCCTGAAGTTTGTTAAACAGCAGGATAAAGAACAGAACCATAACAACCATCATAATCAGAGAAGGAAGTATTGTGGAAAGCAAGCTTTCCTTCTGCACATCCTTCGTTGTAACCTCAATCTTACTGCCCTGGGCTATTTTTTCATCTACAAGCTTCTGGAATGTAGAAACGCTGGGAAGATTTATGGTAATCACACTTCCATCACTCAACGTCGCCTCTGCAGAACCAAAATCTCCAACTTCTTTACTTCTGGTAATTTCCAGCTCTTTAATATTGTCATTTTCTAGCTCATTATACAAATTAGTATAATTATACGCCTTTTGCTCCTTCTGGGGAGCGGTGATTGCCTCGCTATTGAAGGCCAGTACAGCCAAAATCAGAACAAAAATCATCGCATACAGCCCAATGGCCTTCCAGTATTTATTCAATCGATTCCCTCCTGTTGATTCATAATTCAGTCATAAATTTTCACCTAATTAATTCGTATCAGTTTATAATTTTATCACATTTCCACAGAAAAGGCAACGCAGGATTAGAAAAGATTAATCAAAAACACTGCCTTTTCCTACAAAAAAGAAGAAGAATTCCTTACTAGAACTCCTCCTCATTCTTTCATTCTATTCTTCGTCAAAGTGTAATACGCCTACATAATTCAAATTACGGTATCTTTGTGCATAATCTAAGCCATAACCTACCACAAAAGCGTCAGGAATGGTAAAACCAACATAATCTACAGGAACATCTGCAACACGTCTGTCGGGTTTATCCAACAGCGTGCAAATTTTGAAGGCTTTTGGTTCTCTTTTCAATAAAAGGTCTCTCAAATGGCTCAGTGTTCTTCCGCTGTCAATAATATCTTCAATTAAAAGGACATTCTTTCCTGAAATATCTTCATCCAAATCCCGTAAAATTTTGATTTTTCCGGTGCTTTCTGTGCCATTCCCATAACTGGAAACATCCATAAAGCTCATTGTAACGGGCATTTTCAATCTTTTGGAAAGCTCTGTTAAGGTCATTACCGCGCCCTTTAAAACACAAACCAGCTCAACCTGTTCTCCACCAAAATCTTCATAAATCTGCTCTGCCATTTCTTCCAATCTTTTGCTGATTGCATCAGCGCTGATCATTACCTCTACTCTTTCTTTCATTATTCAATGAACCTCCGTATCTGAACTGTTAAAAATTTTTTCGTATTTTCATCCGGCAGATATGCCGCAGAAACCCGCTGATTCACCACCCAAAGAACATCGTCCTCGGTGGCAATTAGGGGCAGCCTGTCCCGCTCTTCCCTTGGAATTTTTTCATCAATCAAAAAATCCTTCAGCTTTTTTCGTCCGTTTTTAATGGCAAGGCGATCTCCATTTTGTCTGGTTCGACAAAAAAGTGCACAGCCTATTTTATCATAATCAAATACTTTCGTACAGCTATCTTGGCTTTTTTGTGTTCTTTTTTTTGTACAAAGATAGGTTCCTACAAAAAGCTTTGCTTCAGGAACGTAAATTTCCTGATTCAAAGGCAAGGGATAGGAAAAATGGCTGCTCATTTCACGTACCTTTTTCAGAATGAGTGCACCATAGCTTAATTCAGCTATAATATGATTGGGTAAATACAAGCTTTTTCCGCTTTCTTGCCCCAACAAACCTACCAACAATTCATAATGAACAGAGCCTATATCTTTCTTTCCTTCCAACGCATCAAAAGCCATTGCCAATACTCTTTTTCCCATAGCCCGATGCATGCTCTTTAAGCATTCCGCATCCAGAACGATTTCATTCTCATCAGATTTTTTCAAAGCCTTGATAAATAACACTCTTGCCTGTTCTTGCAGAAATTCTTCTTCTTCTGTCATAATCTCCGCTGTTTGGGCAATATGCTCCGTGGCTTTTGGATAGATTTCCTCAAGCAGAGGTAAAACCTGATTTCTAATGCGATTTCTGGTATAGTTGTTTTCCCGATTTGTGCTGTCCTCACAATAGGAAAGCCCCTTATCTTGGCAATACTCTTCAATTTCTTTTCTTGTGCAAAATAATAAAGGGCGAATAATAAACTCTCTTACAGGGCGTATGCCTGTTAATCCCGAAACACCTGCTCCACGGCAAAGGCGCATTAATACGGTTTCGCCTTGGTCATTTTTGTTGTGGGCGACGGCAATCATGCCTCCCTGTCTTTCCTGCTCAAAAGCCTCATACCGCAACAGTCGACCAGCTTCCTCCGTTCCCAATCGGCGGGCTTTGGCTTCTTTTGACACATCAAAATAATAAACCTTGCAGGGAATTTTCCATTCTTGACAAATCTCCTGTACAAAGTTTCTGTCTCTATCAGCTTCTTCTCCCCGCAAACCATGATGCACATGGACAGCGGTAATGCTCCAGCCTTGCTCACCGGCAAACCCATTTAATAAGTGCAGTAATGCCATAGAATCCGCACCACCGGAAACCCCTACCACAATATGAGCGCCTTGTGGGCACATATGATATTTTTCAATGGTCTGCCAAACCTTACTTTGCATATGCAACGCTCCAATTCAAAACTATTGCTATTATGAGCCCCTATATCAAGGGGAAACTAATCTATGAAATATACCTTGTAATTCTTGTATCAAAAACAAATATGTATTCACTTTACACGAAATTTTATGTAATAGCAATATCCACACGATAGATTACACAATTCTTCTATTGCAATCATCAATCAAAAAAGAACCTTCCCAGCTTTTTAAGCTAAGGAAGGTTCTGCATCTTCTTTGATGCCCATTTCTGTTTACCTATCTTCTCCCATTTCTCCTTCATATCTATACCAAGCTACAGCCATTTTTATGCAGTTTTCCTCTTTTTCCAAAAGCGCCCTGCAACCACAGTCATATCATCCTTCGGGACATCCTTTATTTCTTTTTGAGCTTCTTTGAGAATATAATCCGCCGCATCCTGAGGATTTGAGAGAGCCATACTCTCCAATTTATCTTTTAACCATCCTCCTGCAATATTTTCCCCACCCAAAGCCTCCGTGATGCCATCGCTGAGCAAAAATACCATATCCCCATCCTTTAATAGCATTTCATTTTTTACAATCTGAACTTGCTGTAATATTCCTGCCGGTAAGGTGTGGGAGGTGATTGTTAAAATACGTCCGCCACGACTTATATAAGATGAAACTGCACCAAGCTTTATAAATTCCGCTCGTCCATCAAATAAGTCCACAGCACAAATGTCCAGGGTCGCATAGGTTTCTGCTCCCTTTCGTAACAGCAAGGCGGAATTAATCATTTTCACCGCTAAATCCCGTTCAAACCCCGCTTCTGTAAATTGCTCTAAGAGCTCAATGGCAGTTCGACTTTCCTCAGCAGCACCCTTGCCTTGTCCCATGCCGTCAGACAGTGCCATCATGGCAATTCCCTTATCCGTTTCCAAAAATGCCGTGCTATCTCCAATGGGTTGATCCTCTTCGGCTGAAGAAAAGGCAGTTGCCGTTGTCAAACTAAAAGAGGGTACTTCCACAAAGCAAAGGGTACAAATACCGTCTTTCTGGCAATGACAGGTATTTGGCTCCTTTAAAATCATGGGACGATTCATGGTACGTTTCACTAATGGCAATAGCTTGCTTTTGCAAACACCCCGACAACCGCATCCACGAAAGGAAAGTTGAACCTGTCTGCCATATCGATTCTTCTCTTCCACGACACGCGCATCCCGTAAGCGAATGCCCTCTTTTGCACATTCCTCCTTCAACAATTGCGCTGCCTGCTCCAAAAAGACGCAACCTACTTCAAGCTGACCGGAAAGACCCATTAAAATATCGCTTACCGCTGTCATTTGCTGGCTGACCAGCTCCCTGCACTCTGCTAAGCGCCCCAGCCAAAGGCGATCTCTACGGTAACCCTCATAGGATTGGTTTACCGCATCCACAAAAGTTTCTTTTCTAGCACACATCTGACAAAAATAATCAGGAAGCTGTGCCGATGTAATGTGCCCCCGTTCCTCACAATAGGACAATGCAGAGAATGTCATGCTATATGTACGATATAACTCCTCATTCCAGCAATAATGAGCCATACCGCATCCCTGACAAGCTTTTTCCGCAATGGAGTCCACCAATTTAGAAACATCCTTCTTATCCTGTACTTCCTCCTGTTGAACAAAAGTCTTTGATAAAGCCGCAAAGGCCTGAGAAAAACCAAGCAGTCGCTCTTCCAGCAGTTCTTTCTTTCTGATGTATTTGTCTTTGCTTCCCTCCTGCTCACGTAAACCGCCTGATAACCAAACGAGACAGCTTTTTGGAGTAAGTAAAAATGTGGTGGCTCCTAATGCCCACCCCGCTGCCCATAAAGGCACGATTAAAGAAGCATCCGTATAAAACAAAAACAGCAAAGGAGATAAAATCAGCGCAAGCACCAGGGGAAACCTACCAATATCCTTCAGGCACCCTGCAATCAGCCCGCTAACACCAAGAACCGTAAAAAGCAACAAATCAATACCTCCACAAAGATAAAGCAAAAAACCAAACAGCGTCCCTGCTGCGGCTCCGCCTCCCATTCCATCACGCCATGCACAGGCGGCTAAAAAGAACGCTATAAAAAACGGAAGCAGACCTTGTCGTAAATATGGCATCTCCATACCCGAAAGACCGGCTAAGGCTCCCCCTAAGAGCAGTACCATCCCTAAGGTTTCCTCTCTACTAGGCACCGGAACTCGCCTTTTCTCCCATAAAAACATAGCTCCCTTTTGTGCCAATAAAGAAATTCCAATGACCAGAGCACTTTCCACACCGGCGACAACATAATAAAATGTCAAACCACCTTTACTGATTGCATAAAAAACACCGGCCAACGCCATGGCAAAAGCGCCAAGAATAGCTTTTTTCAGCATTTCCTCCCGCTCTGTAAATCTTCCCAAGGTCAACTGAATCGCACATGCGGCCGCCAGTGCTGCCCCTGCCTTCAAAGGCATATCCACAATACAGGCCGCTGCCACAGATATCAATGCGCCCCAGAATAAAATTCCTTCGCCAAAAAACAAAGAAATATATGCTATGCCCATGGGGCGTAAAAACTGCAGCATTTCTGCTTTACCCCAGCAAACACCCATTCCACATAAGAGCGCAAACTTTAAAATATCTTTGCCACAAATCAGCTTTGGCGTTTTCTCCCCATAAAGTGGCAACTCAGGGGTTACCCCAGAGCCCTGTCCTACTTGTTCTAAGATGATTTCTGTTTTTTCCATGCGTCTTCCCTCCATATTCCTTATTGTAGGAAAATATGACTGCTTTTTTTGTCATTTGCTGGAGGTATCGTATAGTTTATTTCGGCAAATTCTTTTATAATATTCCTCTATCTAGAAATCGGCCAGGTCAACGCGTTGAAAACATATAAAAAAGGATTTGCCGTCCATAGACTACAAATCCTTTCTGTTAAGATTCTGTAAAAATGAAGTTCCACTGCTATTTATTGGTCTTCCGCAGTTATCTTTGTTACTTTATCTTTGCTGTTGACTTTTAAGGTAACATAACAAGTATTTCCCTTGTCCTCACAGTCCTCAAGAAGATTTTTCAACCCTCTCAAACTATCACTGTAGTTACTCGAATCATATCTTCTGCCCAAGTTATAAGAAATGGTAACATCAGAATCTACAGACCATGTATATCTATTTCCAGATTTGTCTTTTATTTCAATCTTGTCACTGGAAGTAGAAACACTGTATAACTTTCCTTCTTTCGGTCTATCTTCACTCTCATCACCATTCACAATTTTTGCAACAACCTTTGTAACTTCATCCTTGGAATTGAAATAAAGGGTAACGGTAATACTCTCATCCCTGTAGAGATTATCCAATGCCGAGATAAGCTTATCCACACTGCTGCTTTTACCATCCAGTGTAACCGTTGGTTCACCCGAAGTAAAATTATATTCCTTGGTTTTAGAATCAATCCTCGCTCTAATGGACCATCTATCAAGGCTACTTAGTGTTCCTTTTTTGGTCTCGCTGGAGCTCTCATCCTCTGTAGTTGCCACAACCTTTGTAACCTTGTCTTTGCTGTTCAACGTCAAGGTAACGGTAATCTTCTCTTTGTAGTTCTTTGCAGTTTCGTTTTCACTATCCAATTTAGAAGCCGTTGTGGTACTGCCATTTAACGTAATCTTCACATCCTCATCCAAATCATAGGTATAATTTACGTCGCCGGCAGTGATAGCAATCTGATCCCTTTTCGTCTCAACATATCTTAACGTACCCTTTGTTGCCGCGGTATTTTTACCTACAATATCAGTAACCTCGCCTTTGCTGTTAAAGGTCAACTCCACAGTATAGGTATAGTCCTTATAACTGCTTCTCAAAGAGGATAGCGTTACTGATTTATTGTCAATCTTTATTGTGGGATCCTTCAAATCATATTCGTAGCTCTTACCGTCAACAGTAATTTTGATTGTAGAAGAAGATACTTCTTTTAAAGTACCTTTTGACAAACCAGAATTCTTAGAAGTTACGGAAATTTTCGTAACCGAATCATATCTGTCTAAGGTTAAAGCCACAGAATAAGGTGTACTGTCATATTTTTCAGTTAACGTGGACAGTTTACTGCTCTTTCCGTCTATCTCAACCTCCACATCCGGATCAAGATAGTAGCTATAGGTTTTACCGGCAGCCTTCAAATCAAGACGACGGCTGTTAATAAACGATAAGGTTCCATGGGTTTCATCTTCCATGAAGTCTATCGTAATCGTTGTAACATAACCCTTGCTATCCAGCTTTAGGGTTACTGTATAGTTATTGCTTTTATACTCGTCTAACAATGTAGAGAAACGCACTGTTTTTCCATCATATTTTATTGTTACATCCGCATCAGAAAGAGGATATTCGTAGTCTTTGCTACCCACCTGGATCCTTAGCTTTGAATTGCTCATATAGGTCAATTTGCCAGCCAGAGGGTTGTTTTTGCTGCTCATAGCCTCAATTTTTGTAACCTCATTTAATTTATCAAAGGTAAGTGTTACGGTATAATCATAGTCTTCCATTTCACTCATTAATTTAGAAACGGAGGACTTACTTCCGCCAATTGTTACACTAACACTATCTGACAAACGGAAAGAGGTTTCGTTGCTGCCATCTTTCACAGTAATTTTACTACTGGTTAATTTCTTCAAAGGAAAAACCTTTGTAGAAATGATTCCTGCCTTGGATTTATTGATGACTACCGTACTGATATCTGTATTTGCATATGTAACCGTAACGGTATCCCCGTTGCCGATATCTTTCAGCGCTACGGTTTCATTTTCAAAAGTTACCTTTACGGAAGACTTCTTTCCAAAAAGATTCACCCCTGAACCATTATCCGTTGCCACACTTAAGAAAACATCCCCATTGGACAACACCATACTGTTTACAACAGTTCCGCTTACAGTGCCCGAGGTGGGTGCTGTGGGCGTAGTTGGTGTAGTGGGTGTGGTTGGTGTTTGTGACTTAGAATCATTTAAGAAATTATAAGTTTTAACTGACAACACAGCCATTTCGGAACGGTTGATTTTTGCACTGGGATTAAATTTATTATTGGGATCCCCAACCATAAGGTTCTTACTGTTTAAAAGGGCCAAATAAGGTACAGCGTCACTTGAAATTTTGCTACTGTCTTTATAAGACAGTGTTGCGCTGTTGTTTGCTGTATAAATTGTGGCCAGTGCCTTACCGAACATCAAGCCTACCTCTTCTCTGGTGGCATTCTGTGTTCCATTTTTCAATTTCACCAAGTCACTGTTTTCAATGATTTTATTTTCCAGCACATAAGCTGTGGCGCTATAAGCCCATGTGGGAATATTATAGGCACTCATTACCGTAGACCATTTTGTTACAGTGTCAGATGAAACATCCTGCTTGGTGTATACCTTCATAATAGAATAAATCATCTGCACAGATTCGCACAAAGTCACGTTATTTCTTGGCTTAGCATACTTCTTACCATTTTCTGTATAACCATTCATTAATCCCAAGGATTGGGCTTGATTAATAAATTGTGCCGCCCCGGACCAAGGTACTTTATTTATATCCGCAAAGTTAGCGGCAAAGGCTGTTACGCCCATATTTCCAAAAGTGAACATTGCGGCCAATGTAACCGCTAAAAATCTTTTCATAAGTAAATGCCCCCATTCAACTTATATTCATTAAAAACGTACAAGTAAAAGATACTTATACTATAGTTACCAAATTTACTATATCATAGAAAAATTGAAAAATCTTTTCAAAAATATTAATCTTACTAAAATTTTCTCCTTTTTATTCAGGTTTTTGGTGCAACCATCCAAAATATTCCAACTTTTT
Organism: Anaerotignum propionicum DSM 1682; assembly: GCF_001561955.1. NCBI lineage: Bacteria > Bacillati > Bacillota > Clostridia > Lachnospirales > Anaerotignaceae > Anaerotignum > Anaerotignum propionicum. Next base: position 2,857,210 of record NZ_CP014223.1, read on the forward strand.
TACATCATATTTCTTCTTATTCTGTTGCACACGGCAATTGGGTTTCATAATCAAATCGTAAATTGTCCCCAGCATTACCTTCCCAGAGGTAATATAACAATTTTCATAATCGGATATTTCGAAGCTATCATCATGAAATCTGCCTCTCACACCTGAAAACCCAAATTGTATTGTGGGAATCAGGAAACCCAAATCTCCCACATCCCCTGAAGCCCCAGAAACAGGGCTTTCCACAATTTCTTCCGAAGAACAGTGGAGAAGCATATTTTCCCTCACCAATTTGTTTAATCCCTTGGATTGGGCCAATGGTAAATAACCCGCTGTGTTTGAAATCTTATATTCCAAATCCAAAGCCTTGGCACAGTGCTCCACACATCCATCAAACCGTCGGCAAGCCTCAAATAGTGTTTCGTTGTCGTTGGCTCTCACATAAGTTTCCAATACTGTTTCATCAGGAATGGTATTCACACTACCACCACCTATGGTCAAAACCGGATTTAGTCTTAATCCCTTTTCCACAGCAAACTGATCCTTTAAAAAAGAAATGGCATTCATGGCTAAAGTTGCGCCATGCAAGGTGTTCCTTCCTAAGTGAGGTGCCGCTCCAGAATGTGCAGCACGTCCCATAAAAACCGCTTTTTTTGCCATAAATCCAGCCAAGGTAGAGCTCACATCAAATTTTGTTCTCTCATCACCATTGGCATGAGCAGAAAGTACACAATCCACCCCGTCAAAACAGCCTAAGGATATCATATTCTGTTTTCCTGAACGAAATTCCAGTTTTCCTGCGGCAATTAACTCATCTCGGTATTCAAAATCAATATATTCCTCTGCCGGTGTAAAGTAAAAGCGAACCTTGCAATCAGTCTGCTCCAACATATCCGAATCATGCAGTGCCTTTAAAAGGGATAATCCCATGGTCGTCTGAATGCTATGCCCGCAGGAATGAATGTTTCCTTTGCCATCCTTTCTGGGCAGGGCGTCAATATCGGCAACAAAGGCAATATGATAGCCATCTCCCTTCCCAAGGGTGGCAATTACGCCCGTTAGGGCAACCTCTTTTTCATAAGGAATGCCCCATTCTTCCAATAAATCCGTAATTCTCCTTGCTGTCTCCACCTCACGAAAACCTAATTCAGCACATTGAAAAAATGCATCGCCTCTTTGGAAAATAGCCTGCCTTTCTTTTTCTAAATATTGCAGAAGTTCTTCCTTTGTAATCATTATATCACCCCCTATTCCCAATTTAGAACCAAGCCAACGCCAACCTCTTTCACAGGGTTGTGTTGATGCAGTGCAGACTTTACCTGAAAAGAGGTACAATGACAAGGATATAAATTTTTAATCTGTTCCTTTGCCAAATAGGAAATGGTTTCCGTTGTTCTCTTATTGATTTCAAAAAGATGAAAGCCGCCCAAAAGCCCCAGTACCTTTTCTTTTCCCGTAATTTTTTTAGCATTCTCGATGATATTGCAAATTCCTCCATGGGAACAGCCTGTAATAATATAGATTCCCTCTTGGGTACGATATGCCAGCGCTGTATCATCCAGAATCATATCCTCTTGGTTGCCGTCTTCCTCTTCCAATACTCCAATGGGGTACGGCTCTTCAAAAGAAAGGGTTCTGGGAATTTCCCCCAAAAAAACAAGGTTTTCCGTAAGCCAATATGCCTCCTTGGTTTCAAAAAGAGAAAAATGCTCCTGAACCATTTCTCTATTCAAAGGGCATCCGATAGACAGTCCATCGTAAGTACGATGTTTCAGCGCTGATGGATGGCAAATAAGCCGTGGTTTGCTTTTTTCACAAATGTCGGACAGAGGAACCAGGCCCCCTGTATGGTCATTATGGCCATGGGACAGAAGAATTCCATCTGCCTTCGTCACATCAATGGACATATCCAAAGCATTTTTTAAAAATGCAGAAGAATAGCCAACATCGAACAAAAAGTTTTTTCCCTCTGCCTCAATCCAATAGGAAACCCCCGGCTCCCCTAAATAGTAAACGTCAATATTTGTATTATTATCCATCAATACAGTTACACGCATCGTATCTCACCTTCCTTATTTTCCCTACCATTATACGTGAAGTATCAAAGAAACACAAGGATAGGTAAGCCATACATTATTGTGACGAAGATTTTTGAAAAAAAGTTCCTGCATTGCTACTTTTTTCTGCAATGTTCTTAGAAAAATGCCTTTTATATTTTTCCATTTATTTATTATTGAACCAACCATAACTATCATTATATAAAAACCCGTATCCCAAAAAAAGAGTACAAAAAAATGCACTCTTTTCGAAACTTTTTTCCATTTAGATGTTAATTTATATAGATTAATCAGCGAGTCTCTTCTCTAACTCAACCTTTAGCGCCTCATAACCAGGCTTACCAAGCAAAGCAAACATATTTTTCTTATAAGCCTCAACACCGGGTTGATCAAAAGGGTTTACTTCCAAGAGATACCCGCTGATGCCAACGGCTTTTTCAAAGAAATAAATCAGTGCACCAAAATGCCATTCATCCATACGGTCTATCTGGATAACCATGTTGGGTACCCCACCATCCATATGAGCAAGCATGGTTCCTCCAAAAGCCTTATTGTTAACAAATTGCATTTCCTTTCCTGCCAAGAAATTCAATCCATCCCCATCTGCTTCGTCATATGGAATGATTGCAGGGGTTTTCGGCTCCTTGCACCACAAAACCGTTTCAAAGAAATACCTTCCTCCCTCTTGAATAAACTGACCAAAAGAATGCAAATCCGTTGAAAAATTTGCTGTAACAGGGAAGATACCCTTACCTTCCTTTCCTTCACTTTCCCCAAAGAGCTGTTTAAACCACTCTCCAAAGGAGGTCAGATGGGGCTCATAATTTGCTAAAATTTCAATGGTCTTCCCTTGTTTATAAAGCAAATGACGCATTGCTGCATATTGATAGCATTCATTTTCCTGAATATTTGGATTACTATATGACTCCATTGCCGCCTTTGCACCATCCATCACTGCATCAATGTCCACGCCAGCCACAGCCATAGCCAATAAACCCACCGCCGTTAACACTGTAAACCTGCCGCCAATATCATCGGGGATTACAAAGGTTTCATACCCCTGTTCATTGCACATTTCCTTCAGTGCACCTCTTGTCTGGTCAGTGGTGGCAAATATGCGTTTAGCTGCTTCCTCTTTTCCATACTTTTTCTCCAAAAGCTGTTTGAAAATGCGAAAGGCAATAGCCGGCTCCGTTGTGGTTCCTGATTTTGAAATCACGTTGATAGAAAAATCCCTATCCCCTAAAATCTGCAAGATGTCGTTCAAATAAGCTGAGCTGATATTATTTCCTGCAAAGTAAATCTCCGGTGTATCCCTTTTCAGTTGATTATAATATGGACTTTTGATAAATTCCAAGGCAGTTCTTGTCCCCAGATAAGAGCCGCCAATGCCAACCACAATCAGCACACTGCTATCCCGTCTGATTTTTGCAGCGGCCTTTTTGATACTGGCGAACTCTTCTTTATTATAATTTTCCGGTAAATCAACCCAACCAACAAAATCATTTCCTCTGCCTGTTTTATTGTGGAGCGCCTCATGACAACGGCGAACCTCTGGCGAAAGAGCAAAAATCTCCGTTTTTTGTACTGCTTCCCCTTGCACTGTGAATTTAATTCCCATTTAAATTCCTCCTTCTTTCTGTGAAAGGCATACCTCCTGACTTGGAAAGTATGCCCTCTTTGCAGTATATTATAAGGTTCCTCTTACGATGATTTCTGGAACAGGCTGAGTGATAATTTCTTTGGAAATTTCTTTTTCTTCCTGAACAAAGCCATTTATCCTCGTAATTTGAATTGTGCTCTTTTTCTGTCCGGCGCGACCCTGTTGCTTCACTTTTTGATAGCTTTTGGGTTGGGTGTTGTCCGTTTGATATTCATAAGTTTTGGGTTCCACTGTGGTTAAAACTTGAGTTTCTATTGTCTTTACAGAAATTTTGGGCTTACTGATGGGAACATTAAGCACCTGACCCACATGGATGCCTGTTTGTACGGTCATCCCTGGATTTAATTTCAGCAAATCTTCCAAAGTACATTCATACTTTTTGGCAATTTTAAATAATGCGTCATTCGATACTACGGTATAAGTCCCTGTAACCATTGTGGTGGATTGCAGGGATGCTATGGCATCTTTTTCTGAAAGAACCTCATCAGAATCCACATAGTCGGTGGCAACAGTAACAGTTTCCAACCACTCCGTCTTTGCCTCAACTCCTTCAGCAGGAAGGTAAGGCTCCTTTATGGCCTTTAAAACGTTGTTTGCCTGCTCCTCATTGGCCAAAACAACTCCTTTGCCTCCATCAATCATAATAATGGCCGCATTGACTTTATATGTAACCATATTCCGAATTTTCGGTATCAAATGCTCCAGGGTGCAGACATCCTTTTTTCGGCTGCTTCCAATATGAATGCCAACTGTTTTTATTTCCTCGTTTAGCTTAACCTGGGCACCAACAATCCCTGCAAGCTGCGTTTCAATTGTGCCCGTAATGGTTTTTGCGCTCACCCCACGCCCCTCCAGTACACCAACACTTTCTGCTCCAACGAAAACCTCAGTGCCATCTTTTCGCACAAAAAGAAACAAAATCACCACAAAAATCAGTACAGCTATCCCCAAAAGCATTTGTTTTTTAGGCAATGATATTCGACTTTTGGGCCTTCTCCTTTGCCCATTTTGGGGCTTTTGCAACCTTTTTGTTCGATTTTCGTTATTCTGCTTCGATGCCTTTCTCTTTTTTACTCCGTATATTACCCGCTCATCTCTGCGGGGAAAATTTTCCTTTTCATCAATCACCTTGGTACCACCCACTTTCCCTTATCTCATTCGACTAAAACTAATATTATTGTAAATTATTCAACAGCGGATTGCAAGTAAAAGACAGCATAACCGAAAAACTGTGCCCCAACGATAAAATTACTCTGCTATTAGAATAGTATTCCTTGATAAAAGTAAGTATTGCCTTTTGTAAACTCCGAATTCCGGCTCATAATTTGCAAAGGCATATAAAAAACCATAGGGTTCCCTATGGCTTTAATGCCGGACAAAGTGATTGTTATACAACTAAGGAAAGCAATGCACTCAAGAGCCACTGCTATTTAGATATAAAAAATTTCTTACACGAAAGAAAGGTAAAAAGAAATTGAATTTTAAAGGGTGTCGGCTTTGCCGACACCCTTCCTCCATGCTCTCCGGGAGCATTATTAATTATTTATTGCGAATAGAACGCAAAATAAACTCTGTGTGATATTTGATGTGACCATGGGCAACTGTTGCACCTTCATCAGCATCATGATTTTCGATTGCTCGTAATATCCCTCTATGATGGGCAACAACGGCAGGGATTGAACTGTCTGCCTTTAAATGTGCCATACGATAGCGGTAAAGCTGAATACGTAAATTCTGATAAATCTGAGCTAATTTGTCATTTTCTGTTGACTTTAGTATCAGGTCGTGAAAATCCTCATCAAGCTGAATAATTCGTTCCAAATCATTTTCGTCAATGGCACGCTCAAACTCGCCCTCCAACTTCTTCAACTGTTGAAGATCTTCTTTCTTCATCTTCACGCAGGCAATGCTGGTGGCAAGACTTTCCAAAGCCCCTCTAACCTCAAGAATATTAACAATATCCTTTTCGCTCATATCCAGCACCTGGGCTCCCTTTCTGGGCACAAGCTCCACCAGATTTTCCAATGCCAGCATACGCAATGCCTCTCTGACGGGAGTTCTGCTAACACCAAGCTTATCTGCCAGCTGATTCTCCATCAGTCTTTCGCCGGGAACTAATTTCCCCACTAAAATTGCCTCTCTCAAGGTATGAAAAACTACGTCCCGAAGTGGCAGGTACTCATTGGTATTAATATTAAATTTTGTTTCTTCCATTTCTTTGTTCTCCTCTCTTACCACTGTCACTGTGGTAAATCTTGGTGGCTACAACCTCCTTCAAACCGAATTTTTTCCGGATTGCCGATGCCGCCTTCTTTGCATTCTCTTCTTCCTTAAACAGCCCAAAAACCGTAGGACCGCTCCCGCTCATCAAGGCACCTTCCGCACCAAGATGAACCAATTCCTCCTTTAGCTGAGCAATTTGCGGATGCATGGGTATAGTCACAGTCTCCAGAACGTTTCCCAGAAGCCTCCCCATTTTTGTAATATCCGCCTCAGCCATAGCTTGTATCATCCCTTTTGTATCGGGATGATCCTGGACACTCTGCCAATCCAATCCACGGTATACCGTCGCCGTAGAAACGCTGACAGGAAGCTTCGCCAGTACAACATAACACATAGGACATTGGCATTTCACCGGCGTCAAGATTTCTCCAACACCCTCAGATACTACTGTTCCCCTTTGAACGCAGTATGGGATGTCTGACCCCAAAAGAAAAGCCAAGCTTTCCAATTCTTTCATGGAAAGCCCTAAATCAAACAAGCGATTCATTCCAACCAATACAGCCGCACAATCCGCACTTCCCCCTGCTAAGCCTGCAGCCACAGGAATGCGCTTATCAATTTCGATAAAAACGCCTTCCGTGATGCCGTATTTGGCCTTCATCAGCTCTGCCGCACGGTACGCCAAATTGCGGTTATCCGTGGGCAACCAAGAGAGGTTGCTTTTTAAAATAATTTCATCTTTTTGGATTCGCTTCATGTAAATTCCGTCGTACAAGCTAACTGTCTGCATAATGCTCTGAATAAGATGATAGCCGTCCTCACGCTTGCCTGTTACATCCAATGTTAAGTTGATTTTTGCTCTTGCTCTTAATCTAATGTCTTTCAAAATACACCCTCATGAATAATAATACTGTATACATTGTCTTCTTTATTGTACAATATTTTCGACAAAGTTACAACTGCCATCTTATACAAAAAAACTGGTAACTCCACTATGAAAAACGCTAATAAAAAAATAATGGCTTATTTTGATCCTTTCTTCCTTATAATTTAGACAAGTCCCTTTCCGAAAAATTCCTCTTGCAATTTAAAGACAGTGGTGTATAATGGTGTCGTAAAACATAATACCTCTTCAGGGCAGGGTGAAACTCCCGATCGGCGGTAAAGTCCGCGAGCGAAAGCAGGATTTGGTGAAATTCCAAAACCGACAGTATAGTCTGGATGGAAGAAGAGCAAACATAAAAATGGCAATTTATTTCTTTTCGATTGCCCCTTTTTACAGCAATATTTCTATGCCTTTTTGGCATACCATAAATTCCTTTTCATGGATTTATGGAGCTTCTTTTGCTGTTTCAAAATGTTTGATATGCCCTGTATGAGCTTTTTTGGCACATACAGGGCTTTTTATTGTGAATTTGCGGTTTCATTTTGTGTGTACTTTGAATACAAAGAATCGCATTTCCCCTCTTATACAGAGGTCTCTTTCTCTATCCACTTCTTTGGGAACTCTTTCCCGCCTTTCCCCTGAAGGAAAGGAAGTTATCCCTATGGTAAATGAAAAATATATGAAACGCGCTATCACTTTGGCAAAAAAAGCACTGGGCTATACCAGTCCAAACCCATTGGTAGGAGCAGTTATCGTAAAAGACAATAAAATCATTGGCGAAGGCTATCACCATAAAGCCGGCGAACCCCATGCCGAGCGCATGGCTCTTGCTGATTGTAAGGAAAGCCCAAAAGGGGCAACGATTTATGTCACGCTAGAGCCTTGCTGCCATCAAGGGCGTACGCCCCCTTGCACGGATGCCATTATTGAAGCAGGCATTCAGCATGTGGTCATCGGATCTTCTGACCCCAACCCTTTAGTCATGGGCAAAGGCATAAAAACATTGCGTGAACGGGGCATCACTGTAACCTCTCATTTTTTACAAAAGGAATGTGACGAAATAAATCAAGTATTTTTTCACTACATCACAACAAAAATGCCCTATGTGGCACTGAAATATGCCATGACTGCCGACGGCAAAATTGCTACTGTAACAGGTGCTTCCCGTTGGATTAGCAATGAGGCCTCGCGACAACACGCGCACAAGTTGCGCCATCAGTACAGCAGTATCTTAGTGGGCATCGAAACGGTCTTGCAGGATGATCCTTTGCTAAATTGCAGACTCGAACATGCAGTACAGCCTATCCGTATTATTTGCGATAGTCACCTGCGTATACCTTTGGAAAGTCAAATTTGTAAAACAGCAAAAGTATATGAAACCATTATCGCTTATGCTAATGATACCATGGGAAAAAAAGGCGTTTTAGAGAGCCTTGGTCTTACATTATGGCAGTTGCCTGATGAAAACAACAAGGTATCTTTGCCCAATCTTTTAAAAAAATTAGGAGAAAATGGCGTTGACAGCGTTTTGGTTGAAGGTGGCGGAAGTATACACTTTTCTTTTTTGCAGTCTCACCTAGCCCAGAAACTATATATTTATTTTGCCCCTAAAATCTTTGGTGGTAAGGATGCAAAAACTCCTGTGGGAGGAAGAGGTATTATTCACCCGGATGATGCCTTCAGGCTAAAACTTTTGCATAGTCAAGTGCTGAATGGGGACATTTTATTAGAATATGAAATAGAATCAAAACAAGGGAACAAAAAGGCAATTTTCTAACCTTCTTCACCCTTTGAAAAATTCTTGCATAAAGTGGACGAATATTCTTGGATTTGTTGCAGTGTAATTCCCCGAGAGTAAACCTAAGAAAAGGAGATGCTGTATGTTTACAGGTTTGATTGAAGAAATCGGTTATATCGAAAAAATAACTTCACAAAATAGTAGTGGTCAGTTGTTGATTCACGCAAAAACAATACAGGAAGGCACAAAACTGGGAGATAGCATTGCAGTAAATGGCGTTTGTCTCACTGTAACCAATGTAACGAAAACTTCTTTTACTGCCGACGTTATGCCGGAAACCCTAAAACGGAGTAATCTTGGCAAAATGCAAAAAGGTTCTCCTGTTCATTTGGAACGTGCGATGGCGGCAAACGGACGCTTTGGCGGGCACATGGTGAGCGGTCATATCGACGGTACGGGCATAATCTCGGGGAAAAAGCAGGAAGGAAATGCAATCCGTCTTTTCATTACCGCAGATACACCGCTTTTGCGACAAATGATTGAAAAAGGCTCTATCGCCATTGATGGTGTCAGCCTAACAGTCATTTCCGTGGAACAGTCCCAGTTTTCCGTGGGTATTATCCCCCATACAAGTACACAGACCATTTTATTGGATAAAAAAATCGGGGATAGCGTAAATCTGGAAACAGATGTTATCGCCAAATATATACAACGTTTTTTTGAAAACAACAGTCAACATCAGGAGAAACCTTTAACCTTAGAATTTCTAAGAGAGAATGGATTTTAGGAGGAGAAAAAATGTACAATTATCACACCATTGAAGAAGCATTGGAAGAACTGAAGCAAGGAAAAATCATTCTTGTCACTGACGACCCAGACCGTGAAAACGAAGGAGATTTTATCTGTGCCGCAGAATTTGCCACCCAGGAAAATGTAAACTTTATGGCGAAATACGGTAAAGGTTTAATCTGTATGCCAATGAGTGAGGAATTGGGGCATAAACTAGGCCTGCCCCAAATGGTATCGGAAAATACAGACAATCACTCCACAGCCTTCACCGTATCCATTGACCATGTGGATACCACCACAGGAATTTCAGCCGCAGAACGTTCCATCACAGCCCTTAAATGTGTGGAGGAGGATGCAAAACCTAAGGACTTCCGCAGACCGGGGCATATGTTCCCCTTAATTGCCAGAAAAGGCGGGGTTTTAAAAAGAGAAGGTCACACCGAAGCCACAGTGGATTTAATGCGTCTTGCAGGTTTAAAGGAATGTGGTCTTTGCTGTGAAATTATGGCAGAGGATGGCACCATGATGCGGACACCAGAGCTGTGGAAGGTTGCAAAGGAACATAATCTAAAATTTATTACCATACATGATTTGCAAAACTACTGCCGCCGCCATGAAAAACATGTACGTTGCGAAGCAGTGGCAAACCTGCCGACTCCTTATGGAGAGTTTAAAATCTATGGCTATGTAAACGATATCACCGGGGAGCATCACGTTGCCTTAGTGAAAGGGGAAATCGGCAATGGAAAGGACATCCTGTGCCGTGTGCACTCAGAATGCCTAACCGGAGATGTTTTTGGCTCCTGCCGTTGTGACTGCGGTCAGCAGCTTGCCGCCGCCATGAGACAAATTGAGAAAAAAGGCAGAGGGATTCTTTTATATATGCGTCAGGAAGGCAGAGGCATTGGCTTAATCAATAAATTAAAGGCATATGCTCTGCAAGAACAGGGTCAGGACACAGTAGAGGCAAACATTGCCCTTGGCTTTGCACCTGATTTAAGAGAATACTGGATTGGTGCACAAATTTTGCAGGATTTAGGTGTCAAGGAGTTACATCTTCTTACAAACAATCCTGAAAAGGTTTATGGTTTGGGGGGTTTTGGCGTGGAAATTACGAAGCGGGTGCCCATCGAAATCCAGCCCCAAGAATACGATTTGGAGTATTTAAGAACAAAGCAAGAAAAGATGGGACATATTTTTTCCACTATTCTTTAAAATTTCAGGATAAATTCCTGATACACTGTCCCAAGCACTGCAAAGGGGCAACACTTTAGCTCCTCGTGAGTTACTCGTTTGTATCCAACAATCTTGGAAGGTACAATTGAAAAGGCATAACCCAAGCTTTATAAACAGAAACTGTCATTCATTTATGCAGTACTGTCAAAAAGGGAAAAGTAATAACTACTAGTAATAACTACAAGTAATATGTGCTCTAGATAAAAATTTGTACTACGGAATATTTTATATTAGGAGGGAATACTACCATGAAATTGATTCAAGGAAATTTAATTGCAACAGATATGAAGGTGGCCATTGTGGCATCTCGTTTTAATGATTTTATCGTTGGAAAGCTCATAGACGGAGCGGAGGATGCGCTTCTACGTCACGGTGTTGACCCAGACAACATTTCATTGGTGCGGGTTCCAGGGGCATTTGAAATCCCCCCTGCGGCAAAGCTTATGGTAAACAGCGGTGCATATGATGCGGTTATTTGCCTGGGTGCTGTCATTCGCGGCGCAACCACCCATTATGACTATGTTTGCAGTGAGGTGTCCAAAGGAATCGCCCATCTTTCCATGGAAACCGACACTCCTGTTCTTTTTGGTGTTGTTACCACGGAAAATATTGAGCAGGCCATTGAACGGGCAGGAACAAAAGCCGGAAATAAGGGATATGATACCGCATTGGCAGCCATTGAAATGGTAAACCTTTCTGGCGAAATGAAAAAGATAGGAAAATAAATTCACCCTTAGAATCAATAAGGGGATTTCCAAACAGGAATGGATTCTTCATTGAGAATTGCCATATGAATCCCCTTTTTAAAATAAACCAACAGATACCGGATTACAAATCAAACAGCCTTTTTTAGAGAGCCTTATCTCTAAATCCGCCAATGGTTAAATTTTCTTTAATTATTTAGAAAATCTGTATTGAATCGTATTTTTGTATTATAATCAATATACATAATACAACAATTTATCCTGATGGGAGGGATTCAATGGAGGATTTTTATATAAAAAATAAACAAGCAGTACAAAACTTAATCATCCTTTGCGGGGGAATACTGGCCTGTTTTCTGTTTTTCCGCTATTTATTTCCGATTTTTTTGCCTTTTATTTTAGGCTGGTTATTAAGCTTATTGTTTATTCCTCTGGCGGATCAGTTGGAGAAATATCACATTCCCCGTTGGGCAGGGGCTCTTGTGGGAATTCTTATTTTTATTTCTATCCTAGGGTTTTTAGGGTATTTTGCTGGGAATCAGCTTTACCAACAGCTTCAAAACCTACTGAATGACCTACCCTATTATCTAGAAAAGATGGAGGAAGGCTTGACTCTATTCTGGATAGAGATAAATAACCTTCTTATGGATTTGCCTGATGAATTCACAAACATAACCGCAAACTTACAAGATGGAATATTTAGTATTTTGCTTTCCTTGGTTCAAAGCAGTGGCTCTGTTTCAATGATTGCCGCCGTTCCAAAGATTTTGCTGGGGTTTTTCATTGCCTTATTTTCTGCTTTTTTCTTCACGAAGGATAAAGAGGGCATTCATAGGGCATTTAAAACCCATGTTGAACCACTTCTGGGAGGTTCTTTAGAGGCTACCAAGCGAGATTTAGCCACCTCCCTTTGGGGATATGCAAAAACACAGTTGATACTCATGGGCTATATTTTTCTCATTAGTATCATTGGTTTATATCTTTTTCATTCCCCTTATGCTTTGTTGTTGAGTGTAGCCATCGCCATCATAGACGCTCTCCCATTCTTTGGAAGTGGTTTTATTCTTTGGCCTGGCGCAGTATTTCACTTTGTATTGGGCAATAACGTCTTAGGAATCGGTTATCTTGTTATTTACGGTGTCGTTCAAGTTGTACGTCAGTTGATGCAACCCAAAATACTTGGTGACCAAATTGGAATGCATCCATTGCTGGCTCTATTTTCCATGTACTTTGGATATCGCTGTATCGGCTTTTGGGGGCTGATTCTTGGGCCCATTGTTGCTGTTGTTTTACGAACCATCCTTTTGTTTCAACAAAAAAATAACCGTGACTTATCTTCTAATCATTGAAAGGGTGTCGACTATGTCGACACCCTTTTTTCCGGAGCTAACTTAAATCAATTCTCTTATTCCAACTAAAATCATCAGATGCAATGGATAAAAAACATAGAAAAAATACTTAGGTAAATGTATTGTTTTTTTCCAGTCCATCCCAGCCAAAGGAAAAGCAAGAATGGATATGCCTTGCAACCAGGTTCCTGTAACATAGCCATACGCTACTTGTAAAACGCTCTGCCAATAAAACGAAACTGCCCGAGCAGATTCATAAAACCCATATAAAAAAATGGTAGCCACGCCATACCAGCTATAACTGCATTTTACCCAATAGGATAGAATCAGCAATCCTCCTGCCAAAAACCTCTCTTTGCCCTCTCTTCTCCATAGCCATAACACCACACCGCCTAAGGCTAAGGTGAAAAGTGGATTTAAATTGGTATTATCAAAGGCCAATCTGTAAATGGGCTGAGAAATCACTGCCGCCACCAGAATGCGAAAAAGATACCTTTGAAAATTTGATGTATGCTCTACCCCTTGGGCAATGCCATATGCAAACAGCGGAAAGGACAGCCGCCCTATGAGGCGAAACCCAATCTGCTCAGGGAAAAACAATGCTCCAATATGATCTATCAGCATCAAAACCGCCGCCAGTGCCGCAGTAAAATGATTTCGCTTCTCCATTACTCATCCCCAAACATAGCAGTGGAAAGATAACGCTCGCCAGTATCAGGCAAAAATACAACAATATTCTTCCCTGCATTTTCAGGACGTTCCGCTACCTTCATTGCGGCAAAAACCGCGGCACCAGAAGAAATACCCACCAAAAGTCCCTCTGTTTTTGCTACTTCTTTTCCAAATCGAAAGGCTTCCTCATTTTCCACAGCAATAATTTCATCATAAATTTCAGTATTTAATATGGAAGGAACAAAGTTTGCACCGATCCCCTGAATCCCATGGGAACCTGCCACACCCTTAGACAACAAGGGGGATGATGCAGGTTCAACGGCAATTATCTGAACCTCAGGGTTCTTCTCTTTCAAATACTTACCTACCCCGGAAATTGTGCCCCCTGTACCGATTCCTGCAACAAAAATATCAACCTTACCTTCTGTATCCTGAAAAATCTCAGGACCTGTTGTTTCATAATGGGCTTTTACATTAGCAGGGTTATCAAACTGCCCAGGCACAAAGGAATTGGGGATTTCTTTTTGCAATTCCTCTGCCTTCTCAATGGCACCAGCCATCCCTTTTGCCCCCGGCGTCAACACCAACTCCGCCCCGAAGGCTTTCATCAGCATGCACCGCTCCATGCTCATGGAATCGGGCATAACAATAAGGGCACGGTACCCCTTTGCCGCAGCCACAACCGCTAAGCCAATCCCTGTATTTCCACTGGTAGGCTCAATAATTGTGGCACCCGCCTGCAAAATTCCCCTTTCCTCTGCATCCTCAATCATAGCCTTCGCCACTCTATCCTTGGCACTGCCCCCTGGATTCATAAATTCAACCTTCGCCAGCAATTTTGCCTGCAGATTATATTTCTTTTCAAATTGTGTCAACTCCAATAATGGCGTTTTTCCGATTAACTGTTCAATGCTTTGATAAATCATCTTTTTCATCCTTTCTGCTTCCTTTTATTGTTCAAATGGTACCACTGATGCAAATTCTCATCAAGCAATATCTCTATTGTTATTCCCTTCCTTTTATGCTACTATGAAAAATGAATTTGTAAATCATTTTTTTCGATGTTCTGAAAAAAAATAACATTTCATATCCTTTTCTTGTAATGTTTCAACACTCATTTTTGAAGAAAAGCCTTGAAGCAATTTGTTCAGCACTCGAATTGAATTTAAAGAAAGGATCTGACTACTTATGAAACTCGGTCGTAACGACCTCTGCTGGTGCAACAGCGGTAAAAAATATAAGCAATGCCATGGAGCAATGGATGATAAAATTGCACAGTACAAAGCAAAAGGGGCAACCGTTCCCTCACATAAGATCATCAAAATACCGGAACAAATTGAGGGTATTCGAAAGGCCGGAAAATTAAATACAGAAATTTTAGATATGGTGGCAGAAAAAATTTGTGCCGGTATGTCTACAGAGGATATCAATACCCTTGTACACGAATATACCATCTCCCACGGAGGCACACCAGCACCCTTGGGCTACTGCGGATATCCAAAAAGCGTGTGCACCTCCGTAAACAATGTCATTTGCCATGGCATCCCCTCCCCTGATGAAGTTCTAAAGGATGGAGATATTATTAACGTTGATGTTACTACAATATTAAATGGCTATTATGCTGATGCCTCCCGTATGTTCTGCATTGGAGAAGTCAGCCCAGAGGCAAAAAAATTAGTGCAGGTAACAAAAGAATCCGTGGATCTAGCATTAAAAGAAGTAAAACCTTGGGGCTTCTTAGGGGACATCGGCTTTGTCATCAGCGAGTATATTCACGCCAACGGCTACACCGTTTTGCGGGATATCGGCGGTCATGGTGTTGGCAATGATTTTCATGAAGACCCTTATGTTTGCCACGTTGGCAAACGAGGAAAGGGTATGCTTTTGGTTCCAGGCATGGTTTTTACCATTGAACCCATGGTAAACGCAGGAAAAGAAGAGTTTTTCCAAGATGAAGAAAATGGATGGACTATTTACACAAAGGACGGCTCTTTATCAGCCCAGTGGGAATACACCGTCCTTGTAACAGAAGATGGTGCAGAGATAATTACCCATTAAATTTGATGAGGTTTAAATATGAAAAAGGATAATTTAGTCTATTTTTACGGGGCACTACAAGGAACCTACTGGATGAGCTATGGATGTATCGCCAGCTTTGCTGCGGTGTACTTGTTAGACCAAGGCTTTAACGATGGCAGTATTGGACTATTGATTGCGATTTCCAGCTTTCTCTCAGTTCTTTTACAACCCATCATTGCTTCAGCGGCGGATAAAGGTACACGGTTTACGGTAAAGGGAGCTTTTGTCATTTTGTGCCTTGCACAAATTGTACCTTTTGTGCTCCTGTCTGTATTCAGCCCTCCTATGATTATTGTAGCTGTCTTATATGGGCTGATTATCCTATTGGGGCTTTCCATGCAGCCAATCCTGAGCGCATTCGGCATGCAATTGATACAAAACGGAATTCCCCTGAATTTTGGTGTTGCAAGGGGCATTGGTTCCTTCGCCTACTCCGTATTAACCTTCTTTTTAGGAACATTGACTGTACTTTTTTCCACCAAGTGCATCCCTGTGATTGCTTGCGGATTAATCGTTGTGGTTTTGCTTATTTTAAAGCAATTCCCAGAAATGGATTCCCAGAAATCCGTAAATCCTATACAGGGAGGTACCCTTACCGTTTTAAAAAGTAATCCCCGTTTTGCCTTACTTGTATTGGGCATTGCCTGTATTTTTATATCTCATAGTGCAATCAATAATTACATGATACATATTTTAAAGCGAATCGGAAAAGGTAACGAAGCTTTGGGGCAGATTATGGCATTTACCGCCCTATTGGAAGTTCCAACCATGCTTTTGTGCACAAAGATCATTCGTAAATGGGATTGTGGAAAGCTGCTTCAGGTTACAGCCATATTTTTTGTGTTTAAAGCAGTTGGTGTAACCCTTGCTTCCAATATCTCCTTGCTGTATATTGCATTAAGCTTTCAAGCTATTTCCTTTGCACCCTTTACGGCAGCAATTGTATATTATGTGAGCACTGCCTTAGAAAAACATGATCAGGTGAAAGGCCAATCTCTAATCACCATTGGCATCACCATCGGAAATATCCTTGGCAGTCTTGTGGGAGGATATCTATTGCAATTTTTCAACGTAGGCGTTATGTTGTGGCTATTCTCAGCACTATGTATCATTGGTATGGTATTCTTCCTTATGGGTGTGAACCGCACCCCCAGGGAGGATATTGCCTGCCAAGTCTAGGTTTTCATGCTTTTTAATTTCAAAATAAAAAAAGTCCGTTTTATGTCAATACAATGACGCAAAATCGGGCTTTTTTATTGTATTTGAACGTCTTAATTGTAAGCATCCACTACAGAGCCATCACAACGCAAAATCAGCTGTGGCGGAGGCGATTGCCATGAAAATTGCATGGGACTTAAAACGGCTCCATAGCTCCCCGCATTGGAAATTGCTATCAAATCCCCCACATTGAGTTTGGGCATTATGATATTCTTTGAAATAACATCTGATGCAGTGCACAAATTTCCCATGAGGGTTACTTCTTCCTCTTCCTTTTCGTTAGTTAGCGGAACAAATTGAAAGGCATCTTTGCTTGTAAACAAAGGCTCACTGCCATCAAGAGTATTTTCCTTGGCATAATGCAACACAAGCTGTGCTAAGGACGGACGGATGAAGCCATTCAATGTATTATGGAGAATAATAAAGGTGATTCCCATAGATACTTTTTTATCCAATACCCGTGTAATATAATATCCGCTCTCTCCTACCACATAGCGACCTGTTTCCAAAATAAGGTTTACTCCTCCTAACTTCTCCTGAAATTCTTTCATAAAAGCGGATGTTTTTTCTCCTAAATATTTGGTATCTAATGGCAATTCTTTCTTTGCATAGGGTATCCCCAGCCCAGAACCCATATTAATAAAGGTAAGCCTATAACCAATCGCCTCTTGAAACTTAATTGCCAATAAAAGCATCCTTTTATAATACGCCTCAAGAACCTGTGCCTTCAATTCTTGACTGCGTAAATGCACATGAATACCCACTATTTTTATATGGGATAGAGCCCTCCACCTTGGAATCCATTCATATACTTGTTCCTCATCTATTCCGAATTTTGAAGAAACACCTTCGTCTCCAAAAAAAGTAAAATTGGGATTGATCCGAATTCCAATTTCAGCGGTCATATTTCGCTCCTTTGCCACTTCCTGAATCAAAGAAACCTCATTGATGCTATCCGCAATAATTGTAGAAAGATCCAAAGCTCCTTCAATATCTTCCTTGCTTTTTCCCGGTGCTGAATATTGTATCTTTTCGGGCGGTAAGCCAAACCTCTTGGCCAATCTCACTTCCCCAAGGCTGGCTGCATCTGCACCAAACCCTTGTGAGAATATGGTTTCAACAATTGCCGGTGCAGGGTTGGACTTCAACGAATACAGAAATTCGATTCCCTTGAAATCCTCTTTTAATCGATTTGCAGCTGAAATAATTTTCCTCTCATCATAGAAATAAAAGCTATTATATTTTTTTGCCTGTTCTAACATGATTTCCTTATTTTCCACTTACTTCACCTCCTGAATGAAAATGCATGTAAAGCTGTACTGTTTACAAGATATCCTGATTTTTCTAATTATAAGGGTATTATAACATAGAAGGCTCAGAGGAATGCAAGGAAGAAAACTATATCAACAATAGAAGAAATCCGCAATACCAATCTTTATAATATTCAGTCCCTTCAGTTATTTTCAACCAGTTTTGACACCAAAACTTCCTATTTCAATTGTTTGAGCAAGCCCACTATGAATGTATTTCAAAAACATAAATACGAAACGAAATCTTTTCTCCTAGAAAAAAATTTTTCTTTTTTTCTCCACCACACAAAGGGGCTTTGACTAAAATCTGAAATACCAATCCAAAGCTAGCGTTTCTTTCCTTTGTGTGATTCTTTTCAACAGATTATCTCAAATAGATTCTGAAACGAAAAATCCTGTTTTTCTATACCATCTGGGAATTTACTACATTGATGAAACTTTATATCTTGAGAAACTCTTTCAAGCATGTTTCACAGAAAGCAAGCATTTTTACTCCAGATTAAAAGAAAGGGAAATTTTATTTCTTTCACTTCGCGGCTAATCCGTTTAAATTAAGGTCCACCCCTATCACCCCAAAAAGTTTATTCTCTTTCGAATAATAGGGTTCGTGCAGTCTCATTAAGGGTTTCCGTAAATTTTTTCGTTTTATATCGCGCAGGCAGTTGGATGGTGCTATCGGAAATTTCTGATAATTCATCGGAAGCAATGCCCAGTTTCATACTCATCTTTGCAATATTTTCCACCCTATTCTTCTGACTTAGGGCAGAATGATAGACCGCATCTGCATTTTGGCTCGTTATAATTACCAAATCTTCCATAGATTCCATTTGATCACCAACCATATCAGAAATTCTATTCTGTTCATCACTAATGGCGTTGATTTTTTCAACCATGATAATCACTTTTTGAAAGGATTGACTCATATTTTGGAGATTTTCTTCTATTAATTTTGAAAAAGCTACGCCCCTATCTACGCTTTCGTTATTTTGTGCAATATCACAGTAAACATTGTTTACATCACTTTTCATGGTCAAAATCTGTTCCTCAATATCCTTTACAAATACCTCTGTCATATGTGAAAGGTTCTTAAATTCAGATGCAACTACAGTAAACCCCTGCCCTGCCTGACCGGCTCTGGCCGCTTCAATGGACGCATTAATAGAAATCAGCTTCATATTAGACAAAATTGCAGTTATCTCTTTCAACATTCCCGAAATTTTCTCTGATGTTTCCTTCAAAGTTTCTATGGCGTTTGCGGCATTGCCACTTGTGAGCTTTATTTTTCCAATCACCTCAACAATATTCATGATTTCTGTTTTGCTATTGGAGATGGTTTGTCCGGAATTTCTGCTATTTTCATCAAGCTGATAAGCCATTTCTCTGGTGGTGCTTGCCAATGAAACCAAATTTTTAATTGCGGCAGATGATTTGGTGATAATTTGATTCACCTCTGTCATTTGACCTGCCATTTGGGTGGACTGCTGAAAAAGAGTTTTTGAATATGTATTGCTTTCATCCACAGTAAGTTCAATTTCTGCTGAGACCGATTTTATACTCCCTGAAACCACTGCTAATTCCTGAGACAATTTATTTTTGTCATGCTTATTTTCAATCAAGGTTCGATTCCATATGAATTGACCAATAATCCCCACGAAAACACAACCGATTATGCTGACGACCTTGAATAGATT
This sequence comes from Anaerotignum propionicum DSM 1682, assembly GCF_001561955.1. NCBI lineage: Bacteria > Bacillati > Bacillota > Clostridia > Lachnospirales > Anaerotignaceae > Anaerotignum > Anaerotignum propionicum. The sequence continues at coordinate 2,876,813 of NZ_CP014223.1, forward strand.
TGGTTCAACTACAAAACACAAGAGAACTAAAACAAGGGTCCATATTCCATGAATAACCACAACTCCATATTTTTTCATAACCAATCCTCCCTAAAAAAATACTCCTCTCAGCGCTTCATTGTGTAAACAAATTTGCGCTGAGAGGAGCCCCATTACTCGACAAAATATTTTATTGAAGATATTACCATATAACATTCCATATTGCAAGAAATAATTCATTGAAAAAATATCAGAACCTCAAACAAGTTTATTTTCGTTTTCTTGCATTACTACTGCTTCGTCTTGCTCCTCTAAGGGCTCAAGTGCTTTGATTCGATTTTCCAGTTCTTCTATTTTGGTCTGTAATTCAATATAGATAGAAATCAAAATTGTAAAGAACAAAGCAACTGTTGCAATTGTTGCAATTACACTTTGAAAAATCAGCGCACCGAAGAAAAGAAGAATTATACACATAATAAAACATATTACAAATGTCTCAAAAAAACGTTTTATTTTCAACGCCCCCATCCGATAAGCTAAAGTATCTATAAACCAGTATAACATAATTTTACATTTTTTCTCCACAATTTTCAGAAAAATTACTTTCGCTAAAAGAATTTGACTCTAAATTCTGATAACATACTGCATTAGCTTCCCGTTGTTTCAACTTTTAAAAACAAAAAAACCCAACATATCTTTCGACTGTTGAGTTCACTTATTCATTGATGCGGATGACAGGACTTGAACCTGCACCAGGAAACCCCGACTAGAACCTGAATCTAGCCGATAATTTCTAACATTTAATATCCGCAAAGAACCCCTAAAAATCAACCTTTACAACACTCATTCGCTAGATTATTTCTAATTTCACTCGCTAGATTACTTATCAAAGTACATATAAAATTATAACGAATAAATTTAAAAAAGTAAAGAATATTCCATTAACAAAAAAAGGGTATATAGCTATTAAACTATATACCCTAAAATTTATTACATCGTTCCCCCACTCAACAAAAACCCAACCACAGCAGCCACAATAAAAGTAATTGCTTTCTCAACAATACTTTCCCATCTCTTAGCTGGTTTTTCAGCTAAAGCCTTTACATCTGCTTTAATTTCTCCAACATCTTTCTTTATGTAACTTTGCTCAGTTTCCATTTTTGCGAAAGCATTTGTAAGCTGCTCTAAATTATCCTGACGTTTTTCTAACTTATCCTGTCGTACCTCTACATTCTCAATTCTTACTGACATTTCATCATGATTCATTCCATCAACCCCTTTATGTTACTAAATTTCCATTACTATCTATTATTGTTTTCCATGTACCATTAACCCCTGTGCTACTGAATTGCAAGCCACCAGTACCCCAGCGAAACAATTTTGTTGCCTGTGTGTAATTAACATTATCCATGCTGATATAAAGTGTATTGTTTGCTATGGTAATATTACCACTGATAAGGTTTAATACCTGTTTTACCTCAGTGCTTGCACCCAAAGCAGTTGAAAGGCTTTTCTCTCCGCTGGTAATACTGCTTGTAATATCTGCCACAAAATCCCCTAATTCAACGGTACTGTATTTCTCCAATAAACAATCCCACTCATAAGAGATAACCTTCGCTTTCTTACTAAAGTTCATCTTACTATTTACCACTGTCACAACGTCCCCTAATTGAACATCTTCAAGGATAGCAAAGTTCTTATATTCCTCTGTCTTTGCCAATAGCTGAAAATCAGCCTTAATATTTACCGTTGGCAAGTCTACCCCACTATTCAATATACTTTGGGCAAAAGCTGTAAGTTGTGCCTGTGTGGTAAGGGAAGAATCTTCATACTTTCTTGCTTTGGGATACGGATAGTCATTGATATGTGAACTACTCACAGGCGAACCTATTAAGCCATCCTTACCAATAGGAAATATTTTTGTGGCTACCTCGCTAATATCTTCCTCAATCACTAAGCCTATAAGGTTTTTACTATATCGGATAGAAACCCCTTTATCACTGCCAATGGAGGGTAAGAAGGAAATATTATAATTATCCCTTAATATCTCACCACCAAAAACAGAAACAAAACTATCATTGTCTTTCCCATCTCCTAAAAGTGCAGCTATAGGATTGATACTAGATACTGCCATGCTTCCTGTGCCTGTCAGTGTGGTATTAAATGTAAATGGCATAGAATAATTAAAACTTGATTTCAAGCTATTCAATGTGCTTTGTGGTGTCTGTGCTGTGATACCGCATGATTGAATAAAGTTATCCAGTAAATCATAAAAGATATGACGGGCATTCACTGCAATACTTTCCATAGTAGGCTTAATGTTATAAATCCTGAAAGGCTGTTTTCCCCTTGGCGTACTTACACATAAAATACGTCCCTTTTCAATGTCCTCCCATTTCCCCCACTCATCATAAGGGTGTTCCATCTCCAATTCATACAGGCCGTTTAACTCCTCTTTTACAGTACAAAGGCTCGGAAGCAATGCCCCCAAGCCCAAAGTATCAAATGTTGTGCTATTCTTTTCATGTATGGTAATCATTAAACCACCTCATACTCCTGCCCTGTGATTTCTGCAAACTGCTCTGCTGTGATTTTGCCACTTTTTACGAACATGCCTACATTCTCAGCAGAATAAATCTGAGAATCAAAATACCGCTTTACAATTTTATAAATCATCTCACCACCCCCTGTTGATTCAGCAGTAATTCTGCTAATGTTATATCAATTTCTGTCTGCTTGCTTAGAATCAATTGCTGATTTAACAGCATTTCAGCTTGTAGGACTTCATCTTCTATGAGTTCCATTGGGTCTGGCTCCAATTCTGGAATAATAGGTTTATTTGCTTTGTATTCTTCTTTCGTTATTTCCACTATTTCCTCTGACGGAATATTGTTTACTTCATATTTCAAAAATATATATCCTTCATAAGAATAACTTTCTTCGTATACGCATCCAGCTTTTATTTCTGGAAGTACATTTCCTTGTTTTTTATAATACATAATAGCCTCCTATTCGTATAAAGCATAAAAAATTCTTATGTTTCTTGTTGAGGTGGGGTTGTAAGTTATGGTTAAGTTATTATTAAATTCTATAACTGAAAAATGTTGTCCAGAGTATCCTGAATATGAGCTTGCTTTTAGAATTTCCATATCGCTCATCGAGGTAGTCAAATACAACCAAGCCATTGCATTCCCAGAACTATAACCCATCGTGTTAGTATACGATTTACCATCAACGCTAATTGTTATACTGTCAGAAATATTAACTGATAATGCCGTTACGCTATAAAATAAACCAGCCCCATTAATTACTGTTGTGTTGTTACTGCTTACTCCTGCAGTTACAGACGCCATCTTCCTTGATAAAAACATTTGCTTTTTGTTGATTAATGCATTTAGCTTCCCCATTACCGTCCCTGCCGTTGCCGTTCCACCTGTGTCCGCAGTATTCCCCAACCTCTGCACAACCCCATCCACAGAGTTGTTATTGATTGCATTTTGTAGCAATGTTGTCAAATCCTTGGAAACATAGTTGCAAAGATATTCCCAAGCATCCCACATGGTATCAATGGTAAGCTGCCCTGCAATCTCCCCGGGGACACCGATATTTTGCACCATGGTAGTCATTAAGTCATGGGCTTCGTAAAGGTTTTGATATAGCACCACCAATGCGCCATATTCGTTACTACTTTCCACAGCTCCTGCAGAAATCAGACTTTTCACTATATGTATCTTAAAGGGCTGTGTGCTGAGAACTTCCAAATTATTTTTGTACAAAATTATCTGCACTTCCAAGTCCTGCGCCACGGCCAACGCCTGAGAAGTCAATTCAAACTGGCACCTTCCTGCGGTTGCATTGGTAATGGCTCCGTTGTTATAAAACTCCGTCCCATCAGCCTTTTTCCCATATATTCTAACCTCATGCCCTGTGAGGTTAATTGCTGTACTGCCGTCTAATAAAATAACATCTAAATATCGGCTTTTGGTATCATTTTGCACGGCTGTAATAATACTTGTTACTTCTTTATTTACATCAATTTCTAATTTCTTATAGACTTGCGCCATCTTATAACCATCTCCAATTCGGTTTTATTTCTAATCTTGTTACACTTCCCGTCCAACTGATTGTATTCGCCCCCTCTTGAAATTTAGGGAAATCCAACGCTGAAAAGGAATTGTTTTTATTTGTACTATCCTTATAAACTTCTTGAATCTCACTGTTGATAGTGACATAGCCGTCAATTCCAGTAATCGTGTAGTTTTTTTCATTAATCGTAAGTGCGATATTCCCTGTACCATAAACTGTGATAATTGGTTCGCTGTAAATGGTTCCTTGGTTGTAAATCGTTGTGGGTGCAGTAAGACTCAATTCCTCATCTGCTTTATCCACAGAATATTTAAAAGGGAAACAATCAAACTGTACTAGGAAATCATTCAAATTCAGCAGAATGTTATTAAAAGGTATCTGGTTCTTGATGAATGCCCGATATACTTTATCTGGTTCACTGCTGAAAATAACTTCGCCATAACCATTCAGCCAAGCGCTAACATCATCAATACGGCTTCTGTCCATCACCTGACATTCGGCTTCTTTTGTATAGTTTTCATATGTATTGGTATCCTCATGTAAGATACCGTTTCGCCCAGCAATTTGGATTTCATTTACCCTTTTTGTTGGTTTATAAATGGAGGGTGCTTTCAGCATAACCACACCCATATCAAGGGAATTTATCCCTTTAAACGTAAAATATTGATACACCTTAAACACCTCCTGTAGCTAATTTCTTAGATTTCCTGTAAAATTCCATTTCTCTCATTAAGTCCCCTGTAGTTCTGCCGTTGCTGTTCTCAACTTTTTCAATGTTTACAATAAAGTTTTCCGTCTTGCTTCCACCGTTTTCTCCATTGCGGTATCTATCGGCTTCGGCTTGTGTCAGTACCATTTCCCCTTTGTGTAGAATAGACTTATACCCATCAAAAGGAACATAGGACAAGCCGTTTCTATGGCTGCCGTCTGAGTCGTCATCGTCCTCCGACATTTCACTTTTACTTTTTCTCCAGAATGTTAATTTATCAGTCAGCCAATCTACTGTATCTTGCACCCATTTTTTTATGTTTTCCCAAACTTCTTTAATTCCGTCCCAAACACCTGTGAAAATTGCCTTACCTGCATTCTTGAAATCCTGAATCTTATCATGGATGGCTGTCTTTATTTCTTCAACCTTCGTAGAGATTGTAGTTTTGATGTTTTCCCAAACCTCAGAAATTTTTGCAAACAACTCTTCACATTTCTGTTTTACGGTATCCCAATTCATATACAGAGCAACACCAGCGGCAACCAATAACCCGATTGCAGTTACTATCACCCCAAACGGATTTGCGGCCATAACCGCATTTAATGCTGCTTGTACCGTTGTTGTACCTGTGATAGCGGTTTGCACTGCTGTAAATAAAGGAATTACTGTATTAATCACATTGAATGCAACAAACCCAGCCACCGCACCCGCTAAAATAGGGATAATAATATTCAGATTATCCGTTACAAAGGTAATGGCAGCTCCTACATTATCCATAATTCCTTGAAAGGTTTCTTGAATTGAAGGCATATTTTCTTGTATGTAGTTAGCAAACTCATTCAGCTTTGGTAAGAGCTTTTCCCCCAAAGGAATCATTAAACCCACTTCCATTTGTCTACCAACACCTTGGAAGGCATTTCCTAAGCTATCATACTTAATTTCCTTGATTTGGTTCATGGTATCCACTGTACCATTAAAATAATCTGACATTTCCATTGCGCCTAATATGGCTTTATCGCCCACATCTTCCCACATAGTACCGAAAAGATTAACCCCTGCAATGTTTCTTTGTACAGGGTCATCAATACTATTTAGGGCTTCCGTAACTTTCCAGTAGGCTTCTTGCGCACTTTCACCGCCTTGTGAAAATTTGTCCTGCATCTCCTGTGCATTCAACCCTAAAATGCTAAAGGCTTCATTTGTTGTGTCACTACCATCCTTTACACGGATACCAAACTCTTTGAAAGCATCACCAACTTTATCAATGTCAAAGACGCCTTCCATTGCCCCATCATGGAATACATTGAACATGTCCTCAGCACTAAAGCCAAGCTGTTCAAAATGTACCGAATATTCATTGATACTATCCAGTAAGTTTCCATTTTTGTCTAAGCCATACTGAGAACCTTGGGCAATTAGGTTAAAAGCTTCTTCCGAAGTAATACCAAACTGCTTCATCATCATGTCGGCAGCTCTGGTGCTTTCCTGCACCTCATACCCAAAAGTATCACGAAGGGCAATGGCATTTTCCGTCATATCTTCCAACTCATCCCCCGCCAGCCCCGTTTGATTCTTCACCTCTGCCATTGCTGTGGCAATATCCTCAAAACTTTCACCGTAATTATTTGCATAGATATTTTTAAGGGATTGCTCTAGCCCTTCCATTTCGGTATCTGTTGCGCCTGTCTGTGTTTGGAGGGTATTAAAAGATTGCTTTAATTCATCAGCCTTTTTGACACAATCCACCACAGCATCCGCAGTCTTTTTGATAGCTGCACCAATAGCAAAACCAGCTGCTAACTTTTTCAATGCATCTTTTAAACCAACACTTTTCCCATCTGCATTTTCAACTTTACCACTGAAATTTTCTAGTTGTTGGGTACTGTCTCCGCTATCAACCTGTATTCTAGCAACCAAAGCACCTAAGTCAATCATTTATTGTCACCTCCGAACCGTTCCTTTAATTTACCCCTATCAGGTGTCGTTTGCTGTAAAAGCCAACAGTCCTCCAGATACTCTTTACCTTCCTTAGATTGCTTCATATCGTGAATGAACGCATCTCTAAAAAGTTGTTTATAGGTATCCATTCCAAGGCTTAAGCATTCATCAAAATTTAACCCTGAATAATCGGATACTTTTTTTAATTCCTCTGTTTCCGTTGTCAAGTATTCCTTGACTTCCTCCCCTGTATCAGAGGGCATATAGGGGAGAACTATTCCCCCATTTTCAGATTTTTGTAATAATAATCAAAGTATTCCTTTAATACCTCAAACAAAATATCATAGGGGATTTTCTCAATTTCACTTTCTGTGATTTCAAGCAATTCTTTTTTCTTTGTGAGCTTATGAAAGAAACCTTTCTTTTCAATAGTTACAGGCTCTCGTCTGTTGAAAATACGGAACAAAAGGTTATACAATAATGTCTGTGCTGTTTTTTCGTCCATTTCCTTATTTTGCATATCAAAGAAACTAAGCTCCATAGCTCTGGTAGGTTTCTGCAATTTCAAAATACTACCGTCAAGCCATTTTACTTCATATAGTTCGGTTGAAGCTTTCTGCAAATCTAGCATTTATTTCACTCCTTTTTTTAAATAGAAAAGGGACACCATTTTTATGGTATCCCCCTTTAGTCATTTACGCTGTAATACCGCTATCTTCTTCCTTATACAGAATCAGAGTTCCTTCGTTATCCTGTGGCTGCGCTTTAAATTCTGCGTTGATAACCGTTTCCTTATCTTTAGCAAATGCAAGTTCAAATCCAGCTTCATTGCTGCCGACAATTGTAATACGAATATCACCGTCCACCGCATCCTCATGTACAAAATGGATTACATATTTCTTCCCATCATATTTAGATGCACCACCGATTTTTACAATTCTGATTTTCTTTGTTGCATCCTCTGTCACTCTCGCAGTAGAACAAAGTTTTTGCAATGTTTTTCCATTCCAAGTCATAACACCAGATTTTAAAACGGCTTCTTCATCGGTAATCATTTTTTTAGATACTATACCTAAATCATCCTTTGCTTCGTAAAAACTAGGTTTATAACTCAACGTTGCACCGCCCTGAATGTATCCCAAAAGTTTAGTTTCGACTTCCAAAACAGCATCTTCAGGTAAAGCACCAGTAAATTCATCAATGTACAGTTTGCCACTACCTAATACGATTTTTTCCATGTTTAAATCATCCTTTCTCGAATTGACAAAATAAAATAAGCCTTAATGATGTGTTGTTTGGTTTCTTCAATAAAAAGACTCCCTCCACCATTCAAGGCTACGTTTAAAATGTCATTGTTTAATTGTTTATTTCCAACTGTAATTAATAGCTGTTTTACTCTACTCAATATACTCTCAGCTTTACCATAATCGGGACTAATACAGTTCATTTCTAGCTTGCTTTGTGCCTTAATTCCATCACTCGAAATGATAGAATATTTATAGCTGATACAAGTTTCAGCTTTCCCTTGATTCATATAAATTTTACTGTCTGATACAGTAGCACCCAAGAGGGAATATAATTCACTGTCAGCTTTTAGAATTGTTAAAATTTCATTCAGCATTGTCAAGCACCCCCTTAAAACAATCCTTAATTTCTTGTATGTTTTCCTGTATACTGTCCTCAAGAAATGGATTCTTTTCATGATGGTAAGGCGCATATTCAACATTACTTCCAATATAGCAAGTACCATCTTCCACATCATGGGTAATACTTTTTCTAAGTGTGGCTGTTTTAACACCTACTTTTCTTTTTGCATCATTTTCCACAATATATCCTGCCTTATCCAGTCCTTTATCTATCACAGAGGGAAGTATATTTTTTATAACATTCTCAATATTTAAAGAAATCTCATTCATACCTTCACCTCTTCCAATATAAGCTGTGCTAATCGTCCATTGATGAAAGAAATTATTTTATACTCATGACTAAAATTTGAAATCATGTATTCTGCTCCAAGTTCAAATTTATCGTAAGGTGTAACCCCTTGTAATGCCTTTACAAAATAACAAGTTTCTGTTCCCAATACTTTAATATGTTGTTCATTGATATGAACAGAAATATTTTCTAGGAATTCAAAATCATTTTTGCTATTGCCGTAATCATCAAAATTTTCTACCAGTTGAAATAATTTATAGGTTTCATATCTCATAGAAATCTCACCTTACTTCTAGGCTTTGCTACGCTATCCAACATAACTCTAATATAATAAGGATAAAACTCATTATAGTTTTCTGTTGTGCCAGAAATTGAAATACTATTTAATCCCTCATTACCCTCTTTGGTTTTATGACATTTTGCCATTTCCTGAATCATGGCGAAGTGCTTTACATTGGTTTCATCATAGGTAATATTGGTATAGGCTTCAAAAACAGCTTTGGCAACATCTAAATACTGTTCTATTTTCTCACCTCATTATAAAAGGGTGCATCAAACTTGACACACCCCTCTCAATACAATTTAAGCTTTCTTTGTTAACTTAATGCTATAGGTTTCATCTACCAAAGCCATAACACCATATCTATCATAAGTCACAGTATTATCTTTTGTTTCAATATCTCTATCCTGTTCCACAGAACCTTCTTTCTTTACAAAGAATTTAATTGCATCTTTCTTTGTAATATAGGCAGTGTCCGCTGGTACAAGTTTGGAGAATAGAACAGGCAGTCCACAAATCGTGCCAAACTGTCCAGTATATAAAATTTCGCCTTGCTTGCTGGAAATGAAATCGCTGTCCTTTCTAATTTTTGCTCGTAAGTCATTACCCATGATAATGAACATATTTTCTTCAACTTCCTTATTCAATTCTGCAAGGGCATCTACAATTGCTGCATAATTAAAAGCTGTGTACTCAAATCCATTTGAGATTTTTGCAAGTTCAGTAAAATAATCTGTCTTAATCTTGTTAGCCATTACAACTGACGCACCACTTGTTGCAGTATCAAGTAAGTATGGGTCTTGCATCACATCCATATCATTGTATCTAAATGTCTGCTGGTATCTTTCAATTTCATACTCAGTGGGTACGAACGCAACACTACCGATTACAGTATTTTTTGCTCCCTTTTCAAGCTTTTCAACTGCACCGCTGTAAGTATACTTATTTACAATCTTTTTCAAACCTGCTACACCAGACAAAGAAGAGTCTACTGTCATAAGAGAACGAGCATCCAAAAGGGTATTTACCAAATCTGTCATTTTGTTCTCAATAATAAAATTTTCATATCCTGTTCCTAAAGTTGCCATAAATTAATCATCCTTTCTATAAGCTTACATTTTTGCAAGCTGTTCATATAATTCTTTGTTGTTTTGATAAAGTGCTGTCTGTTCTGACATACTCATTTTCCTAAACTGCTCCTTGGTAATATTGCCCTCTAAGCCAGTGGTAGAAGCTTTCGGCGTATTGCTACCAATTCTTGATTGTACTTCCTTTGCTACTGCCGCCTTGAAAAGCTTGTCCAAACTATCAATCCTAGATTGTGCTTCTTCCACATCATCACCAATCTCAATTAAATCTGCAAATCTAGCATCTAAGCCCCTAGCAGATAATACTTTGGTGATTTCTGTTTTCGTCTGCATTACATTAAACTCTCTAAGCTTGTCTTTCAGCTCTTGAATCTCCATATCCTTTTCAGCCTGTTTTCTCTGCTGTTCATCCAAGCCAGAAAGAGAAAGCTTCTTTTCATAATCTTTTTGCTGTTTTTTTAAAGCCTGTGTTACTCGTTTATCAGCTTCAGCTTGAAGTAAAGCCATAACCTCTTCTTGAGTGTATGTCTTGTTTTCTGTATTTTCTGTTTCCTGTGTTTCATCAACATTAATGTTTGTATTTTCTTCCATAATAAATTCCTCCTATGAAGTTTCGGCAAATTTGCCAACCCTTAATTCTGTATTGTAATAGTTGTTTATTTAAAGCCTAACCCCTAAAAAGGCATAAAAATAACACCATCCCAAATTGGGAGAATGCTCTAATTAATATCAATTAATATGGTGCAATGGCAATGGGGATGCAGAGGAAGTACACTCTCATTTATATTAAAATGCTTCCCTGTAAACTCTCTCACACAATCATCACAAGCATCAGGTTCAATTAAAATGCTATAACTGTTATATCCCCTGTCCATAGCTTTTTGCCTTGCAGATTCATTAAATATACGTCCAGTTTCCGTTACTGTAATCCTTTTGCTACTGGAATATGCCACATTCATTCTTTCCTGCAATACCTTTGCAACTTTTCTTACGTCTTTCCCCTGTAATGCTGACTTAGTAATGCTATCCTCAATCTGCAAGCGTAATTTATCCATATCAATCCATATACGTTCTGAAAAATTTGCACCCTTATAATTTTGACTGACAATTTGCTTTGCTACCTGTTCATCCATAAAAGAGAATGTACCCTTGATACCAAGAAATTTATCCATGCTTTCATACCCATTGCGAAAAGTATTATATAGGCTTGTTTGCATATACTCTATGTTGGTTTCTCCAAGCTTCCTTAATTCTTTGGAAAGTAATGCTTGTAAGTTGGACATTCTATTTCTCTGATATAAGGCTGATTGGGATATTTCACCCTCACCAGCCATATCAAGCCAAATATTAAGTAACTCAGTTCTGATATTTTTAAAGGCTTTCCGATACAATAATTTTAGTGGACGTGTCACTTGCTTTTCAGATAGCTTAAGCGCATTCTCCATTCTTTCAGCCCAATAAGCTTTATTGTTCATTATCATCACCACTTAAAATATCTTCCTCATATGAATTAATAGCGTTTTCATGCTCTATTGCAGACAATTCCCCATCAATATCTGAAATAAACGGAATTTGTGAAATTAGCGAACGCTTGCTAATATAAGGTGCCATTTTAGCCACAAAATCACCGATACTTACTAAATCTAAGGGAATATTTCTAAGGAACGTAATTTTTAAATCATCAATAGAAATACTACTCCCTAAAAGAGTATAATAATTGCATACCATTTCCCAACGGTTCAATAATGCTTTGCGGAAAAAGGTTTCCTTGATAGCACATTTCTGCTCAAGAGACAACATAGACAATTTTGCTTGTGTCGCCGTTGTATGAGATTTGTTTTCCAACTCACTGATACAAGAGAACATCTTAATATCACTTGCAAGGCGATTCTTATAATTTTCATTCTCGGTATCGTTGGAATCCTTATTTAAAAATGAAATGCTTGCTTGTTGTCCTTCTCCAATTCCATCTACTGCAATAATTCGATTCTGCTTCATGGCATAAATATCCTCATTAGCTAAACCAGTATTAATCGCAAGCAAATAGGAATCATTCAATTCTTCTCTGAAATTTGCGGTATCTGATAGACTAATATCATAACCATCAATTAAATGATGTACCTTTTCCGCATCCCCTGTTAAATCCTCATTATTATAGTAAATATTAATGGGAACTTCTCTGAAATAGTGGCTCTCTTGACCTGTTCGTACTGTCCCATTTACAGACTTCTTATAGTATGTTACTTCTCTACTGTCATACACTTCAATAGTAGTCGTAGTTTCATTTGTAAGAATATCTGTACTATCCCAAAAGCGAATACAATAATTCAATTCTTTGGTAATATCCGTAGAATAAATAGGAATTACAGTGCTAGGCTCAATTTTCTCAAATTGTACCTGTTTATCTGCGTTAATAAAAAGGAGCTCCGCAGCTATACCATAAATTGAGCAATCCTTTGCAATGCTCTGGTTATGCGAAACTTCCTTTACTGCATATGAAGTTAAAATAGATTTCAATTCTTCGCTTTGTGTGTCATAGGTCACTGGCTTACCAGCAAAGTAGCCACTAATCAATGTAGTGGTATATTCAGCCCAAGGGGAAGCAATTTTATTATTAGGTTTACTGAAGTCCTTAAAAGTACGGTTCATAATTTTATCGTTCTTGCAATCAAAATATCGCTTGTTTTTCAATAGTCTCGGCTGATAACGGAACTTGAAATCATCTATGTACTTTTCAATACGTTCTATGGTTAATGCTGTGTTTTTATCTAGGTAATACAATTTCTCACCCCTTTACAATCGTGCTGTTAATATATTAGCTTTTTTCTTTATGGACTGGATGGAATAACGTAGGGCATCAATCGCATGGTTAAAATCATCAATCGGAACATTGATATATTCCCCTGTCTGCTTATTTTTTTCCCAAGTATAGTTATCCAGTTCTAAAATAGTATTTTCACATTTCTTATGGACAATAATTTTATACTCTTGCAACTTATTAATCCCATGAAGAATACTATCTTTTCCCTTGCGACATTTACGAATTCTATCTATGCCCATTCTCCGCAAATCAGTAATATCCTTCGGATTCGCACAATCTGCGACAATAACATTTTTATGCCATCCTTTTTCTTTGACTTCCCTTGCAATGTCAGTATTTAGCATACCTTTTTTATAAATTTCATCACAGATATATAAAGTTTTCGTCTTTTCATCCACCAGTGATAAAATAACCGTTGTCGGGTCATTGCTGAAACCAAAGTCCATTCCTGTACAAGTATGTAATTCATTGTTATTCTGAACTAACTCATGCATGTCAAAATTTTGTACTTCCCAATTGCTAAAAATAAGCTTGTCCGTTGTTTGAAATAAGCCGTTCGCAAGAATATTATATAGCCTTGGATTTCTTTCTTTTATGGGAAGCAAAACTTCATCATGGTATGTGTCGGGTAGGAATTTATTGTCCCGATAGGTTGTATGTAATATTGTTGTATTTTTGGGTACTGTTTCGGTATCGAAGCCAAAGTAAGAATAAATCCAGTTTGACTTACTCATTGGATTAAAGGAAATTAGCACTTGCAGATTTTTATATTTTCTGGAACGGATAGAACCATTCAGCGCAATAAAATCATCCTGTGAAAATAAATTTGCTTCATCCAAATATAAATCTGAAATTTCTGAGATACCTTTTGCTTTTTCTTCATTGTCCAACCCTTTGAAAATAAACTCACTCCCATTGGGCAATTTCACTGTCATATCGGAACGATTGATTTCCACTTTGCCTAATTTTCTTATCTGCCATTCGTCCAGTAAGTCCATTAATTCTCGCCAGATACCTTGTTTAATTGCATTGGTTGTTTTCATCATGCAAAGAATACGGCGCTTATTAGATAGGGATTTATGAAGTAATTTCTGAAATATGAATTTTGTTTTGCCCGAACCTCTGCCACCATAATAGACTTCATATCTGTTTGAATAATCTGTTAAGTATGGGGAGTATACGGGGTTAAATATATTTTTGTCTATTGTTATATTCATTTTTTGTTGTCATCCTCCTTATGTTAGGTTGTGCGTACTATGCATATCCTGCATGATTGAAAATAGCGTTTCCAAATTAGAAATCGCTTTCTATTTTGTAGCGACACCCGTTTTGGGGTGGTAAAACACCACCTCATATAAGTATCCTTATGATGGATACATTGGTTTCTTTTTTTTGAGTAACCTTTTCAGATTTCTGAAAACCTTCCCCATCTTCAGCCTTTGGTAAATTTACCAAACCTTGATTGAACTCTGGTAATAAAATTAGCTGTGTGATATATCTGTACTCAAACAGGGGGATGGGTATATTTTAAAAGGGTGTTCCCCCTACCTAACTTATAAACTACTTCATTCTGTCCTTGTGTCGTGGATTTCTTCATTAATTTTCACTGTTATATTACTATTAGTACCAACAGATAAAATTTTTATTTGATTGTTACATTAAATAAAGCCTATGAAATCAACGTTTATAGCTATTTCCCATAGGCTTTAATCTGTTCACGAAACAGTAATTTTGCGAATAGTTAATTGTATAATATAGAAGTAACTTATAGTTTAATCGACATCTTCACTATCATCTACAAGCTTAATTGTAATAGTTTCTGTGGTATTTTGGTTGACTTCCAACTTATTGTTTAAGTAGAAACTACTCTCATCATCTTCCAGCACCATTCTTATAGCTGGCATCACATCTCTATAACTTGCATTCTCCAATACATCTCCTAGTCTTTTCCAAGCTTTATTCTTAAATTGTCTTCTCATTACTTTTCTTTCTTTTTCCAACTCTTGACTAAATAAATCTTGCTTGTACCAATCGTAATATGTACTTGGAGAAACTCCTATAGCCTCATAAACTCCTTTACCCTGTTTCCCCTCATAAACAATCAAATAAATAGCTTCTGTTTGTTGTTTGGTTAAACCTGTTGCAGGAATATATTTTCCATCTTTATCTCTATTTTTTGGCATATTATGACTTCCTTTCTATGTAAATATATGGTATTATAGTAATAAATCTTTTAGGAGGAAACTTATGTCCCGTATTTTCTTTATTGCTGTATATATGATTATTTCCTCCATTGCAACAATCAAAACACCTGCATTTAATAATCCACAACAAACTCTTATTTGTTATTTTGTAATATTGAGCATAGGTGAATTGGTTGACTTATTCGCTTATGCAATTGCGTATAAGATAGCAGGATTTTTTAAAAATATTCTTGGATTGAATGGATATGAAACAAGTGTTAAACATTGGAAAACAAGATGTATATTTGCCCTCTTATATTTAATTTTTACGCTTACACCATTATCAACAGAATTAGCTAGAAACATTACAATCCTAATCTATGATTATCTCGCCACACAAGGAAATAAACTCATTACAGAAATTTGTAATTCATTTACACCTGTACCTCCTGAATATTAATATCATCTGTTAATCACAGGAATTTTTCCCTTGCTTCCAACTTTCAACCCTAGCACCTCGGCAATGTCCCTTGTCTTAATATAAGTAGTTCCATCCTTACGAATCAATTCAACAGTAAATTCCTTACCATTAACAATCAACTTATCCTTCTCAACCACCTCGTCGTCCTCCATTACTGGTGCTTTCCAGCTTTTATTAATCTCAAAATGTGGCTTATCTGGTGTACTCCATGTGCCGCCCCAAGTGATACCTAAACGCTTTGCAATCTCTCCGCACTTGGAGAAGAAAGCACTATCAGAATACTCTTGCCCCTTAACATTTTTGCAAATATCCCAAGCCATTCTACTAGTATGCCTACTATTTTTTGTCCATGTAACCACATTTCCTGCCCTAGTTCTGCCTTGCTCATATAGCCAGTTTTGCCGTTGCTGCGGACGATAAGTTTCTGTAATGCAAACAATCAATCCAACCTTTTTGCACTCGTCTCGGAACAGATTACAGGCTATTTGAGCCAGTGGAGACAACTCTTGAATGTCTCTACAAGGCTTAGTTATGTCACTCATTATTCTCAACCTCCTTATTTGGCGATTGAATTCCTTTCTGGTATTGGCTACCAAAATAAAAAGCAATTACCACTGAGAAAATAGTCAGAAATTGTTCTCCACTGATTCTACCAATTACAGCCAAATAGCTGAATATAGCAGTCAATAGTATTGTAACTATGCTTTTCACTGTCAATAAGTTTTGAATTGTAATTTTTGCATTATCGCTCATTTTTACACTTCCTTAT
Organism: Anaerotignum propionicum DSM 1682; assembly: GCF_001561955.1. Classification (NCBI taxonomy): domain Bacteria; kingdom Bacillati; phylum Bacillota; class Clostridia; order Lachnospirales; family Anaerotignaceae; genus Anaerotignum; species Anaerotignum propionicum. The sequence goes on from NZ_CP014223.1 coordinate 2,893,082, forward strand.
ATGTAATAGTAGAAAGGATACCGAAAAAATCGGTACCCCTAAATAATGTCTAGCCCTTATAAAACCTCATCAATATCATCAATATCAAGCAGTCTAACATACTTAATTAAATTATGATTATTTTCAATGCACCAATCAGAGAATTTATTGATATTAACTAGAATTCCTGTAACTTCTCTATTATCAATCTTCTTAGTAATGCTTCTCAAGTTTAATTTGTGGCTGTTTATGTATTCTTCTAATGTTGACTTGGTATACATCCATAGGACACCATTGTATTCGTCAATGTAGCAATAACAGGTTGATTTAGAATTGTAATACCATCCTTTTTTACCTGTATCTTGGTAAGTCTCAATAAACATATTCCCTGTCCTATGCATTACTGAATCAAACTTAACGTCAAATTTAGCAATAGTACCATCTGTATACTGGACAATAAAATCAATACCACTTTCAATTCCTAAAAATCCATCTTCCCCTACATTAATACAAATAATACCTTTGTCGATACAGAAATCATGAAACCACTTTTCTCCTACTTTGCCATGTTTTAAATCTTTTGTAAATTGATAATTACTCATTCTGTTAGTCACTCTTACCTTTCTTTAAATCGTTTGAATAGTGTCTCTCACCTTGCGACCAAATGGACGCAGGGTATAATTTTTTACAATAAAAAAAGTTGTACATGATGTACAACCAACTACCTACATAAATTAAATTAGCAATAACTAACTTCTAACTATAACAAAAGGATACCCCTCACAAGTTATCCCAAAATCAGCTTTTATTTGTTTATTTAACCTTACTCTTTTTAAGTCATAGGCGTTCAATATTTCCTGCATTGATTTCTTCCATTGTAATTCCATTTTCTGTGTTTTCTTTAATTCGCTTTCTAATATATACTTATCTGTTCCGATAGCGTTTGCAACCATTTTAGCTAACTCTGTTGTAGCATCATCTGATTTTTCACTTGTACCTTTTTTATTCTCATACTTGTACTGGGGAAACACCTTGTCAGCTAATTCTGTACCAAACGTCCTTAATACATATTCTCTACTTATACCCTTTAATGTAATATTATTTTCTTTTAATATTTTTGCAATCTCTTCTGAATTTGATAGAGAAGTGACTCCATATTCTTCAAATGAATAGAAGTTCGTTAATTTTTTATGTCCATATTTTATAGCAATTGCTCTAGCTTTCGCTAATTCATCCTCTGGTATCTTTTCTACGGTTACTTTGTCCAGCATATTCAATAATGTAAATAATGTTAATGATTGTGAGAATGTTTGGCTTCTATTAGGATTTATTTCACACACTTTCATTAATGTAGTATAACTTCCAAAAATAAAGGTTTTCCATCAACTTGTAAATCCTCATTAACGTACTGTGTAAAGTGCATCAACAATTTCTGAATATGATGTTTCCTAGTCCTAATCAATTTTGATAACTCTGGAAATTCTTCTTTAAATTCTTCAGTATCAAGATAATTTGCACTGTCAATCATTAATTGTTTCTGCTGTCTTGTCCAATCACTTTCAACTAATTCTAATCCATATACCGCTTTGATAAATTCAATCGCTTCACTTCTTCTACAGTGTGCTAATTCCTCTGTAATTCCTATGATAGTTCTTACTTTATCACAACCAAAACATTTATATAATGGTGTTCCATTATCAGAAATATAAATATGTGCTGAAGGTGAATCATCTTCATGTGATGGTAGAATACAGTTGAACATTTCATTACTTACTCCTAAATATTCCGCTAAATCAATACTGTTTATGTAACTATATAAATCATTCTGACACTTAAATATGGTGAGGGGGGTTTTAATAGTAGGTGATAAAGAAGATATCTTATTATTACCTACCCCTAAATCCCCCATACCGAGAATAACCCTTAATTTATCAGCATTCCTATCCATAATAGCTTGAATATTTTCCCCTGATTTATTGACAATATTACATTCTTTCTTAACTTTATCTACCTTACCACTATTGGCAATAAGAGCTTTCTTAACCTTAGCAGACTTAATTTCCTCCACATAATGTTTACTTATAATTTCATCAGTGTTAATCGTAGCTGAATAATCTTCATAAATTAACATTCTACCGCCAAAGAATAATCTGCTGCCATCTTTACATTTTATGTCACAATGTTTGAAAGCTTCCATTAACGATGATTGAATTTTATCTCTGGTTTCAATATCTGTAATCACTCTATCAGCACAGAATACCAATCTAAATTTTTCATGCTCTGGTGTATAACTAAAACTGGTATACCCAAAACAAGGTGATATATTTAATTCCTTGCATCTAATTAATTCCTCTTGAATAGTTGTACCCTCGTCAAAATCTAAAGCAAATAGTTGCTGCTGAATCCAGTCAGTTGTTTTCTTGCCATTTAAATATGCTGGCTTAAACGTGGCTCCATGTGATAACCCTTGTGCCAAATCCTCAATAGATATTTCTGTTTTGGTTAAATTCTTTTGAACACTTGCAATTTCATAGCCTTGTGGTTTGCTTTCGTACCTTTTGCCATAATACATACATTTTACTTTTGTCATAATTTAATATCCTCCTTATTTCTTTGCATAAAAAAAGCCACTCCAATAATTGAGTGGTTAATATCTGGTAACTATGTTTTTACGAACCCCTTTGAAGTGAAACGTTAATCAATATGTTGGCAAAGCGACCAATGGTCTGTCTGGCAATCAATGATTTCAAACTCAAATTGTATTATTGGTACGCCTTCAAAGGCGAATCAAAAATACTATTCCCCTTCAAAGGTGAGAACCTATTTCTTAAACATCAAACAACATTCATTCAATTCTGGTGTATTCTCAAATAGAAATACCTTATACTTTGATTTCTCTTCACCCTGTTTAGGGTAGGCATCTGTTACTTTTGATACATTGAATCCATTTCTAACTAAGTGCATCATTAATTGTAGGCTATGAATGACTTTAAAATTTTTATTCATTGGATATATCCTCTCCTTTAGATATTATGGGCATACGCCGAAACTGGCGTACCCCATTTAGTTATTAATTTATTTCATTTCATCTAAATGTTTTTTAGCTTCTCTGTAATAATCCATTTGACCACACATACAATTACCAATACAAAACCAAGAAAATAATTCTTTTTCATATGAATCATTTCCTTTTTTATCATAATAAAAGTATCTAGCTGGAATAGTTTCAATCCCTAAATCTTTACAAGCTCTAACACGTTGATGTCCAGAAACAATCATTTTATCTTGAGTAATTATAATTGATTCAATAACTCCTGATGTTTCAATACTTCTTAGGAAATTAATATATTGCTCCCCTACAATGTTAGGGAAATATTTTGTGTGGTTAGGAAATTCTTTTAATTCTGAAACTTTAACTTGATATGAGTTGTAATCTCTTTCATCTTGATTGATAATATTTTTTACATTTTTGATTTTTTCTTTCAATTCCCTAGTGGTTATACTCTCAATGTCATTTTCCTCTATAAACGCATCTCTTTTTTCATCTGGTAAATCCATAAGTAAAAATAGTTTCGTCTGCCCCAAATTGGAAAGCGAATTCGAATTTGACACATTAAATGTAGTTGCCAACTGCATAAATTTGTTTGCTGTTCTTTGTGTAAAATCAAACTTTTCTTCTAACCAAATACCCCATGTACCATGATTTAACTGGCTCTTAGCTTCAATTAATGCTTTACCAATTAAAATAATATTGCGTGCTGTTTGTTCTTTCAGTTGGATGATTTCATTTTCAATTACCTCTAAATTTCTTACTGTTAAATTTTCCATTTTACATCTTCTCCTTTTAGTTTGTATTTTGAAAGTATTTTGATAATAAAAAAGCACCTGTTTAGATGCTTAGTTTCTTGGTGGTGGTGATGATAGAGTTAGAAATTACCCTCTCCATAGTAACTTAAAAATAGTCCTAGTTCTAGGGCGAAATTGACACTAGATTTGCGAATTCACCTCTTTTTTTGTAAATTTAAATATGTCCTCCATAGTAACTTAAAAAAAGTGTCACAAACATTGATAAATCAACATTTTTTAAATTTACAAAACGCAATTAGACCTCTTTTTTTGCAAATAGGGGAGTACACAAATTGCATTCTCACATCTTTTATTACACTTTTTGCTCGTCCCCTTATTGTAATTATCTCTGTTTTTGAAAATTTATAAAAAGTGGTTGAAACCCTTGTAAACAGTGGGTTTGAGAGACTTAACAAAAAATAAATGTCAACACATCAAGAATTTTTATACATTTTTACATTTCCTTCTCCATAGTAGACGATTAATAAAACAATTACTTACTATACACTAAAGCAATTCTGACATAAGCTCTACAACCATTGATTTTACTAGGTTTGTAGCACTTTTAAAACCGTTACATTTTACTACTCCTAAATTTTTGTACCCGTTCTTTCGTTTTTTGATTTTCTACTATTTCAGCACATTCTCGGCAATAACTCATATTGGAAGCAGTTCTTCTTTTCAAAACCCCGCATCTTTTACATCTAAAAAACTTTTCTCCACAATATAGCAAATATTCATATCCTAAATTTCTAAAATCATCAATCTTCAGCACCTCTTCAGATTCCGTCTTATCTATGTAACAAACATTTACACTTAAATTATTTACCAACTTATTCATTTTTATTAAACCCAATGCTTTCATATCGTGAATCATAAAGCATTGTTCTTTTATCGTAGCAGTAACATTAGCCATCCTAAAAATATCTTTAAAATCATAGTTTATCCAATCACGATTGTTCTCGTTTACCATATTGCGATATTTTGCAAGACATAACATTGTAAAAGCGATTCGTTTCATAGGCTTACTTTTTATGCCGTCAATTGTTAGTAATTCGTTTTTAGTAACTGGTATATAATCAATATTTATCAAATCACGTTTTTTTGCGTGTTTTGCAATATTAAGTAATAAATCTTGCCACTGAGAAATAGCAAAATTATAATATTTTTCTTCCATTATTTTTACAAGTCGTTTATATATTTGATTTGGTTTTAAATTTTCAACATGATATAAATATTTAGCAACAATTCTTAAATCGTATGATGGTTTTTTGCTCAATTTAGGCTCTTTTAATACGTTCTCTGCGTACTCTTTTTCTTTTAAAATTATGTTAATACTAAACCTCTCCAATCTGTGTTTGTTTCATTGAATATTTTTCACCTATGTATAAAATATTTCCATTTTCATCTTTTTCTGGATAATTAACAATGTAATTATTTTTTTCCAATAAATTTTCTATAACTTGTGAACTACACATGTCCCAAACAAATTGTTTTGACTTATTTGTAGGGTAACATAAATCAATTAATATATTTGCAAGTTCTTTTTGGTCAGGACATATACATGAACACTCTTGTTTAAATACAGTCAGCATCATGTTTTTTTGTTCAAATGCATCATCGTCGTTAATTCGTTCTCTTTTAATTAGTTGTTGATATTTTTGCAATTTATCGCAATAGTCTTTATATATCTTTTCAATTTTATTTTTAGTATAAGCAGAATAATTTACGCTTGATTTTAAAATAGAGTAATCGAATGTGTTGTTATTTTTAAAGTTGGCTAAGTAGTCATCAAACTCATTTTCAAACAACCAACAGATTTTATTTACTAAGCAATTATGTGTCCCCACTGGCATACGATAATCATAATATTTTAAAAATTCTATTTCTTGAGTGGTCTTGTTGGGTTTATTTTTTAATTCATTGATAGTAAATTTAAACTCTGTTTGACATTTCTTATTTGAATCAGTTATGTATTTTTTATATATCCTTCTTACGTCTGGGTAAATGTATTGCATGAAGTACGGTTTTTTATCAGCCACAAGCCGCTTATTAAATTCTTTCAACTCACGCTGTTCTTTTGAGTCGTCATCTTTAATTTTATTTGAACCATAGTCAAACCAATGTTTAGGTCTAGGTTTTGCAATAATTCCTTTTGTTTTATCAATAGCATTCTGCTGAAATAACTGACCACACATAATTCTATATTCTTTTTTGCTTCTCCTTTTGGTACCTCTATTTGCTAATTAAAGATACATGTGTTATATTTATTATTAAAGGAGTGGTAAAAAATGTATACCATTGAAGAAATTAATATAGAGATAGAAAAATTCTGCAAATCAACTTCATACAAAATACCACCTATTAAACATTGTTTACATGTTAATAGTGATGATTTTATAGCTCAAGTACGTCGTAATAATGAGATAGAAAATGGATATGAACTATTAATATCTAATGACATTTACAAGTATAAAAAAGAATATCAAAAAGCTGTTTTATGGCATGAATTTACTCATATGTATGATTCTCTAAAATTTAAAGACGAATCTAAAATTGTTTTTGACGCAATGATTAAAACATTTTCTGAATCTCATGCAACTACAGTAGAATTGAAATATTTATTACATATCTCAATGAATCAAACATCACGAATTAATTTAAATAATAGAGTTTTGACTTGGAGAAATGGTAAAGAAAACTTAGACCTGATTACAGCTAATTATATAAATCAAAGCATACATCACTTTAATAATTTTTTATTAACCAAAAATCCATATGATTTTAATTCTGGTAGAACTCAGTTTTGCTACTTTTGCGGTTATTTAATGTTAGAAGACAAAACAAAAGCATGCAAATTATTAGATGGTGTTATGTGTTATTTCCCTGAGCAATACAGAAAAAATCTATCTGAATTAGGTAAAGCTATATTAATTTATGATGTAAATAAAATTGTTTCAACATATGACATTTTTACATCCCAAGCAATGCTTTATGGGATGCCAACTAAGAAAAATCAAACGTGAAAATAGTTGTTCATTAAAATAACAAAAAATTAGGAATAGATAGCTTATCCACTCCTAATTAATAGGTATACTGCATTTTAGGGTATACCTAAATAATTTTTAACTCTGACACACAAGCTTGTCCTCATACCATTTGATTCCAGCGGTATTATTTACATGAGTTACAGGTGCTTCAAATTTGACGCTCCCCATCTGAACTAATACACCATTTTCAATCACTGGTGGTGTATATATTGCTTTAATCTCATTTTCTTTCTGTTTCATAGCACATAATTTCTCTGCTGTTACAGATACGATAGTTTTTGCAACTTCATTTAATAATCTCATTTGAATCTCTCCTTTAATTTGTATTGTCAACTTTATTGACATTAGAAATTTCACTTGACATTTTGGTTTTAAAAATTATCATTTTGGTGGATTGTTTGGAGCGAAAATAGAGTTTTCCCAACAAGTGGAAAGATACCTCTATTAATCATCACTTCGGAGCCATTGCCCTTCGCTTAATACTGTACGAGTCTAATTTTCATTAGTAAGCCTAATAACCAAGTATGTATATCCCCTTGTCAGCTTATATCCTCTTATACCGTTCCACCCTCTTATTCTTTGTTTATTGTGAGTTTATACAAGAAAAATTCTCACTGACGCATATAATCCCTAGTACAGTGTAGGAAGTTACTGCGAATGATTTTTTGCATCGGCTCATTACACCTTATCTTATTTAGTACCTATTGTCCGTTAGAGGGACATTAGAAACAAGGGAAGTATATGCTTTCAAACCTTGGGTGATATTAAGTATCTATTTGATATCTAAAATATATCACAAAGGTTTTGTCGAGTCAATATCTTTTTGATATCTATTTGAATACTTGAACTTTGATATCTATATGATATAATTAAGATATTGAAAGGTGGTTATAAAAATGGCAGTTCAACAAAATCCTTACCCTTTAAGAATTGATAAAAATACAATGGATAAATTTAAGATTATAGCAAAAGAAAATGGACGTTCTGTAAATAAAGAGATTGAAATATTATTGAAGAATGTTATTTCCGAATATGAAGCTGAACATGGGAAAATTGAAATAGATGAAGATGAGCTATATAAAAAAAAATAGATATATAACTAATTCAAGATTTAGATTAAAAAATTATAGTACAGTACCGCTAAGTAAAAGGAGGTTGTTACATGGACAATGATATAAAAAATTTACTTACTGATATATCAACTTTACTTGATACAAAATTACAACCAATTAACGAAAAATTATATAGTTTAGAGCAAGGACAAAATGAAATCAAATTAACTTTAGAAAATCAAACCAATAAGAATATACAGTTATTAGTAGAAGGATATATGGGGAATATTGACAAGATTGAGAAACTAGATTTTATTGCGGAAGATGTAAGTAATATTAACTTAGATATTAAACTATTGAAAAATGCAATACTTCATAATACAGAGGAAATTACCAGATTGAAAATGATAAAATAATTTATAGGGATGTGCATTAAATGCATATCCTTTTTTCTTTGTCAAATAACAAAGAGTATATTTTAAGAATATACCCCTATTTTCGTTTCAAATGTTTTAGGTGAAGAATTGCTCAAAAAAAGTAGTATCGTTTAAAATAGAGTGGAAAAACGTGCATTTTTCTAAGGGATATAGATAAAGGATGGTCAATATTGAATGGAGTAACGAGCGGATTTTTCCGTTGGTTGAACCATGTTAAATTTAACATAGTTGAGTGAGGGTATATAACGTTTTGTTACCCACCATACTCTGTGGATGAGGTATGCCCTGTTTTAGGGTATACCTACAATTAAGCTGATAGGAATAATATTCCGTATAGGTATGCCTTAAATGGTGGATACCATATTTTTTCTGTTTCTCCTTTTTGCTCTAACTCATCAACAGACATCTTCATCTGTTTGGCAATATCTTCTTGAGATTTTTTAGAATTAGCAACTTCCGCATTTTGCGGTAATTGCTCTTTATATTGGTTAGACCCATTACCTCCAACAGTCACTCCATACAATCTTTCCAACTCTTTAATTCTCAGCCCCACTTTTTGGCTACAATATCACGAGATTTGCCTTGTTCTACCAGAGGTGCCGAAACTGGCACATCTGCTATTTGCTTAGCGCTGGATGCTTCTGGCGGTTCTGCCATGAGCTGTGTTTTCCCGTTTAATAAGGCTTGTCTTCCTTGTTCATCCCGTTCCGCCAGTTTCGGCACAATGTTTAAGTCCGTACGTTCTCCTTGTCTTTTGTTGTTTTCTTTTTGGACTTCCACCAAATTTGGGGTAATACCACTTTCAACACTTTGATATTGGTTGCCGTAAAATTTGACCTGTTTTTCTTTTGCTTGTTTCTCATAAATAGGGCGATACTTTTCGGCAACAGCAATTCTTTGAATTGGATTGAGATTTCTTTACCTATTCTACTAGCGAAAACGTCAATCTACAGAGATTACAGAGGTTTTAACACATTGGTTGACTAATTCTATGCCTAAAAAAAATACCCCCTTAAAAAGCAATATTTATGCTTAAAAAGGGGTATATATTATATTTACCTACGTTTACTCTCTATATGAATTCGTGTTTTATTCTGGTTAATTTCCAGTGTATCCAGTGGATTAAATTGGCTGTAATTCAACGATAAATCTTTGCTAAACATATTTACATATTCTTTTACTACCGTTAAATCACTGTGCCCTAATAGCTTTTGTAAGCGAAAAATATCACCGCCATTAAGAATCCATTTTTTTGCAAATGTATGACGATATAAATGAGAGGATGTTTTTATTACTCCCCTACTTCTATTGTATTTAACAAGCATTTCTTGATAGGTACGCAAATCTGATTTTCCTCCAAAAGAATTGCAAAATAAATAATCATCACTAGTACCCTTTCTGTAGTTAAGATATTCCTTTAAGATAACAGCTAAACTATCCGACATAGGAATTATCTGGGCTTTTCTATTTTTACTTGTATTCATCTGAATTAATTGGTTGTTAAAATCCAAATCGCGTATCTTTATATCTAACGCTGAAGAAATTCTATTTCCAGTAGCTAATAAATAATTAGAATACACCCAAGTCTTGTACTCCGTAAAATCAGTATTTTTAAGGTTAGGTTTCTTAAGTAATACTTTTAATTCTTCATCTGTGTATGTTTCTTTTATTTTCTTATCAGCCTTGGGGAGTTTAATTTTAAATTGCGGTATCCACTCATTATCCATACAAAAATAAAAAAATGCCCTTAAATCTCTTAAATAAGATTGCACAGTAATATCATTACAACCTCTTTCTCTTAAATAAAGGATAAAACCATCTATTTTCAATAAATTAATAGTGCTTAAACTCCAATCTGCTGCTATTGAATATTTCTCTAGTACAGAAAAATGAACCCTGTAAATATCTAATGTTTTTTCAGACAAATTTCTTACTTTACAGCGAACAATATATTGCTCAAAACATTCTGACATGGTAATAGGTTCATTCTGATTAAGGCTAATTTTTTTCATTTTAGACATCCTTTCAATTAAAAAATCACTCGTTAAACCCTATATTTTTTAAAAAGAATCTAGCGCGTCAAAATCATATGAAAGCATGAAAAAATGGGAACTAAAAAAACTCAACAAGTGTAAAAACCGTTGAGTTTATGGGTAATTCTAATTACATTGATGCGGATGACAGGACTTGAACCTGCACCAGGAAACCCCGACTAGAACCTGAATCTAGCGCGTCTGCCAATTCCGCCACATCCGCATGTGGACAACTCGCTAAGTAATAATAATATATTCGACCAAAAAAGTCAAGGGATTTCTTCAATTTTTTTCTCCTACAGAAAAAATTGTATTAAAACAGGCACAAGCAACGTGCAAGTGATTCCACTCATAAAAGCAATGACAGCCGTCTTGCCATCAGTATGTTTACTAATCATCCCCAAAGTAGTATCCATAGCTGTCGCCCCTGCTGGCGCAATGGCACTATAAGAATTTAAGTATTTCACCAAAAAAGGAATTAGAATAAAGGTAAGCATTTCACGAAATACGTTAGATAAAAAGGATATGGTTCCTCCAACAGGATTTCCCGCATTTGTTAAAATGATTCCAGATAAGCTGTACCAACCCAAGCCTGCGGTAATTGCCATTCCTTCTTTAAAATGCATCTGGGTAATCAGTGCTGCAATGGCACCACCACACAAGGAACCTAAAATTACACCGAGAGGAATCAGGAGAATGCGAAAGCCCAATTGGCGCACCTGACTAAAAACTTGACGATTTAGCCCCAAATCTATGCCAACTGAAAATAATAATATCAAAAGCATAAAAGAAGATGCTTCATCTAAAAAAGCTGCTATCTCCATAGGCATATACATGCCTCCAAGAATGCCCAATGCCAGTACAATTAAAATGGCTATACTCATTTTTCCCCCTCCTTTTCAAAAAACAGCTTACTCAAAAGAAATACAAAAAGGATACTGCCAATAACTGATGAAATGGCAAATAACAGAGCCTTCCCGCCCAATACAGGTAAATTCCGAATCACATCGCCATTTCTGCCTATGCTAACCCCCATGCAAAAAATCAAGAGCATAAGCCAGAGGGTTTCCAGACGACAATTTAATTTAATTTGTTTTTCCTTAAGTAGTCCAAAAAAACCAATTGCAAAACCCATTGCCAAAACCAAAAAAATCTTCCACATTTACATTCCCCCATAAATATTTTCATTCTTACATCGGTTTACAATTCATTCAGGTAATCAAGTCTTCAAGAAATTGCTTGCACTATAAACCCCACTAAAATTACTTTATAATATGCCCATAGACCTTAGAATGGCAACCATTCCCCCTTATGAATAAAAAAGCTGCCCCCGAAATACGAGGGCAACACTTTTATCGAGCATCATCTTTTAACAACTGCACAACCTTATCAATTTCTTCCTTGGAAACATAATTATGGGTCACAAACCGCATCATTCCGTTGTCCTCACCGTTGATGCGTACATCATGCTCAGCCATATATTTTACCAATGTAGCAGAATCCATGGGGAAGTCCTTTAGGCGGAAAAACACCATATTAATTTGCTGACGTTCCTCATAAACCTCCAAGCCTTCAACTTCTTTCAAGCTTGTACACAAATATTTTGCATTATCATGATCTTCCTGCAATCTTCTTGACATTTCCTTCAGTGCAAGAATACCCGCTGCCGCCAAAATACCCACCTGACGCATACCGCCACCAAGAATTTTCCGCTTTCTTCTCGCCTTGGTAATAAACTCTTTGCTACCCATCAATAGGGACCCGGCGGGAGCACAAAGGCCTTTGGACAAGCACACAGAAATGGTATCTGTATATTGCGCCATGTCTTTTACATCCACATTTAAATAAGTAGCTGCATTAAAGATACGTGCACCATCAACATAAACGGGCAATTGATATTTTTCAGCAAGCGCCTTCACTTGTTTCATATACTCCAAAGACCGTACCTGACCATCAGAATCTGCATTTTCATAACTAATCAGCGCAGTTCTTGGTTGATGAATATCATCTGGGTCTTTTCTGATATAGTGCTCAACCAAATCCAGAGACATTTCACCCTTAACATTGGGTACAGAGCGCAACTGTGCACCTGCAATGATTGCGGACGCCCCTACCTCATGGGCAATTATATGGCAGTTATCAGGAAGGATAACCTCCTCACCCCTTTGTACATGGGTGAATAAAGCAAGCTGATTGGCCATTGTCCCCGTGGGAACAAAAAGGGCACTTTCTTTGCCAAAAATTTCAGCAGCCAATCTCTCCAGCTCATTGATTGTGGCGTCGTCTCCGTAAACGTCATCGCCAACCACAGCGCTTGCCATTGCTTTTCTCATTTCTTCCGTTGGTACAGTTACTGTGTCACTTCTGAAATCAATTTTTCCGTTAATCAACCCTTACGCCTCCTCTGTCAATTTTAAGCGCAAATTATTAATCTCTTCATCTTCCAAATATTCATCATAAGTCATTTGTCTGTCAATGATTCCACCTGGTAGAATTTCAATAATCCTATCAGCAATGGTCTGTACAAACTGATGGTCATGAGAATCAAAAAGCAGTGTACCTTTATATTCAGACAAACCTTCGTTTAACGCGGTGATTGCCTCCAAATCCAAATGGTTTGTGGGCTCGTCCATAATCAATACGTTGGCACCGCTCATCATCATCTTACAAAGCATGCAACGAACTTTTTCACCACCGGACAGAACATTGGCAGATTTCAAAGCTTCCTCACCACTAAAGAGCATGCGTCCAAGCCATCCACGAATATCCGCATCATACTGCTCGCCTTCCTTGGCAAAGGGTCTCAGCCACTCAATCAAAGATTCTTTGCAGCCTTCAAAATATTCTGAATTATCCTTAGGGAAATATCCTGTTTTGGTTGTAATGCCCCATTTGAATTTGCCTTCATCAGGCTCCATTTCCCCCATCAAAATCTGGAATAAAGCAGTTCTTGCAATTTCGTCCTTGCCTACAAAGGCAACCTTTTCGTTAGGACGAATCATAAAACTAATGTTATCCAAAATCTTTTTGCCATCAATTGTTTTAGAAATATTCTCTACCAATAAAACATCATTTCCCACTTCTCTATCTTGCTTAAAGCTACAGAAGGGATAGCGTCTACTGGAAGGCTTAACGGTATCCATCTGAAGGTTATCCAACAATTTCTTTCTGCTGGTCGCCTGCTTAGCCTTAGAAGCATTTGCGCTAAAGCGCTGAATGAATTCCTGTAATTCCTTCATTTTCTGCTCTGTCCGTTTATTCTGGTCTTTAATTTGACGCTGGGTCAACTGGGTAAAGCTATACCAGAAATCATAGTTACCAACAAACATTGTAATTTTACCATAATCAATATCCGCAATATTGGTACAAACCTTGTTTAAGAAATGTCTATCATGGGATACAACAATAACGGTATTTTCAAAGTTCATTAAGAAGTCTTCTAACCATCTGATTGCATGAATATCCAAATGGTTGGTTGGCTCGTCCAGAAGTAAAATATCAGGATTTCCAAATAACGCCTGAGCCAAAAGCACCTTTACCTTCTGGGTACCTGTCAATTCCTTCATTTTTACATAATGCAATTCATTGGTGATACCCAAGCCGTTTAACAAGATTTCCGCATTAGATTCTGCAGACCATCCGTCCAATTCTGCGAATTCCCCTTCCAGCTCAGAAACCTTAATACCATCCTCATCGGTAAAATCCGCCTTGGAATAAAGCTCTTCTTTTTCCTTCATAATTTCATACAATCTTTTATGACCATACAAAACCGTCTGAACAACTTCCAATTCATCAAACAGGAAGTGATCCTGCTTCAAAACAGCCATTCTTTCGCCGGGAGTTATAAATACAGAACCTTTGTTGGGTTCAATTTCCCCAGATAAAATTTTTAAAAAAGTAGACTTTCCGGCGCCATTGGCACCAATGAGTCCATAACAATTTCCTTTTGTAAAGTTAATATTTACATCATTAAAAAGCACTCTGCCCCCGTATTGAAGGCTGACACCTTGTGCTGCGATCATAGTATATTCTCTCCTTTTTTCAAGTCAATCCTTTTTATTATAGCATCATCCCACAAAAAAAACAGTATTATTTATGAAATCCATTCATTATCAGCACTTCTTACGTTTTTTTACTGAAATTCATCCCTTTCCTCTTCATTTTACCAAAAAAATAAAACCCCTGTTTTCACAAGGGTCTCAGGCTATCGAAATAAAGTAACTATTCTTTGAAAAATGCACTGCTCTTTCAAGGTTTTTTCATGTGCCTGAAAAAGCACACGCTTTATCTACTTTTTATCCTTTGCAGAATTGCTTTCTATCAAAGAAATTTCTTTTTCATAATTAATGGCACTTCTCGCTCCAGATGGAATATCTATCTTTTTCACTTCTCCCAGCTTAGAAATATTTTGCGTAATCGTATATTTTTCAACCTTGATAGACTCAGTACCTTCCTGCCCCAATTCCTGCAAAACATGGTTCATAACAGTTTCTAAGGTTTTCCCAAAATCAACGGTAAAGGAAAGGGGTGTTCCATCCTCTTTTAACTGAATTTCAAAGGGAACTGCTTCCACATCAGAATAATAATTTTCACCAACACCATTCATTCCCGCAATCTGTAGGAAAAATCCCGCTTCGGATACGTCATAAACCTTTTGCGCCGGTATCTCTCCGGTTATGGTCACAATACCGCTTTTTGCAGAAACCAGCTTCCATTTATCCCCTGCATCCAACAAAATACTCATATCCTTAACGGCATCATACATGCCCACAAACTTCTTCGCATTTTCTTCTGCCAATGTCATTTCTGTCCACTGTCCATCATATGACATATACATGTTTACATCATCATTCACTTTTTCCAAATACATTTGAGAATCCATCGTTGTCTTTCCAAACAAGTCTTGAGTTAAAATCCCCACTGCCAATGGTTCTCGAAGCATTTCAATTTTAGCTTTTGAAATTGTTTTGTCTTCCTCTTTACCCATTTGCGCCTCTGCATAAAAATCAGCGGCAAAGCTTGGGGCTGCTTCCAGCTTCGCCTTCGCCGAAGCAATATAATTCTCTGTTCCGCCTTCGGCCAAAGCTACTTCCACATTGGAGGTAGGTTTTGCATTGCATCCACTTAAGAAAACCATTACACATAAAGCCATAGTGATTGCAACTTTAATTTTATTTTTCACCCTAACACCTCCTTTAGCAATTCATCAGAAACCATAAAAATTACGGGATCAGGATGTCCATAAGGTCGACATCCATTGAAAAAAGCTCATTTGCTTTTAGCCTTTTTCAATTATCCTTTAACAAATAGTTGCGCCCTTGCTACCAAAAGGTCATTGAAACGCCTATTCCTCTGGACTGGGGCAATGCCCATCCTAGGGATTCTTTTTTCATCCGCCTTCACATTCATAGCCTGCCAATCAGACACCGCATGAGTAAAGTGGTGCTTTCAGTGAAGAAGATAAGAATTCATAAATTTATGGTTACATTTATTCTATCCAAATATATATGCCCTTTCAAGGGATTTTGAAATGTTTCAGAAAAATATAAGAAATGCTTCTTTTTCTTAATAGTTCTCTCCACTTTTCCGATATTTTCTGGAATTTTTTTACTTTATTCGCCACTTGGACTTTTTTTAATCCCGCACAATCTCCGCCAAATGGCAAATTACCTCACCTGCTAAAACCATCCCGGCTGACGGAGGCACAAAAGAGAGGCTGCCCGGTATCTGTCTCTTTCCGCTTTCCCCAGACTCCCGTGGTTTTCTCGGCAGTTCCTTGGAAAAAACCACCTTAACGTCTCGTATGTCTCTATCTTTCAGTTCTTTGCGCATCACCTTCGCCAAAGGACAAACAGAGGTCTTTGCAATATCCGCCACTTCAAATTTGGAAGGGTCAATCTTATTTCCCGTTCCCATACAGCTAATGATGGGCACGCCTGCTTTTTTTGCCTCTTCAATTAATATTATTTTGGAGGTAATCATATCTATGGCATCCACGATATAATCGTATTTCCCAAAATCAATCAAACCTCTGTTTTCATTGGTAAAAAAAACAGAATGTGTCTCCACTGTTGTTTGCGGTAAAATATCATAAATACGTTCTTTCATTACCTCTGTTTTAAACTGCCCCACAGTTTTTTGGGTTGCAATGAGCTGGCGGTTCATGTTTGTTAAGGACACACAATCACCATCAATCAGGGTTAAATGCCCGATTCCTCCCCTTGCCAATGCTTCCGTGGCAAAGGAGCCGACTCCACCTATTCCAAAAACAGCGACCTTTGCCTGCTTTAACTTGCTTAAACCGTCTTCCCCCAACAAAAGCTCTGCTCTGGATAACTCGTGTAATTCTTTCTGCATTTCATTTCACCTTTTTCTTTTTTTCATTCCTCAGCTCTTTAGGCAAAGATTGCCAAGGCAAAGGCTCATATATGTGGAACATCTTACGGACAATGCTGTCACCTGCGCCCCTTAGCTGATAGTCCGCCGCCTTTACGGCATCTTCGCTGGCATCAACCGTTACAAAGGACAAGTCTGCTGCCTGCATCATGGACGCATCATTCTTGTTACTTCCGAAAACCACCGTTTTTTTCTGAGGCATCTTTTCCAAAAGCCTATTCATCATATATTCCTTTGTGGCATTTTTATGATAAATTTTTAAATGACAGTAGTCTTTTGGGGTCTCCAATTTATCCCTCAAAAAGAGAAGTTCTCTCTCTTTATCTATTTCAACCAATTTTTCCGTAACAAAGTCCGCAGTCTCATCCTTTACTACAAGGAGAATATAAACTACAATGCCCTCCTCGGGACGCTCTCCATAAACATAGTTTCTATGGGGGGAAAGACGCAGTTGGTGATAAAGCTTTTGTTCTTCTTCATTTTTAAAGTCATGATAATAAATCAGCAGAACATCCTGCCAAACTACGTTTAAAAAATAATGTAAATCCAGCTCCCGCAAAAAAGCTTCAATCTTCTCCGTCATCGCCTTGGAAAGACCGTGACAAGCTAAATAACGCTTCTCATTCATATCATAAAGCACAGCCCCATCCATTGCGATAATTGGCAATTTCATATGAAGCATGCCTATATCCGCCATTAGTGATGCAGGCGTACGTTCCGTTGCAATGGTAAACGCCATGCCATCCTTTAGCAACTGATTCAATTCAAAAATGCTATAGGGGGTCATTCCGGTTTTTTCTCCATAGATTACCCCATCAAACCCAGATACAAAAAGAAAGTCCTTCTCTTTGCGTCGGGGTAAATGAGCCATATTTACTCCCAAAGAGACTAAAATCCCCACGATGGTTTCCACAGAACGATTGACTGCATCCATAAGGGGTGTGGAATCGCCAGTGCTTAAAGTAACACTTAATAAAACAACCCCCGCTAAAGCTGAGGCTCCTGGTTTTTTTAACAACACTGTTGTGTATAAAACAGGGATAACCGTTAAGGATATCACCAAAAAATGCACATACTCATATTCAGGAGGAATGTATAAGCTCACAGATGCCGCAATCAACCCGAAAACTGCCCCTATGATCGTTCCAATAATACGGTTAAAAGCCACATCCACACTATGCTCCACATAAGGCTGCATGCAAATAATTGCAGCAATAGCAGAAAAAATAGGCTTACCATTTCCGCCCGTTAAACTGCTGATTAAAAAACATATTCCCACAGCGATTGCTGTTTTAATCATACGCATGCCTATTCTTGGAAAATATGCCATTCTACGCACTCCTTAAGTCTAATTTTTCTCTTCACAAGTATAAAAGCATATGTCACAGCTGTCAAGCTTCAAAAAAGGCTAAAAGTAGCAGGTATTTTGAAAACAGCAAAGAAAAAAAGCCCCACTGCTTTACACGGATTTTTTATTACAAATCCTGGAAACATAGGCTTTACATTTTTACAAACAAAGGATAACCTCTCCTGTTGAAAATCATTCCAATGAACAATCCGAGGCAAAGGATTTCTCCTTTGCCTCAAAAGTTTCACTCTATGTATTACATTAAGCGGTTGCCTTCAGATTAAAATCCTCAAGCTCCAAAATTGCTGCCTTAATCATATCAGTGGTGATTTCATAAGGCGTATAGTCCAAATCATACTTTTTAACTGCTGCCTCTAAAACAGGATCCAATTCCTCAACGGAAACCTCAATATCAGACAGCTTTGTAGGTAAGTTCATTCCCTTGTAGAACGCAAAGAAACGATCCAATAAGTCATACTGCTTATCCAGTGTCAATAAAACCAATGTGCCGTAAGAAACAACTTCGCCATGACGATGTCTTTCCTCAACCTGAGGCAGCATGGTCATACTGTTAAACAGCGCATGTGCCAAATTGGTATTATACTTATGGGAATCTACCATATTAGATACCATACCAGTGTTAATGAAAATATCCAAAGCAACCTGCTCAATGGCCTCGGAAGGGCGGTTTAACCGACAATCTTCCATAGCTTGGATACCATATTTCAGCAAAGGCTCTGTACAGCAGCTGCACATAGCAACCCCAGCCTGCTCGGATAAGGTTAATTCCGACTCTTTGCCTCTTGCAGAAAATTTAACTTCCGCTTCCTTGCTCATGCCGTCGCCAATACCTGCCCAAAGATATACCTCTGGAGCCTCTGCGATAACCTTTGTTGAAATAAATACATGCACAGGTGGTCTTTCCACACGGAAAAAATCACGGAATACATGATTTGTGTGATAATAAATTCCCAATGCGGAAATACACGCGCAGGTCGCTGCAATGGTAGGGAAAGTGAAATAAGGTTTTTTCAGATGATCTGCAACCAACTTTGCACAATCAATCGCTTTGCCGCCCCCGACGCAAAAAACCATATCTGCTTCTTTTACCACATCCAATTGCTGCAATTCCTCAGCGTACTCAAAAGCCGCCTCTCCTTTATACCAAATAAAATCGGTAATTTTTACGGAGCTCCCCTGCGTTGCTTCCAATAAATACTCTTTGGTCTTTTCCATCGCTGTTTTGCCGCCAATGACTACCGCCTTTGTCCCATAAGGTGAACATACAGCTTCTATCTCACGATATGCGTTCTCCCCAGCTGTATAGCCAGGGAAAAAAATAGAATTACTCTCCATCTCGACAACCCCCTTATCGATTTAAAAACAAACCCATTTGTAAAAAGTGATACTATATATTGCGTCAAAGAATAAGGAATACTGTATATTGTATTCAAATAAAGCTTATACTTTGACTGCATTCCGAAAGCCCCCGACGCCAAAAGGCGTGGGGCTTGCGAAATTCTTAAGTTAAATACCGCATCATTCTTTAACCTGAGCACTCCAATAGGCTTACAAAGCATCCAGCGGGATTTATACGGTATTGCCTTATATTAAAATATTCGACAAACAAACCCTTAGTTGTTTGCCTTTGCTGCTTTATATTTTCTGATTGCATCAGCCAATTTAGGCAGGATTACCTTAACGTCACCAACGATACCCAAGTCGGAAACTTCGAAGATGGGAGCTGTGTCGTTTTTGTTGATGGAAATAACCAATTCGGAGTTTTCCATACCTGCAACGTGCTGAATTGCACCTGAAATACCACAAGCCATGTACAGGTCAGGGCGTACTGTCTTACCTGTCTGACCAACCTGACGATCTTTTTCAATCCAACCAGCGTCAACACATGCTCTGGAAGAACCAACTTCTGCGCCCAATGCATCTGCTACGTCTCTGATTAAATCGAAGCCCTGTGCACCACCAATACCACGGCCACCGGAAACGATCAATTTTGCTTCTGTCAAGTCAACAGCCTTCTTGTCAGCCTTTACAACTTCAAGAATTTCAACGTTCATATCAGCGTCTGTAAAATCAACGTTGAATTTGATTAATTCGCCTGTTCTTGCTGTGTCTTTTGCAATTCTCTTCATAACACCAGGACGTACTGTTGCCATCTGAGGTTTTGTTCTAGGGCACATCAATGTTGCCATGATGTTACCACCGAATGCAGGACGAGTCATAAGAAGTGCTCTTGTAGGATCTTCACAGCCCATAGCTGCTTCCTTCGCGAATTCTTCTTCTGTCTTTGCCATTCTCAAGCCTGTTGTATCTGCAACCAAACCTGTTTTTACACGGCTAGCTACACGAGGAGCCACGTCACGGCCGATGGAAGATGCACCAAACAGCATGATCTCAGGATCATATTCGTTAACGATTGCTGTGATAGCTTTTGTATAAGGCTCTGTTACATACTCTTTCAAATAAGGGCTGTCAACAAGGATAACCTTGTCTGCGCCATAGTGGAAAAGTTTGTCAACCTGACCTTCAATTTCATGACCCAACAGGACTGCAACTACTTCATCCTTGAGGTCTTCTTTTAATCTGGTGGATTCGCCGATCAGCTCAAGGCCTACGTTCTGAACCTTGCCGCTTCTTTGCTCTATTACTACAAAAATACCTTTGCTCATAGGTGTTTCCTCCTTAAATTTTTCAGCATCTTTCTAAACATAGCCTAGCTTGCCTAGAAAATGCCCTGACCCTTTGCCGTTCAAAATCTTTTTTCACGGCACATTTTATGTACAAGAAAAATCTGTTATCTAAACTAGATAATGAATTTCTCTTCCAATTTATTCACAATTGCTTCTACAGCCTGTTCAGGTGTAAGGTCGTTCAATACAGTACCTGCACCCTTCATTTCCTTTGTGAAGGATTTGTATACGTTTGTAGGAGAGCCCTTCAAACCGATCATATCCAATTCCAAACCATCCTTCAATTCTTCAAAGCCAATGGTTTTGATTTCTTTGGTGTATGCTTCGAATACGCCGCCAACAGACATATATCTAGGCTCAGCCAATTCTGCAATTGCAGTCAAAAGGCAAGGTGTTTTCACCTTCACAATGTGATAGCCATCTTCAAACTGTCTTTTTACAGTAACATAATCCGCTCCTGCATCTACGATTTCTTCTACATAAGAAACCTGAGGCAAGTGCAATTTTTCAGCAATCTGAGGACCAACCTGAGCTGTGTCACCATCGATTGCCTGACGGCCTGTGATAATTACATCATAGCCAACTTTATCTAAAGCCGCAGCCAAAATGCCGGATGTAGCATAAGTATCGGAACCACCAAATTCTCTGGCGGAAACAAGGTAAGCTTCGTCGCAACCCATTGCCAATGCTTCTCTCAAAGCAACATCTGCCTGAGGAGGGCCCATGGATACAACAGTAACTGTGCCACCCATTTTTTCTTTCAATGTCAAGGCAGCTTCAATGCCTGTCTTATCGTCGTGGTTAATAATAGAGGGAACACCGTCACGAATCAGTGTGCCTGTTTTTGGATCAATCTTTACTTCTACGGTATCAGGTACCTGCTTGATACAAACAACTATTTTCATAGGAAAAGTTTCTCCTTTCATATTTTGGAATCTTTTAGGATTGTGTTCTTACATTGGAAAACACATCTGTAGCAAATTATTTCAAGCCTAACCAGCTGGAGATAACCATTTTCTGCACTTCGGATGTACCTTCGTAGATTTCTGTGATTTTTGCGTCACGCATCATTCTTTCCATAGGGTAATCTCTTGTATAACCATATCCGCCGAATAACTGAACGCATCTTCTTGTTACATCGCTTGCTGTAGAACCAGCCATATATTTTGCCATAGCAGACAGGTGGCTGTAAGGTCTATGAGCATCTTTTTCACAAGCTGCTTTGTAAACCAAAAGCTTTGTAGCTTCTACCTTTGTTGCCATATCAGCCAATTCAAACTGTGTGTTCTGGAACTGGCCAATTCTCTTTTTGAACTGCTTTCTTTCCATTACATATTTCACGCATTCTTCGATAGCGCCTTCTGCAATACCCAATGCCTGAGAAGCAATACCAATACGTCCGCCATCCAATGTCTGCATTGCGATTTTGAAGCCCTGTCCTTCTTTACCCAAAAGATTTTCTTTGGGGATACGGCAGTTTTCCATAATCAGATCGCAGGTTGCGGAACCGCGAATACCCATTTTTCTTTCCTTTTTGCCGATAGAGAACCCGGGTGTATCTTTTTCCACGATAAATGCGGAAATACCACGGTTGCCCTTTGCTTTATCTGTCATTGCAATAATTACATAGATTTCTGCATAGCCTGCATTTGTAATGAATACCTTTGTGCCATTCAATACATATTCATCGCCATCCAGCTTTGCTGTTGTCTGCTGCATGGAGGAATCAGTACCTGCACTGGGTTCAGTTAAACCAAAAGCACCCAATTTCTCACCCTTAGCCAAAGGTACCAAATATTTCTGCTTCTGCTCCTCAGTACCAAACATATAGATTGGGCCAGCACACAAGGATGTGTGGGCAGAAACAATTACTGATGTTGTTGCGCAAACCTTGCCAAGCTCTTCCACTGCCATCGAGTAAGATAAATAATCTCCGCCAGCGCCGCCATATTCTTTAGGGAAAGGAATACCCATAAACCCGAATCTTGCCAGCTTGCTTATCGATTCCACAGGAAATCTCTCTTCTTCATCAAGCTCTTCTGCCAAAGGTTTAACCTCTGTTTCAGCGAACTTTTTGTAAAGATCTCGCAGTAAAACGTGCTCTTTAGAATAGCCAAACTCCATAAACTTGTTCCTCCTTAAATCATTTTCATATTTAGCATACTAAATTGTTATTTCTCTAACGATTATATATTATCAGCAATTAGCGTGCCAAACAAGCCCTTTACTGATTTTACGCTTAAATCTAAATTTAATGATAGATAATTGTTGCAATAAATGTTAGAATGTAACAAAGTAATTGTTATAATATTAATTTCTCACAAAATTGAGGTGTAACTATTAATGAAACTGACAAAAGAGCTGTTTTTATCTCTGGATATTCTCCCTGATGTGTTGGATCGGATTAATGACGGGGTAAATGTAGTAGATACAGATGGTATTCTTGTTTATGTAAATGAAATCAGTGCAAATTATGCGGGGAAAACGAAGGAAGAGATGATTGGAAAATCAATTACAGATTTTTACCCCGCCGCAGTCCTTTTGACTGTTCTGCAAGATCGCAAGCCTGTTTTGGATAAAACCATTCATTTTGTTCCCCCAAAGAAGTATATTGTAAACTCCTATCCCATTATACACAATGGCAAATTTTTAGGGGCTTTTTCTGTTTTTCAGGATATTCAGGAGCTGGATCAGTTAAACAGCAAAATCAAGCAATTGGAAATACAGGTGAAGCTCACCAGACCAGAAGGTGATTTTAACCATGTGGTTCATCTGGGAACTATGCAAAGTGTGTTTAGACAAGCAAAAAAAATAGTAGGCTCCTTGGGTGGCCCCCGTCATTCCATCATTACAGGCGCATCGGGCACAGGCAAAACTATGCTGGCAAATTTAATTTATAACTATGCCAAAGAGATTGGTGTAATCAGCAAAAATGCACCTTTTATCGAAATCAACTGTGCCCAGTTTACAAACCCGGATATTGCCGCTATGGAGATTTTCGGTTCTGTAGAGGGGGCTTACACCGGTTCAAAAAAGAAAAAAGGGCTCTTTGAGCAGGCAAATGGCGGAATTCTTTTTTTAGATGAAGCCCATACCATTGAAAACTATCAAAACCTTCTTTTAAAAGCTATAGAATCGGGGAAAATCCGCCGAATTGGCGATACCAGAGAGGTGGATATCAACGTTATTGTCATTGCCGCATCCACAAAAAACCTTCATGAGGTCTTTCTTCCCGAGCTTTATCAGCGGTTGGGACAATATGAAATGTATTTACCCTCTCTACAAGAACGTTCTCTAGAGGAAAAAGAGCAGTTGTTTTTGCACTTTGTGAAAAAATATGAAACTGCTGTTTGGGAGGCTAGAAAAATCCACTATCACGTGGTGTTTACGCCTCAGGCAAAGCATGCTTTATTAAATGCTGTTTATCCAAGAAATATTCGTCAAATGCGAGATGTGATTAATTATAGTATTGACGCCTCCTCTCCGTTAATTGAGGATATTGGAGAAAAAACAGATATTACTACCACCGTTGGATTAGAGCATATCCCCTTCGATGTGTCTGATAAATCAGAGACAGAAAAAAACGATTCTCTTCCCCCCACAAATAAAATAACCGAGGATGTAGCTCAATTTATTTTTGAACGATATCAAAATGGGGACGGACCCAGAAAAATTTCCAACCGCCTGACTGAAATGGGCTATGACCTCCCCTATTACAAAGTGGCTTACTACCTGAAAAAAGAATATAACCAAGAAGGGGGCTCACATAATGGCAAATAAACGGGATAAAATGCATGGAAGAAAATACTTAAATTTCGGCATTTTGCTCATTGGCTTCTACTTATTTATTGGAATTGTTTATGCTGCGCCTTCTACAGCATCTGTTTATATCAATAATCAAAATATTCCTTTTTCAACAGAGACAGGCTATCCCTTTACGGATAACAACGGAAGGATGCAGGTACCCCTACGGGCGACAATGGAAGCCTATGGCTGCGAAACTTCTTGGAATGAAGCAGAAAAAACAGTGACACTAAATAAGGAAAATACCACTGTACAGGTTCCCATTGGGAAGAATTATTTGGTCATAAATGGTATACAAAAGGCTACAGATACCTCCGCCCTTGTAAAGGACGGACGCACCTACTTGCCAATTCGTTCTGTTTTGGAAGCCTTCGGTGCTAAAGTCAGTTGGGATGCAAAAAAGAATATACTGAGCATTACGCAAGAAATAGATGGAGTATTAACCGTGCATTTTATCGATGTAGGGCAAGGGGATGCCATTTTGATAGATAATCAAGATTTTGAAGTGCTTATTGATGGAGGGAATAATAAAGATGGGAAGGCTATCGTAGCCTATTTGAAGGATTATATTGACGGCAATCTGGATTTGGTCATTGCCACCCATCCCGATGCCGATCATATCGGCGGTTTAGATGATGTGATAAAGGCTTATGATGTATCGAAAATTATGGACAGCGGCGCCACAAGAGATACCAAAACCTATGAAGATTATTGGCAAGCAGCTCAGAATGAGCCCAATTGCAAAGTGCTATTTGATAATGACATAGTTCTTGATCTAGGACATGGTGCCAATTTGAAAATCATCGAAACAGGAGACCACTATAAAGATGTTAATGACAATAGCGTTGTAGCACAATTAAATTATGGTGAAGTTTCTGTTTTATTTACCGGAGATATGGAACAGGAAGCAGAGGCCGCTTCCCTTTCTAAATTTGGCAAGGTAAATGTATTAAAAGCGGGGCACCACGGTTCAAAAACCTCTTCATCCCAAAGATTCTTAGATATATTAAAACCAGAATATGTAGTTATTTCTGCGGGAAAGGAAAACAGCTATGGTCATCCCCATAAAGCTGTATTGGAACGTTATTTAAACAGCGGTGCCACCGTTTACGGAACCTTCCGCAGTGGTACAATTGTTATGAAAACCGATGGACACAGCCTTTCCTTTCAAACAAACGACCCTGTTACTTTAGGGGATGCAGGGGATAAAAAACAAGCCCAAGCGGGATAAATCAGAGCCTTTTAGCTCAGCACATTGCTTCCTAAAACTATCTTTGGAGCAGATGACACTTCTATTTCAATAAACCTTGAACTTTAAAGGGGTGCCTACTTTGTAGACACCTCTTTCTTTGTTGTAAAATTTCCATACCTCATTGGCTATTCTAGAAAGTCAAATACGATTAAAACTATGCTGGAATATACAAATAAAAGCTTTAAATAAATAAAAAGGGTGTCAACTTTATCGACACCCAAGTAGGTTTGGGCGAAGCCCAAGGTCTATAGTTCATCTCTTCCTTTCTTTTCACCGTTTAGAATCTCCATAAATTCATCCCCGGTTATGGTCTCTTTTTCAAGAAGATATGCTGCTATTTCATCCATCTTTTCTCTATTTTCAGAGATAATGTCATAAGCCTTGTCATGGGCTTCCTTAATCATTGCAATGACAGCTTTATCAATTTTTGCGGCGGTTTCGTTGGAGCATGCCAAGGTTGTGTCCCCACCCAAATACTGATTATTTATCGTTTCCAGCGCTACCATGCCAAACTCTTCACTCATACCATAGCGGGTAATCATGGCTCTCGCCATTCGGGTCGCCTGTTCAATATCATTAGACGCCCCTGTAGTTATGGAATTGAAGCAAATCTCCTCTGCTACACGTCCACCTGTTAAAGTTGCAATTTTATTAAATGCTTTTTCCCGATCCATCAGGAAGAATTCTCCTTCGTCCACCTGCATAGTGTAGCCAAGGGCTCCTGAGGTTCTGGGAATAATGGTAATTTTGTGAACCGGCGCCGAATTTTTCTGCTTTGCCGCAACCAAGGCATGTCCCACTTCGTGATAGGCAATGATTTCCTTTTCATGCTTTGAAACGACAGCTCCCTTTCGTTGATAGCCTGCTAAAATTACCTCTACACTCTCCTCTAAATCGCTTTGGCTTACTTTAGAACGTCCCAATCGAACGGCTCTTAGGGCACCCTCGTTAATAATATTTGCAAGTTCAGCTCCGGATGCTCCGGCAGTTGCCCTTGCAATAGGGCCAAAATCAATGTTATCTTCCATGGTTACTTTTTGTGCATGCACTTTTAGAATGGACTCTCGCCCTTGTAAATCAGGCAATTCCACAGGAATGCGCCTATCAAAGCGACCAGGACGAAGCAATGCTTTATCCAGCGTTTCAGGTCTGTTTGTCGCCGCCAAAATGACTACACCCTTTTTGCCGTCAAATCCATCCATTTCCGTTAAAAGTTGATTTAATGTTTGCTCTCTTTCATCATTTCCGCCCATTCCATTGCCCCCATCACGCTTTTTACCAATGGTATCAATTTCATCAATAAACACGATACATGGAGCTTTTTCGTTTGCTTGCTTGAATAAATCCCTTACCTTAGCCGCACCCATACCAACAAACATTTCAACAAATTCCGAGCCAGAGATAGAAAAAAACGGTACATTTGCTTCCCCTGCAACAGCTTGCGCCAAAAGGGTTTTACCCGTTCCCGGAGGGCCCACAAGCAAAGCACCCTTTGGCATCTTTGCCCCTACAACTGTATATTTGAATGGGTTATGAAGGAAATCAACAATTTCGGTGAGGGCTTCCTTTGCCTCATCCTGTCCTGCCACATCTACGAAAGTCTTGCCTGTTTGCGCTTTCACATAAACTTTTGCGCTTGACTTTCCAAAGGACATGGCATTACCACCCATGCCGCCCATTTTTCCCGTCATCTTACTCATAACAAACCGCCAAAATAAAGCAAATACAACTAACATAATCACAGTACTAATGAGGGGGGATAATTGCTTCGGTTTTACCTCATTAAACTTAACTCCAGCCTTGTCCAACCGATCAACCAACATGCTATCATCCATACGGCTGGTTACATAAACCTTCTCTGGCTGAACTCCAGTTTCCCCGTCTTTGGTTCCTTTTAAAATAAAATATATATTATCTTCATTCACTTGTACTTCACTGACATTCTCATTTTTTAAATCACCTAAAAACACATCATAGCT
The DNA here is from genome assembly GCF_001561955.1 of Anaerotignum propionicum DSM 1682. Classification (NCBI taxonomy): domain Bacteria; kingdom Bacillati; phylum Bacillota; class Clostridia; order Lachnospirales; family Anaerotignaceae; genus Anaerotignum; species Anaerotignum propionicum. The sequence goes on from NZ_CP014223.1 coordinate 2,920,966, forward strand.
AACCTTTTCCATTGCATCCTTTGTAAACAAAGGCAGTAAAAAGGTATTAAATAGGAACATGGCCAATAAGGCCAATATCCAATAATATATAAATGGCTTCTTTTTATTCTCCATACAGTCCACTCTCTTTCTTTTCTTCCCAAGGTTTCAAATCCTTTGCTATGTATATTTTCATTTCTATATTTATCCCCACTGTCACTTCTCATTTACATATCATTCAAATTCTCTTTTATCTTCTCGAGAACCTTATAAAATACCATCCATTCTTCATCCAAAATGTTTTCTGTCATTTTCTGTTCCATAAGGCAAAGCTGCTGTAAAATATCACGGTAAAGACAATTTGCCTCCTCTGTAAGGGTTATTTTTTCAACCTTGCATCATGGGCGACGCTTTGTCTCATAATATATCCTTTTCTTTCTAAAATTTGAAGAATGCCAGATACAGTTGACCTTCTAATATTAAAATCCGCTTCTAAATCTCTTTGAAAAACATCTTTGTTTTGATTGTCATAAAGATAGTGCATAATCCAAATTTGCATTGTAGTTAAATTTTCAGCTTCTTTATTGCTTGGCTGTTGGGCAATTTGTCTGCAAATAGAATTGACAATAGATTTCAATTCGACACAAAATTTTGACTGAAACTCCATATAATCACCTCCGATTGTTAGGTTGCTGACAGTATAACACCCTAACAATCGTAAGGCAATTAAAATACAGTTAAGATTTCCTATATCATTACTAATTTTCCTCGGTACGTTGAATATCCGCACCTAATCCTCTTAATTTCTCATCTATTTTATAATACCCTCGCTCGATATGATGAATGTCACCTATCTCCGTTTCCCCTTTTGCCGCTAAAGCTGAAAGAATTAATGCCGCACCTGCTCTTAAATCCGTTGCACGAACTTTACTGCCTGTTAATTCATCCACGCCCTCAATCACTGCATTGCGGCTCTCAATACGAATATCCGCCCCCATACGTTGAAGCTCTCCAGCATGAGTAAATCGATTTTCAAAAACAGTTTCAGTAATTACACTGGTTCCCTTAGCCATAGTCATCAAACTCATAAAAGGAGCCTGCATATCTGTGGGAAAACCGGGAAAAGGCATTGTTTTTAATTGCAAGGGCTGAAGCTTTCCTTTCCGATAAACATGAAGTCCCTCAGGGATTGATTCAATCTTCACATTGCATTCCGCAAGTTTTGCAATCACCGGTTTTAAATGCTCCTCTCTTACATTCTCTAGAATAATGTCTCCTCCCGTAATTGCCGCTCCAACCATGAAAGTTCCTGCTTCAATTCTATCAGGAATCACCTGATGAGTTGCACCTCCAAGCTCTTTCCCACCAATAATTTCCACAGTATCAGTGCCATCACCTTGTACATCTGCACCTAATTCTCTCAAAAAATCTGCCAAATCGATGATTTCCGGCTCTGCCGCCGCATTTTCAATTACCGTTTTACCCTTGGCTAATACTGCCGCCATCATAATATTTTCCGTTGCCCCAACACTGGGAAAATCCAAATAAATATTTGCACCTTTTAATTTTTTTGCCGTTAGTTCTATGATTCCGTGTTCCTGCTTGCTCTTTGCCCCCATTGTATGAAAGCCCTTTAAATGCAAATCGATGGGTCTGCTTCCTATCTGACAGCCTCCGGGATGGGGCAATCTTGCCTGACCATATCTGGATAGCAACGGTCCGGCCACAAGAAAGGAGGCGCGCATCTTCCCTGCTTGCTCATAAAAACTTTCAATGGAAGTCAATTCTCTGGCGCAAATAGAAATAACTTCTTTTTCCATGTCATAGGATACCTCTGCGCCAAAACCCTTCAAAATTTCCAGCATATTTAAAACGTCCGTGAGAGGAGGAACATTTTCAATGATGCAGGGCTCATGTGTTAATAAACAGGCTGCTAAAATTGGTAAAGCTGCATTTTTTGAACCACTTATGCGCACTTTTCCTTGAAGCAAATCTGTATGATGAATTACAAATTTTTCCATACCCATCCCTCGCATTTCTATAAAAATAATAATGATTGCGAATTTATTATGTCCGTCGGAAGCAAAAGCAACCGATAAAATATTCACCGTATTTGTAAAATTTTTGTTTAATTTCACGCTTTACAGTTGGCAATCTTCTGGTATAATAAATATATATCTTTGCGGATGTAGTTCATCGGTAGAATGAAAGCTTCCCAAGCTTTAGAGGTGGGTTCGATTCCCATCATCCGCTTTTTGCAGTATTACCAGAAAGTTCTTAAAAATATCAATAAAGCCTTGAACTATCAAGAAAAATTTACAAAAAAAAGCTGTTCTTCGGGACAGAAATCATTTGTATATTTAAAAAAATGGGATTCATTTATCACATGAAAAATTTCAAAAATCTACTCACTTTGAGGAGATTTTTTTATTTTGTCCAATAAAACAGCACCCATTAATTTTAAAATTACAATTTTAAAAACCATAGCAAAGAAAAAAGACACAAAGAAAAAAACTTCGTGTCTATAAAAATCTATTTTATTCTTTTTCTTTTAATAAATCTCTAATTTCTTCCAGTAATAAAACCTCTGGGGCTGGTTGTGGGGGCGCAGACTTTTCTTCTTTTTTTCTCACTGAAATTATCTTAATGAAAATAAAAATCGAAAATGAAATAATCAAAAAATCCACAATAGACTGTATGAAAGAACCATATAAAATTGCACTTTCTGGGACATCTCCTACACCAGGGGTAATGACGTACTTTAAATCAACAAAATTGATTCCCCCCAAAAGCAAGCCAAGAATAGGCATCAAAACATCATTTACTAATGAAGTAACAATTTTACCAAAAGCACCACCTATGATAACACCTACTGCCAGATCAATTACGTTACCTTTTAACGCAAACTTTTTAAATTCATGAAGCATATAACGACCTCCTTTTATATTGATCAAAAGAGTAAAACTGATTTTCTTTTCAATATACAATATTCTACAATAAATATCAATCATATTACAAAATCCGCATTAATGCTCTTATATCATTAAAAATTACAATACTCTTTCCTAAGATATCTAAATACCGATTTTCTCCCTCTTCAATATAAAACCGTCTCATAAATACTATCAATTATTATGTTTTATCTCCGCGTTTTTTGAATTATTCTACAAAGAATCCTTATAATCTCAGCCAAATTGGATATAATGAAATAAAAAATTTCACTGAAATATTTTCTTTTCTATTATTTAGCAGTATATACAATTTTTCGCTTCGGTGTTATACTAAAAGAAAGAAAAAGGGCTTTATTTGTCTAAATCAAACTTATTTGAAAGGCATGAGAATTTTGATTATATTCCATAATGTGTCAAAAACCTATCCAAATAACGAAATGGGTGTGGAAAATGTTTCTCTTGAAATTAAGGATGGGGATTTTGTATTTCTTGTGGGGCAAACAGGCTCAGGAAAGAGTACGCTAATCAACCTTCTTACAGGGGAGTTAAAGCCTACAACGGGAGATATCATTGTAAATAATCTCTCTCTAGGCAGTTTGAACCATAAAGATTTCCCCTATTACAGAAGACTTTTGGGTATCATTAATTATGATTGTTTATTGATTGAACATAAAACAATTTATCAAAATTTAGAGATACCCATGTTAGCAACAGGTCATTCCAGTAAATCCATTCGCGAATCTATCCCCTTAGCCCTTGGTTTGGTTGGAATGAGTAAAAAAATGTATGACTATCCAAGTAATTTGTCAGGCGGTGAGACCTTCAAAGTTCTTATGGCAAGGGCTGTGATAAATAATCCAAAAATTATAATAGCTGACGAACCCACTGCCCATCTGGATTATGATTCTTCCCTCGATATCATGTCTTTATTTAATGAAATCAATCAATTGGGAATCACAATCATAATTGCCACCCACGCAAAAGAGTTTGTGGATATCATGAAAAAACGCGTGATAACAATGCAAAATGGAAAAGTTCTTGGTGATGTGAGCAAAGGAAAATATGGTTGGATTATATGAAAAAACGAAAACGGAAAAAAAATACATTTAAAAAATTTTTTAGTACAGCATTTGTTGGAACATATATCAGCTTTTTGTTCTTTCTGTATTTATTTGCTACTCGGGTTACCCCATGGGATGTAGATTATTTTATAAAAGGTGTCTCCCAGCATGCCTCTCAACTAGTATTGACGCTGAAAACAGAAAAGGCGGCTTTTGATGCAAAGCGGGAAGCTGCTGCCTTGGCAAAAGCTCTTGCAGCTGAAAAAAAAGCTGCTGAGAAAAAAGAATCCGCAAAAAAGAAAGATAAAGAAACGGAAACAGATGAAACAATTCTGCATTCCGACACAATTGACTTGATTTATTATTCTCAAAATGATTCCCGCTGGAAAACAAAGATTTATGGTGGTGATAATATCATCGGTGTTTTTGGTTGTGGCCCAACCACCCTTGCTATGGTGGTAAGCAGTCTGACAGAAAATGAAGTGACTCCGGAAACCACTGCAAAATGGGCTTTTGACAATGGTCATTTTTGTAACAACAGTGGCTCCTACCATTCCATCATTCCAAAAGGCGCACAGAATTATGGCCTTTCCTCAAAGAGTTTGAAAAGCCCGACGAAAGAAACCATTGTTCAGGAGTTATCCAATGGAAAATTGGTGGTGGTGCTCATGGATCGAGGATTATTCACTTCCCAAGGGCATTTTATCATTCTTCGAGGCGTTACACCGAAGGGACAGGTTTTGATTGCCGATTCTCAAAGCCCGGAAAACAGCAAACAAACTTGGGATATTCAAACAATCTTAGATGAAGCAAAATATTCCGCTAGTTCAGGCGGGCCATTTTGGTCCATCGGAAAAGCCACCTAGGCTTTTCACATATCTTTATAATTATTAAAGGCTTATGCACTCTCGCATAAGCCTTTTTTATTTATTCTTTTCAAAAGAAGTATGTACTGCGCAGACCTTTATTCCCCTTTATTTCTATAAAAAGAATCATCTCCTCCAATTTTAAGGCTAATTGCCTTATCATATTGGATTGTACTTTCCACGCTTCTTTTTATCTTACAATAAATCTCGTTCATTCTCCTGATATCGGGATTTTCCAGCAAAGTAGCTTCTACGTCCAATGTCAGTGCTCTTTTTGCCAATGCTTGCTCTTCTTCAGACAAATTCTGTAACAAGTCTTCTTGTAAGTATTGCAAGTTGTCCAGTTCAAGCATGATTTCTGTGCGCATTTCTACGAACAACTCGAACGCATATAAGTCGTTACGCTGCAAACATTCCGACATTTGTTTTGTTACATCCTGTAACTCATTCACCTTATTATATTTTTTTTGGAGATTCAAAATAATCTCCATCCATGCTGTATTCATACCGGGCTCATCCTCCGCGATTCTAATTTTTCACCAGCTCCGCCTGAGTGATACGATCCGCTTCTTTGAAGGTGTTTTTAAGATCCAAAAGCATAGACCTTAAATTTTGAATCAACTCAATATTTCTTCCCGCATTAATTCTAGCAATCTGAAACTGAAAATACTCATACAACTTAGAAATCTCTTGCCCGATGGAATACGTTTTATCTAAAGTCGAGTCAAGATATCTGATAATTTCCGAAACCCTGTTCATGCATGCTTCAAACTCAGGATAATTCTCAGCTTTCACTGCCATTTCTGCCTTTGTAAGTCTTTTTGCGGATTCATCAAAAAGAAGCGTCAATAGCTCACCGGAGGTCATTGTGCTAATGGACTGCTGTTTATAATTTTGATAACCATAATTGTTCATACTGTATGCCAATCCTTTCAACCAATTACTGGCCACTATACTGACTCAACCAACCACTTTGCGTGTTCATCTTCTGCATAACCACTTCTAATCGTGTAAACTGATTCTGATATCTTGTCCGCTCTGTTTTTAATTTTGTTTCATATTTCTTAATTGTTTTATCAATATCGTTCATCTCCGTAAGTAAAGCATTTTTAAGCATTGAACTAGGGGACTTTACATTACCGGCTTTTTCTATTAATTTACCTTTTGTTGCGCCCACAGTTGCAGCATACTTATCTGTGATCGCCTTCATTCTCGACATAACCCCGCCTGTCATAAGGTTATTATCTTTCAAATCTTCTGTAAAAAGATCCTTAACTCTCTCCGGATCATCCTGCAATGCATTTTTGAGCTTAGTCTCATCCAGTGTTATCTTTCCATTATCCGCCCAATTGGACGAAACGGTAATACCAATATCCGATAACTGATTACTTTCGGTGCCTGTCTTCATAAAGACAAATCTTAAATCGTTGGCTAAGCTAGATATATCTGAATCTCCAAGCAACAGCCCTGCTTTCGCCTTCTTCTCCCATGCAGTGATTTCAGACTCCGACATGTCCTTTCTTTGTTCATCTGTGAGGGGTGTATAAGTTCTGTCACGTTTTTCCTTGATAGCCGCATTACTGTCTTCAACCAAGGTGTTATATTCATCAATCATACTCTTGATGGCTTTGATTACTTTCTCTGTATCAACTCCGGCACTAAATTTAATTCCTTCTGTTCCACCAACATATTCCATCACACCAGACCCATTATCCTGATATCCAAAGGTACCATTGGCTACAATTTTCATTCCATTTAGATTAAAAGAATTTGTTGAACGAGAAATTTCCGTCGCATCTGCTCCGCCTTCTCCGTCAAAGTCTACTAGGATAATTGCATCCTGTCCTTTAACCTCTTTTCCATTCAACTCTTTATTGCTGGAATCAATTGTCCCGTCTGCTTTACGTTTTCCAAAAAGCAGTTGTTCCAGCTCATTTAACTGCGTTATATTCCCATCACCATCTCTAGCGCCAATTTTTACAGAACCCGAGGCACCATTTTGTGTAGAAACAATGGAGAACGAGTCACTGTTTGTTTGATAGGAAATGTTGACATCCGCATTTTTATTAGAATTGATTGCATCAATAATATCCTTCAGGGAAGTTTTATCCTTTTCATATTTTATTTTAATGCTTTCCCCATTAATTGTAATCTCATATTCGTTGCCATCAACAAGACCTGCAGTTTCAGCACCTTTTAGTCCGGATTTATCTAGGGTTGTTGTCAAATTCAATTTGTTTGATGAGCCATTCTCAATGCCAAAAACGCTGCCCTCTCCCGTAATACCAATGGATGAGCTGGAAACGTATAATACAGATGATTTATCCTCAGCCCCAGATGGAAGCACTGTTTTAAATTGAAAAGTATTATCACTGCCTTTTGTCAATTGAATTCTGCCTTTACCAAATGCAGTATCCAATTCATCTTGCAAATAATTTTTGAAATCTGTTTCATTTAATTTTGTTTCGTCATTAAAGGTAATAACCTTCCTTGTGCCATTGTATTCAAAGGAAAGGGATTTCCCCTTCATTCTTTCTGCAAAAGTTGTTTCCTTTTTAAGGTCATCCGGGTTTATCTCTGCAAGAGCATTTAATCCTGCTGAGGTAATACTTTTATCCATAATGGTGGAAGAACCAGAAATAATTCCCAAAGATTTGAAAAGTTCGGCATCGCCATTTACAATTTTTAAAGCATTGCCGGCTTCACTGGTATTTTTGAAATTTAATGTTTCACCATCAGCAGACACATTCATGACGCTGGCTAAAGTTTTATTACCACCAATGTCTACATTTTCTAAGGCTTTGTTCATCCCTTTGGCTACTTCTTCCGCATTGGTATAAGGGCCGCCCCCTTCTTTTGGAGGCATAAAAGCAGTGTATTGTTTATCTCCATATTGGACAATAAAAGCTTTCCCCAATATAGTCGAGATATCTTCATTTCCAAAATTAACTGCTTCGGTTTGTATGTAGTTATCTGATAAAGTTTCTGTTGTAGTAAAGTTGGCATCCTGTGCCAATTGCTTAATCCCATTTACAGTAAATTGCTGACCGCCGGTAACACTTCCACTGGCTGTAACATACTTGCTGTTACTACCCGATGGGGTGATTACACTTCTTGAGTAAAAATTCGCACTATAAAGGTTTGTGCCAGATGAGTACGAAGTGTAACTATTGGCGAAGCTCACCAGTTTGTCGCTGATTGCACGATATGCATCTGTCTTCCATGACAATAATGTTTTATTTTGCTTTTGCTTTGCTATTTTACTTCTTGTGCTCGCCGTCATCCCATCAATCAATTCATCGGTATTCAAACCGCTGACAAGACCACCAATCCCCTTGGATTGGCTTCCATAGGCATTACTGGAAGATGACGTAGAAGTGAGGCTTGATATTGTTGCCATAGTATTCCTCCTTCAATATAGTAAATGATGTGCTCAATATCCATTCTTATCTAATTTTCCTCTATACTTATTTTTCGACATATAGTATACTTTTATTAATAGTTCAGTACCACAATTTAAAAATTATGAGGTGATACTCGTGTCAGTAATCATTACATTAACAAACCAAAAAGGCGGCGTAGGGAAAACAACAACCACCGCAACGCTTATTACCGGCTTATCCCTTCAAGAATATAAAGTTCTTGGAATAGATTTAGATCCACAGGGAAACTTAGGCTTCTCCTTAGGTCTTGATATAGAAAATACAGCAACGATTTATGATGTTTTTCGCGGCGAAGCAAAAATTGAAGATGTGATTCAAGAAACAGAATACGGTGATATCATTCCTTCAAATATTTTGTTAAGCAGTGCAGAGCTTGAATTCAACCGCTCCGGCAGAGAGTACCTTCTGAAAGAGGCACTTGAATCTGTCATGGATAAATATGACTTTATCATAATTGATACACCACCGGCATTAAATATATTAACAGTGAATGCCTATGTTTGCTCTGACCATCTGATTGTGCCTATGGTTCCCGAAATTCTGAGCCTTTTGGGCGTCAGCCAATTAAAAGAGACTGCACAGACAGTAAAAAAATTCTATAACTCAAAATTAAATGTTCTGGGCTTGCTGTTGACAAAATATAATAGTCGTACAAATCTGGCCCTTGAAGTTGCCGATATGGCAAACGAGATCGCCAGCCAGCTGAATACCTCTGTTTTTTCTGCAAAAATCAGAGCCAGCGTGGCAGTTGCCGAAGCCCCTGCCCACGGTTCCTGTGTTCTGATGTATGCCCCCAGATCCAAGCCAACCCTTGATTACATAGACTTCATTGAAGAAGTTCTGATTCGTTGTAAAAGAGCAAGAAAATAATCACATAGTCTCCTTGAAATTCTCTCTATACATAGGGGTATTCTATTGCTTTTTTTGGGGCTTACTTTGGCTATGAGCCAACTAATTTAACTTTTTACAGCGTAGCCCATAACAAATGCCTGTTATGATTTATTTACGATACGCTTTGTCTATTATTTATTTGAAAAGAGGTATTAAAATGGCGCGTAAAACCAATAAGACCGCCCACGTCCTGAACCTGATCTCTAAGGCAAAGGATGAGCATCAAGCTCTGGATGAACAAATGGAAATTGATGATACAGGCTCTGATGTGTCAAATGATTTAATGTTTATGGGATTTGAGCCTTCCAATGATAAATCAATTTCCGAAAAAATCAATGAAAACTTAGAGGCACTTGTAGAAGAGGAAGGTAACCCCTCCTCCCCCGCTACTCGAGAACTTCCCGAAAAAAATCAGCTCGTGGAGAAAGAAAGTACCGTGGAGGAAATCTATAAAATGCCTACTATAGAACCAGACACAGAAGCCACAGCAGAGGTTTCTGTCCCAGAACCCAAGATACAACACATGGAAGGTGAAGAAGTGCCTACGTCCACTGCAGTTATTCATCAGGAGCCACCCGCGGAAGCACCCAAAGAACATGTTTTTCATTATATAAATGTTTATGAAAAATTGGTATTGGAGCGTCTGGAAGAATTTCAAACTATGTTTGATGTTTGTACCTGCCCAAGATGTGCTGCCGATGTGATTGCAATTGCACTTACAAACCTTCCTGCAAAATATATCGTCGTAGATAATCCTAAAATCATTCCTTTACTTAGTTTTTATCGTGAAAAATTTAAAACCCCTGTTGCCACCCAACTGTCAAGCGCTTGTGTAACCGTAAAGGAAAAACCTCTGCATTAATGCATAGCAAATATCATTGTGTCTGCCTGAGGATACGGATTCATTTAGATTATTAAAAAAGCCCGATTGCCACCTACAGGTTATCTCTGTAGCCTTAGCAATACGGGCTTTTTATCTATCATAAATAAGACGCAAAATGATATTTATCTTCTTTTCTTTTCAAGCAAATGATCGATAACTTCAACCAAGCTCCCAATTTCAGGCTTACTAATCTGTTCATCTGCGCCAATCTGCTTTCCTTTGATGTATAGCTCTTCATTAATCAATGAAGAGAAAATAATAACAGGAAGTTCCTTCAAAAGTTTATCACTTTTAATTAGTTTTGTTAATCTATGACCATCCATGGCGGGCATTTCAATATCGGTAATCACTATGGATACCTTTTCAGCAAGAGTATCCTCATCTTGAATGCTACGTAAGTAGTCCCATGCCTCTTGTCCATTATCAAACTTTGTAATGTTTTTATATCCCGCTTTGTGCAAGCATTCCAGTATCATCTTAGACAACAAGATTGAATCTTCCGCCAAAACAATAGGCTCATTACTAACTTTTCTCTCTCCCAGCTTAGCAATATCCTCCGTCTGAATGCCTGTACGAGGGGCAATTTCAGAAACTATTTTTTCAAAATCCAAAATTACTACCAGATCTCCATTAATTTCTGTAATACCTGTAGCTACCCCCTCTTCGCCGCCACTTACGGTTTTATCGGGTTTTTGGATATCTGTCCAAGAAATTCGGACAATGCCTTCCACGCTGTTTACGCGGAAAGCAATGTGCATTCTATTAAAATTAGTGACAATAAATAAATCTCGCTCACCGTTAGTTGCTTCATTTCCATACAAATATTTAGCCAGATTTACTACAGTAATAACGGAACCTCTTGGCTTAAAAACGCCTTCCACAACAGGATGAGCTAAGGGCATCGCCGTAACAGCCTCTGCCACCATAATCTCTCTCACTTTGGCAACATTAATTCCATAGAGCTTATCATTGATTTTAAACTCCATAATTTCTATTTCATTTGTTCCTGTTTCAAGTAAAATTTCGCTCTTATTTTTTACGGCCATATGTATTCCTCCATTAAATTGTAGTAATCCTTTTGATGCATGAAACATGTTACATATAAATTGAAAACTACATATTCGTGATGATATGCAAATACCTTTGCTTACATAATACCACAAATTTTTACAAAAAAACAGCAATTAGAGAATTCATAAAAAAAACTATAAGTCCTGATTTATTTCAGATTTCATTACTACCGACAAAATTTCTTTTCTTGTTAAAAAATTATTTCTTTTCTTCCAAATGATCTTATATTTCCTTGGCCATTGCTGCAATCAAAAACCAAAGTCCTTGCAAAATTTCCGCCCACTTCCTCACTGATAATAGGAATGCCTTCTTCCCGTAAGGTATTACGAACACTTTCAATATTACGCTGACCAATATTCCCTAAGGAACCACCACCGGGGATATCAAACATTTTGGCACCACCGGCAATTTTTGCTATAAGTCTTCTTTTTAAGGCTCCAAAGACCTCCATTTTTTTGATTGTTGCTCGTATCCCCGTGTCGGCAAACTTATATACATTCGCATCTGCACTGTTTTCTAATCTTTGAGGAAGCATAATATGTACCATGGCTCCAACCTTTGCAATGGGGTCATATAAACAAACTCCAACGCATGAGCCAAGGGCATATGTGATCAAGCGTCCTTCCATCCTGGTAAACTTCATATCTGCAATTCCCACTGCAATCTCTTTATTCATTAAAAACACCCAGCTTATTCAATAAAAAATTCAACGATTTGATATCCGGCAGCATAATCAAATTACTGGTCATTTCTCCGCCATTATAAATAAATTTACCATCAACAACCATAATTGTATCGGTCACATATCCGTATTCTATCATAGGAACAGACATAATTCCACCCAACATATTAATTGCCATGGCAGGCACAGAAAGATTGATTGAAATACTGCTTAACTGGGATACTGCATTCGCATAGGATGAAATGATGATATTGCTGACCTCGGCAATTGCAGATGCCCTGATTTCGTCAATATCTTCAAAATGCTCAATTTTACCAAGGGAAAGTCTTTCAAAAACAATGTTTACAAAATCAAAATCCAATAAATAAAGCATAATACCGCTGAATTCACCGGTCATGTGCACCAAGACCGCTGAAACTATTTTTTCAGGCCCGCCTAAAAAATCAATGACTTGATTATAACCCATAATCTTCACTTCAGGTAAAGACATTGAAATTTTAGCTGACAATGTGTTAGAAAGGGCTGTTGCGGCATTGCCGGTGCCGATACTGCCGATTTCACGAAGCATATCTATGGCAAATCCGTTCATTTCTTCATATTTACTTATTTTCATAGTCCCTCCAGCCATCTAGAATGTTATCCGTCATCTTAAATTATTAACCAAATTTTGAATTTCATCTGTTGTCTGAACCACTCTAAGAGAATACTGATAAGCTCTTTGTGCTTCAATTACCTTTACAAATTCCTTAGAGATATCTACGTTTGAACCCTCAAAGCTTCCACTTGTTACCCTTGCTTCCACCAGAAAAGGTTTCCCGTTTTTTTCAACGGGAACAAAATTGGTATCACCAATACTTAGCATACCCTCAGTTCTAGGAAAATCAAACACAGCGGGCTTTGCATCTTTAACGGAAACAGTTTCACCGTCCAGTGGATTGCCATCCTTGTCGGTTTCCTCCTCTGTCAAATTTCCATCATCGGTTTTAATTTTAATTGGATTTCCGCTCTCTCCAATGACAAAATACCCTTCCTTTGACGTTAAATAGAAGCCATCCTCCTTCTGGGACAAGACAAAGCTTCCATTTGTCGTATAACAATACTTTTTCGTCTGGGGATTTTGCAGAGCAAAAAATCCTCGTCCTTCAATAGTAAAATCTAAATCTGAGGAAGATAAATTCGTACTGCCTTTTTCAAAAGAAATACTGGTTCTATCTGCCTTTGCACCACTGCCTACCTTTACTTTAGATTCTAATCCATCTTTTCCAGCCATATTGTTGTACATCAAATCGGAAAAGGATTGGTTTTTTGTTTTGTAACCTGCTGTATTTACATTTGCTATATTATTGGCAACTACATCCAGCTTTGTCTGTTGTGCAGCAGCTCCAACCTTCCCATTATAAAATGACATTTCCATACGCGATTCTCCTTTGCAAGTAAAACCATTGGCAATTTACAATCTGCCAATAGAGACGTCAAAACATGTTATGAAGCATTTACAACCCTTACTTTATACTCTGCCAATTTCTGTTGTGGCTTTGACTGCCATAGCATCATACATCTTCAATATTTGAGCTGCACTTTGCAAAGTTCTTTGATTAACCAACATATCCGTCATCTCCCTGAGGGGATCCACATTGGAATTTTCCACATATTTCCATAAAAGGGTTGCATCTGTTTTCTGGACTGTTCCTCCGGAAAAAACTCCCTCGGAAACCTTGCTCATGTCATCGTATTTTTCAAAATCCACAATTTTCAGTTTGGAAACCAAATTACCTGTTGCATCATAAATTCCTCCATCAGGCTCCACCTGAAAATCATCGGATTTTATCAAGATCGGGCCATTTGTACCACTCACACGACCCACACCTTGTAGCACCACATATCCTTCCTGATCCAAGCTAAAGGAACCATTACGGGTGTATACTTTTTCTCCTTGTCTATCTACTTCAAAAAAGCCTTTCCCGCTAATCGCAAAATCCAATATACCACCGGTCTCCTCCCAGCCACCATCAGAAAAGTCTGTTACCGTTTCATATGGTACGGTGATCATGGAGGAATTGCCCAAAGGGCTCCCTTCTGCACCCGTAATATTATTCCCGGTTCTGGACATTACTGCATCCTGGAATGTTCCCGAAACCATTTTATCTGACTTATAACCACTGGTGGAAACATTGGCTAAGTTATTACTGATAACATTTAAATTTTTATTTTGCGTTAGCATGCTTGATGATAAATTATAAAACCCTTTAAACATTTTCCCCCTCCTTCTGGAGTGTTTCTAATCCACTTTTTGTAATCCTTCATCTTGTTAAAAAATCTTTTAAAATGTTAAACATTATACTAAACTATTCTTTTAAGTACAGTCTCAGCTTTCTTAATGCATTAGAATGTATCTGAGAAACCCTAGGCTCGCTGACACCTAAAACAGCGGCGATCTCTTTCATATTTAAATCCTGCACATAATGCAGTGAAACAACAAGCTTTTCTCTTTCTCTTAAGCTTTCCAAGCCCATTTTTATTTCCCGCTCCAACTCCATGCTATCAAGGTAATGCTCCGGCATGGTTTCCGTATTCGTATTCATAACCTGATTTTGATACCCACCGTTTTCTCCATCATCCAATAGCATTTCAAAGGATAGAACATTCATCAGGTTCGTTTTGCGTAAATCATCATAATATTTTTCAACAGTCACATTCAGGTATTGTGCAATTTCTTCGTCGGAAGGGGCACGCCCCAACTCCGTATACAAGGCACTTAAGGCTTTATCAATATCTTTTGCCGCCTTTCGAACACTTCTGGGAACCCAATCGTTTTTTCTTGCAATATCGATTACAATCCCCCGCATGCGCTTGGCAATAAAACTTTCAAACTTCACATTTTTATCCATGTCAAATTTATCAATTGCATGCATTAAAGCAAGAACACCTTCATTTATGATGTCATCTATTTGGGTAAAATCATGATAGACACCACGCATCTGAATTGCCACATTCTTTACGATATGTACATACCTTAAAACCAGCTCATTTTTAATCCCCAAATCACTGGTGGCCTTGTATTCAGCAAAAAGCTCTTCATTTGTCATTTCGTTGCGTTTTTTCTTCAATATGATTCGCTCCTATGTTATAACACAATATTTCCAATGGATTGAATTTGAACATTATTCGCTATTTCGTTAAAGGAAATAACGCTGACATTGGGATAAAACTGCTCTATTAATCGATAAAAATATACTCTTACCACATGGCTTGTCAATATTACGGGTTTCACCGAAATATCGTTGAATTTTTTCACATTTTCCGAAACCTGCAATAAAACCTTTTGCAATATGTCAGGACTGAGTGACAGATATATGCCATGCTCGCTTTTTGCCATGCTTGAAACAATTATCTTTTCTAGCTCCGCATCTAGGGTTATCACCTTCATTTGTCCACCTTCGCAGAACTTACGGGTAATGGTACGCTTTAGAGCAACCCTTATATTTTCCGTAATCATGTCTAAATCCTTGGTAGTAGAAGAAGAATCAACAATGGTTTCAATAACTGTAACCAAATCCTTGATTGGCACTCCCTCCTTTAGGAGGTTTGACAAAATCTTCTGGAAACTGCTGTAAGAAATAATATTGGGAAAGGCTTCTTCCACAAGTTCCGGGATGCTCGCCTTCACGTTCTCAATCAACTGCAACACTTCTGCTCTGGATAACAACTCATAGGAGTGTTTGGAAACCACTTCTGACATATGTGTCAGCATAACAGAAAGGGGGTCGATGACCGTATACCCATAAATTTCAGCCAACTCCTTATTCTCAGGCAATATCCATTTACTGGGTATTCCATAAGCCGGTTCAATGGTGTCAATGCCGTCGATTTCTCCCGCCAAATCTGAAGGTTCAATGGCCAGATAATAGTCTACAAGAATCTCTCCTGAGGCTATTTCTTCACCTTTTATTTTAATGGAATATTCATTAGGGTTTAGGGATGCACTGTCTCGCAGCCGAATGGAAGGAATGACAAACCCCATATCCTGGGCGTATTGCCGTCGGAAAATAACAATTCTGTTAATCAGCTTTCCGCCTCCGGAATCATCCACCAAGGGAATCAGGCTATATCCAAACTCCATCTCAATGGGCTCCACATTTAGTAGAGGATAAATATTGTTTACATCCTTAAAGTAGTCCTCCTCGCTGGCCATCTGCTGGGGAAATTCCGCTTCTTGCATTCCGGCATCCTGTGCTATGGCAAGTTTCATATTTCTTCGTGAGAAATAGCCCAAGGAAAGCAACATTGCCGAGGTAAGCAGCAACGCTATGGTAGGCATTCCGGGAATGACCGAAATCAAACCTACAATTGACCCACCCATTAGCATAGCCTGAGGCTGAGCCAAAAACTGAGTGGCCACATCGGTGTTCAAACTTCCGTCTGATACCGCTCTTGTTACAATCATACCCGTAGCAGTTGAAATCAAAAGTGCGGGAATCTGTGAAACCAAACCATCACCAATGGTTGCAATGGAATAAACCTTCAATACTTCTGAGAAAGACATTCCCGATTGCACCAAACCAATAATAACGCCTGCGCAAAAGTTGATTACCGTAATGATAATGGACATAACGGCATCACCTTTTACGATTTTGGTGGCACCATCCATTGCTCCATAAAAGTCTGCTTCTTTTTGTATTTTATAACGTCTAACCTTTGCCTCTGCCTCTGTGATGAGGCCTGAGTTTAAATCAGCATCAATTGCCATCTGTTTACCGGGCATAGCATCCAGCGTAAATCTTGCCGCAACCTCAGCAACACGCTCAGCGCCCTTAGAGATTACGATAAACTGAACAAGCACAATAATAATGAATATAATCGTACCTACAACTACATTTCCTTGTAAAACAAATTTGCCGAAGGCCGCAATAACCTTTCCTGCTTCACCTTGTTCCGTCAAAATCAGTCTGGTTGAAGAAATATTCAAGCCAAGACGAAAAAGGGTTGTAATCAAAAGCAGCGAAGGGAAAATAGAGAACTCCAAAGACTCCTTTATGTTCATTGTAATCAGCAATATGATGAGGGATACTGAAATATTTATAATAAATAAAGTATCCAACAAAAAAGGCCTTAAGGGAATAAGCAGCAGTAATACAATTAAGATTACAAACAAGGAAACTGAGTTTTGTAATAACTTTTTCATATCTCACACCATTTCAAGTTAAAGTATCTTTTTATTTTTCAATTGATATACATATACCAAAATTTCCGCAACGGTACCGTAAAAATCTGCGGGTATTTCTTGGTTAAGATCTGTCATAGCATAGATAGCTCTTGCTAGGGGCTTATTCTCCAGAACATAAACATCGCTCTCTTCAGCCGTTTTTATAATTCGAAGAGCAACCTCATCCTGCCCTTTGGCAAGAAGTATGGGTGCGCTGTCTTTTTCTAAATCATATTTTAATGCAACTGCAAAATGGGTAGGATTTTTGATTACAACGTCCGCTTGGGGAACTGCCTGCATCATTCTAGACATGGCCATTTTTCGTTGAACCTCTTTAATCTTGCTTTTAATCTGAGGATCCCCTTCCATTTGCTTATATTCTTCCTTCAATTCGTGCTTAGACATCTTAATCTGACGCTCATATTCCCACCATTGAAAGAAATAATCCAATACAGATATGACTAAAAAAGCCAAACATATTTTGAAAACAAGAGACATTGTCAAATTCAACAACAATGCGCAGGATGGATAAACATCCCCTTGTATTGTTCTGGTAACTGATAAAATACTTTTGGAAATAAAGGAATACAGCATTACAATTAAAATGGTTATTTTTATAATTCCTTTTACCACATCAAATACGCTTTTTACAGAAAAGAGTTTCTTTATCCCTTGAAGGGGATTCATTCTATTGAATTTCGGTTTTAAACTGTCTGCAACAAAAATGGGCTTAGTCTGTGCAACGGTTGCAAGGATTGACAAAGCCACGGAGATGCAAACAATGGGTGCCGCAATTTGAAAAAATGCAAGCATGGTCTCCTTTGATACTTCCATTGCAAAATCGTTCGTGATATCCGTTTTGGTTTGGGCATAATGAAAGGCTTTATAAATAAACGTATTTATCGTTTGGAGCATTTGAGGGAAAAAAACTTTTAAAGCGAAGAAGGTTCCGATTAAGGATACAACAGCAATCACATCCTTGCTGACTAAAATATTTCCCTTCTTACGCTCGTCCTTCCTTCGCTTGGGCGTGGCCTTCTCGGTTTTGGAATCTCCAGCCAATGTTCTCCCCCCTTATACGAATCCTTATTTGCGGGATAAATCCTCCCAAGTCACTTCTATATATTTCGTAAAAGCATAGGACTATTCAGTAAACCACTTATCTAATTATTTTTAACCCATTTGCATCAGAATCAGCCTTACGCTGTCCACCATAGTTAGCACCAATGTATTCAAAAAATCCGCCATTGGCGTAAAAATAATAAGCATTGTAAGTAATCCCACAAAAATTTTAAGCTGAATATCAACAACAAAAACATTGATTTGCGGAATGGCTCTCATCAAAATTCCCATACCAACTGCACACATAAATTCAATTGCAATAACGGGAAATGCCATTTTTAAGGCAAGCTCACTGCACAAAATAAAGGTATCCAATATACCTTGAGCCACTTCCTGACCCAAAGCAATCTGTCCATAGGGCACCACTTGCACTGAATTTAATAAAATATGAATAATAGCTAAATGGGCATCCATTGCAAAGAACAAAAACATAAATAAAATATTATAGTAGGTTGCGCTTAATGCAATAGAGGTGTTACTTTGTGCATCAAATATCTTTGCCATGGATAACCCCAGCTGCAAATCAATGATTTCACCTGCAAAAATAATGACAAATAGAAATAAACTGATTACAAAGCCAATGGCTGCACCTGCTGCAAATTCCTTAATCAGAAGCACGCCGTATTCAAACACGCCCGAAAGCTCCATCTGCTGTTGTGGCAAAGAAGTAAATACAATCATAGCCAGAGCAAGAATCAATCCGGATTTCACAATAGCAGGAATATTTCTCCTCCCAAAAATAGGATTCAGCAGAACAAATCCCGACATTCTCATTAATATAAACGAGAAGAAAACAAAGTTTTTATAATAATCCATCTGTTTCTTTGCCTCCGAAATTACATTAGTGCAAAATGTATTTTCCTTTTCCCACCTTTTGTCTAAAAGACAAATCTAAAACCAATCAAAGCATAAGCTTAAACACCTCATACACAAAATCCTGCAAGGTTTCAAGCATCCATGGCCCGCAAATGATACAAACAAATACAATCAATAAAACCTTTGGAACAAATGTGATTGTTTGTTCATGAATTTGGGTTGCCGCCTGTATGATCGATATAAAAACACCAATAATCATACTAAGTATAAGGATGGGGCCACCGATTTTCATCGCCACCATAATAGCTGAACGCATAATATCTAAAGCTTCTCCGTTTGTCATATATTATCCTCCCGGCTAATTAAAGCTCTTAATCAATGTAGAGAATAACAACTGCCACCCGTTTACCGTAATAAATAATAAAATTTTAAACGGCAGTGAAATCATAGCGGGAGGTAACATAATCATACCCATTGACATCAGTGTACTGGATACCACGATATCAATTAATAAAAAGGGAAGGAACAACAGGAAACCCATAATAAAAGCTCGTTTCAATTCACTTGTCATAAATGAGGGAATCACAACCGTTAAAGGTAAATCCTCATACTGATCCGTAATCTTCTCCCCTGAAAAATCCATAAACATGTCCAAGGTTTCCTTCTCTGTTTGTTTCAGCATAAAGTTCTTCATTGGGACCGATGCGCGATCCAATGCTTCCTGCCCGGTGATTTGCTCATTTTTATAGGGTATGTAAGCCTCTTCATTTATTTGATTCAACACCGGGGACATAATGAAAAGCGTAAGAAACAGGGCTATACCCACCAAAACTGTATTTGGTGGAGTCTGTTGCATTCCTAGCGCATTTCGCAAAAAAGACATCACAATAATAATTCTTGTGAATGACGTTGTCATAATAACAATGGAAGGCAGCATTGTAAGAACAGTTATCATTAATATCATTTCTAATGATTGAATCTGTCCGCCGTTTATATTGATAAAAGCATCATTCATGATAAACTCCCTCGTACACTAAATACATTTCATCCCCTGTGTTTCCTATGTATTCATGAATTTTATTTCTTTCTTCCCGGTAAATACTGGGACAAGACTTCCTTGAAGTCATATTCGCCTTTACTATGAAGCTCTTCCGACATTTGAAAAGCTTCTTCATCTATATTATCTAATTCTTTAATAAGTCCGACCCCATTGGGGGATAAAGACAACAAATAATAATTTTTCTGCACTTTTAAAACAACAACAGATTTATCCTGGGAAATGGATAATCTATCTACAATTTCCATGTGTCGTGAAGCTCTGAATTTCATTGTCTTCGTACCCACATACTTTGTAAACCAATAGCTCAGAAATAAAATTAAGATGACTGATAGAAAGGTCAAAAAAATCATAAAAAAATCTTCAAAAATCAGACTCTCCTCCTGTCTAGCTTACCCCAGTACAGTTGTTACTGTCTTCAAAATTCTATCAGGCTTAAAGGGTTTTACAATGAAATCCTTAGCGCCAGATTTGATTGCCTCAATTACCATTGCTTCCTGACCCATAGCAGAACACATTACCACATTTGCAGAAGGATCCATCTGTTTGATTGCTTTTAGTGCACCCAAACCATCCATATTAGGCATGGTAATATCCATAATTACCAAATCAGGGTGAATTTCTGTATACTTCGCAACTGCCTCTACACCGTCTGCCGCTTCATAGATGTCACTATAACCGTTTTTTGTCAGTGCATCTTTAATCATCATTCTCATGAAAGAAGCGTCATCCACCAATAAAATTTTAGCCATTATAACCATTCCTTTCTTTTCCTATCTTTTTTCATTTTTTCTATTGTCATTGCCAACTTATATTTTCTTTAAAACCTCTGTTACACGCACACCAAAATTATCATCAACGACAACCACGTCGCCCTTTGCAATACACTGACCATTTACATAGATATCAACCTGCTCACCAGCAAGCTTATCCAATACAATCAATGATCCCTTATTGTATTCGAGAATTTCTCGAACATTTTTCTTTGTGCGACCAATTTCCACAGAAATCTCCAGTGGTACACCCATAATCAAATCTAAGTTTTCCTTACGCTCCTGATCCAGCAAGCTTTCCCCTCTGTTTAAATCAGCATTTGGCTTGACATTAATCACCTTGGGTTGCGCCGGAGAGGTGTTTGCCCCAGGCGCATAACTTTGCTGTGGCGCATAGCTTGGTTGTGGCGCAGGCCTTGCAGGCGTATTTTCCACCACAGGTGCAACCACATTATTCTGACTTACCTCTGTTTTAACCGGTTCAGGTTGGGTAACAGGAGTATTACTCTGAAAGCTTTGAGACAGCAGTTTTTCAATTTCCTCCTGACTCAGCTTTCCTCCGGAAGATGATTCCGCCGACGGTGTTTTTGCCGGTTCAGGCTGGGTATCGCCGGGAGTAGCACTTTGAAAGCTTTGAGACATTAATTTCTCAATCTCCTCCTGGCTCATCATTCCTCCTGAAGATGACTTCTCCTCAGGCTCAGATTCTTGGAAGTTTTGATAGTTCATTTCCTGGGTTTCCACCGCAGGTGCAGGTGGTTCAGGCACAGCATCCTGAGAATCATCCGGCAAGTCTCCAATTGGCAGTCCAAAACATGACAGCAGCTTTCTTGCCAAATCTACCGTCATAATGTTTAAAAATTCGCTTTCCAAAGAGTCTTCCACTTTCAGTGAAAACCTTACCACAACCATTGGCTGGTCATCCAGTAAGTACTTTTCAGCAAATTCAGCCACTGTATTAATTTCAAACGAGGTCGGTGTAGAAATATTAACAGGCTCTCCCAACAGTTCCGCCAAGGCGGTAGAGGATGACCCCATCATCTGATTCATTACCTCGCGTATTGCACTCATATTGATGTCATTTAGCTCAAATTCCTCTTCTGGGATTTCCGATCCCATCAGAATCTCAACAATCACCTTAACATCGTGTCGTTTCAGCAACATAATATTATTGCCGCTTAACCCCGTAACATAAGTTATTTCCACCGCAACTGCCGGCTCCATATATGTAAACTCAAAGCTTTCTTTGCTTGATACCATTACAGTTGGAACAGTAATATCAACTCTTCTGTCGAGCATAGTTGAAACTGCTGTAGCAGATGCCCCAAGGCTGATGTTTAGAATTTCGCCAATGGCGTCCATCTCTAAAGAGTTAAAAATCTTATCGGCCATAACAATTAATCCCCCCTTTGGCTTTTCCTAGTTCTTATTTATTTCACTTATTCTCACTGCCATATTTTTATTATGAACACCCAATTTTCCATTGAACCAGATATTGTCCTCAACAAAAACATCAACAAATGAGTTTTGGGGCCTATTTAAATTAATAATATCGCCCTTCTTAAGATCATAAATATCTTGCAACATTACAGTAGCATCACCAATCCTAGCAGTAATTTCCAGATCTGATTCCTTGATGGATTCAAAGATATCTCGTGAAGTATGGTCAACAGCTCCACCAGACGATCTGCTATTGGGAGATTTTTTGTTATCCAGTATCCCAAAAATATTCGTTAGCAATGTACTTGGGATACAAACATTAATTTTGCCTGCAACATTATTAATAATTACCTCAATTACAACAATGACTACAATTTCATCCATCCCTATTTCCTGCATCAATCCGTGGGAGGTCTCAATCTTTTCAATTCCAAAGTCAATTTCAAGATAATTTGCCCATCCATCTTTCATTACGCCAACCAGATATTTTGTAATATTCTCGTAAAGTAAAAGCTCTATATCTGTATAAGCATACTGAGAAGATACATTTTGGGGCTCTTCGCCCTTCCCCCCCAGCATTCGGTCAATCATACTGAGCATCAGTGGTGTAGTAATATGCATGATAACCGTGCCGCCGCCATCTTTACTTAGCAATGATGCATTGATCAGCGTCAATGCATCATTATCTGATAAAGCATTACTAAATTCATAATAGCGCTCCTCTTCCACAGTAATAAGAGTAACTTGGCTGGATGCCCTAAGCAAGCTATTCAGTCTGGAAGAAACAAGCCTGCAATAGTTCTCATGGGTGTTTTTTATTATATTCAATTTGTCCTTCGTGTATTTCTTGGGACTGTAGAAATCATATTTACGGTATTTCTCGCCAGCATCCTTAGAGACTTCTTTCTCAATGCTGCCTCCACCAACTACTGATGCAAGAAGTGCATCAATCTGACTCTGGCTTAATACTTCAGACATCTTTTGCGTTCACCCCTACCATATTTTATTAGGTCGTTTATGCTTTCCCTTTTCGAAGATTTGCAAAATTGTTTTGAATTCTGTAAATAAGGAAGATTGAAACATATAACGATATTCCTAATTTCCCAAAAATCATTATTATAAGCACTTTTTTGGTTTCTTCTTTTTATCTAGAACATAATTACTTAATTTTGTGCCTTTGCTTCACCAGTACCATATACTTCATTATAATAGTTATCCAGTGATCTAACAACACTGTCATTTTTGGAAATTATTATCTCAACTCGCCTGTTTTTCGCTCTGCTCTCTCTGGTATCGAAAGAGCTGATAGGTCTAAACTGACCAAAACCAATGGAAACTAGCTTATCAGGATCAATAATATTTTTCTTTTGCATATAAACAAGCACTTCTGCTGCTCTGTCTGATGATAAAAATCTATCGCTTTGAATCTCGTTTGGTTCTGTAGGACTTGCTTGAGAGGTATGTCCCAATATTTGTATTTCACCAATAGAGTTATTAACATCTTTAATGATTTTACACAATTGATCCAGAACATTTTTCCCCTCTTGCTTTAGCACATAGCTGTCACCATCAAAAAAGATATTGTTTCGGAACGTAATAAATGTATACCCATCACCCTTGGTAACTTCAACATCAGCAGAAAGACCATTTACCTCGACATACTTTGACAATTTATAATACATTTCGTCAAAGTCATCAGCAAACTGATAATCCTCACCATTGCCTAAAACATTGCCTTCCACATCATAGTTTCCATCGGTTTCCTCTGCGTTTTCAACAATCTGACTCACTTCTGCATCTGTTGGATTAAAGCTTTTCACAATCATTTTCCACTTTGCACTATCAACAGATGATATTGAATAGAGCAATACAAAGAAACATAGGAGAAGTGTCACCATATCACTATAGGTGTTCAGCCATTCGTTAGAAACGCCTCCACTCCTTTTTTTCTTCATTGTCTTATCCTCCTTTGTACTCCGTCGTCGCCTATGCTTAATTTGAATTATTTTCACAAGCATTCATCCTTTCAAAAGCGGTGGATTGGCGAACGTCAAACGACTACAGTTCGTAAAATTATTCTTTCTTTTCCCATAATGGAGGATGTTTTCAATTCCTTGAGTTCCCTTTGCACTGTAATAAAACTTATGCAGTTCCCAAACCTCCGACACGCTGAATAGCGGTATTTTTATTCTTCTTCTGCTGCTCCACCTTTGCCTTTTTTCTGGTTTTTGGTTTTTTCGTATTGTGGTAAATAAGCAATCAGCTTTTCTTTTAAGAAATTTGGGTTTTCACCAGCCTGAATTGCTAAAATACCTTCAATAATAATTTTCCTGCACAAGAACTCTTCGTCGCTGCGAACCTGCAATTTCTTTGCAATAGGCATAAAGAACATATTCGCCAGTAAAGATCCATAGAAGGTTGTAATCAATGCAATGGCCATGTTCTGGCTAATGCCATCTGCACCTTGATCCATATTCATGGATTTTAACATATTCACCAAACCAATCAGCGTTCCCACCATACCAAACGCCGGTGCATAGCCCGCACCTTTTTCATAAAATTCAATAATCTCACTGTGTCTCTCTGAAATATAATCCAATGTGTTATTCAAAATTTCACTTACCTGCTGTGGTGTGGTAGAATCCACAATCAGCATCAGTCCTTCTCGAAAAAAGGGATCTTGCATGGTATTTGCCTTTTCTTCCAAGGCTAGCAGTCCGCTTTTACGAGCAATAATCGCCAGCTCATATAATTGATCTATGAATTCCATAGCATTATATGGATTTTTTAACAATATCTTAAACTGCTTCGGCAGCTGTTTCAGCACCCTTGCAGGATAACTGGCAATTAAAGCAGCATAAGTTCCACCAATTACTATAATTATGCTCTGTAAATCCCAAAAGTTCCCAAGATCTTTTATGCCAATACCGTAAAGAACAAGCACCAGACCTGCTATAATCCCTATGAACGTTGTTAAGTCCATATTGCGCCTCCAAAACTATTTTTTCAAATTACCTAGATTTTAAGCATCTTGATTTAAATTCATGGTGTGTATTGCTGATAGATATTTAATACTCTTTTCAATGATCTCATCCGGCGTTTCACGCACTATATAAAAGCTTAAATTATTAAGCAGTATTTTGGATTCCGGAATGCTCTCAATCGCAATGATCTGCTCACAATTTAAAACAAATTTTTCTCCGTTAAGCTTTGTTAATTTTATCATCTTATCCTCCTGAGATGTCCACATTTAGTTCAGTAATCCCTAAAACGCTGATAAAATATAATCTATTGCCCAACGCCAAAGGTCTTTTCAAAATATCCTAAAGCAATTCTAACTTTTCATACGCAATACGTTTGTATATCATAGAATTCTACACTTTCATGAAAACTCATTTAACCAATACCCCACAAATAATAACCACTTACAAAATCAGTCTTGTTTTTAAAACTCACTTTAAGAGTAGTAAACCGCAGCCCATATGGCAGCGGTCTGCACTCTAGTAAAATTATCGTTTAATATTTACAAGCTCTTCAAGCATTTGGTCTGTAACGGTAATAATTCTTGTATTTGCTTGAAACCCTCTCTGAGTTGTTATCATTTCAGAGAATTCCTTTGCTAAGTCTACATTTGACATTTCCAAACCATAGTTCAAAATTTTTCCTGTCGTACCTTCACCAGGTTTATATGGTACAATATAACCTGTGTTTTCACGAATGGAGTAGTAGGGTCCCTGTGTTTTCTCAAGGGCATTGGGGTTAGGTACATTTGCGATAGCAATCATACCAACACTCACTGTTTTGCCTGCGGAGTCGGTACCTGTAATTTCACCCGTTTTAGAAATACTGATACTGTTCAGCTTCAAAGGTGTTCCAGAACTATCCCCAGGAGTAAGAAGTTTGCCATCCTTGTCAACATAAGGCACACGGATTGGTTGTAACGTACCCTCATTCAGCGCACCATCTTTATACATAAACCCATAGATTACATTGCTGCTTCCATCAACAAGGAATCCATCACCATCAAAGGTAAAGTTACCTACTCTGGAGAGTGTATACTTGGACATTGCAGCAGACATTTCCTTGGGGTCTGTCTTTATTTCAGTTTCGCCATTCTTTTGGCCTACAATAAAAAATCCCTGTCCATCAATCATACAATCCATGGAGCTATCAGTTGGTGCATAAGAGCCACTGGAAAACATAAGGTCAATGGTTCCTACCTGAGAACCATAACCAACCTGGGAAGGGTTGGAACCACCAAAAACATCATTACCGCCACTGGAGGAGGATGTTGTTTGATATATAGATTCCTTAAAAGTTACTCTTCCGGCTTTATAACCAAAAGTATTTACGTTTGCGATATTGTTACCGATAACGTCCATTTTTTGCTGATGTGCTCGGAGCCCTGCAATACCCGAAAACATTGACTTTACCATACTATGAAATCTCCTTTCGCATTGCTATCGAATTTACATTATTTTTATGCATATCTCATTGCTTTTTGACTTCTCTGGGACCATCAAGCAGATTAATCACCCTCTGCACCTGTTCCATTTCCTCCGGTGCCATTCGTCTCACTACTTGTAGGTTCAGAAGTATCTTTCTCAGGAAGTTTTCCGACGGACATAATGGCTGATAATTTATAACTTTTTCCATCCACAAACACGACCTGCTCTCCAGAATACATACCTGTGGCAGTGACCGTTCCATAAACTTCCGTTAACTTTCCACCGCTGCCTATCTGCGCTACGGTGACATCCTTCCCTACTAGAGAAGCCGCATAAGAAATTAATGAAACATTGGTAATATCAGTGATTGATTGTATTGTGGACATCATAATCATCTGATTCATAAACTCGCTTGTATCCATGGGGTTTGTCATATCTTGGTTTTGCAGTTGGGCAGCAAAGAGTTTAAAAAAATCTTCCATGTCCAAAGTGCTTTTTCCCGTTGCCTTGCTGGTTTGCTCACTATTGGCTTTTGTCGTAGCACTGGTGGGAATATTTGTCATATAATTATTAACAGAAGCCACCCTTACACCTCCATCGTTTCAATATTTTCAATGCCTAAACGAAGTTTTTGAGCAAAATCCAAATCTGCTTGCTCTTGCTCTTTATTCCTGTTGTTGGAATCCCCTTGATATTGCCCCTGGCCTCTTCCATCAAAATTTTCACGGTTTGTATTTTGTCCTTCTGCCTTATCATAAGAAATATTCACATTTGCTTCCTGCATCAGGCTAGACTGAACTACCTTTGACAAAGAATCCAAATTTGTAGCCAGCAGTGTTCTTGTACTCTCGTTGCTACAATTTAGGGAAACAGATATTTTGCCATTCTTCATAGCAAATTCCACCGCAATCTCTCCCAAGTCTTTAGGATTTAGCTTAATGCTAACCTTTTGTATCTCATTGTTGACCTTTTCAACCACCATATTTCCAATTTCTTCAGCAACCTGTTTCCAAGAGGTGTCTAAAGAGGGATCTCCCACTTTAATCATCACTACAGAATCATCGGACCCCTCAGCTCTCAGTGGTTTTAAGTCTGTTACTATAGAACTGCTTTCAATATTCCTGTTTTCCTCAGAGAAAGCGCCTTCCGTATTCTGCTCCTTCGGGAATGCGCCTTGTTTTATTTCAACCGTTTCATGAGGATTTTCCGCAACAGCTTTCAGTGTGAAATCCTGTTTTTGCAAGGGTTGAGTACCCTCATGGGTCTCATTTTCCATCACCGGTTGCGCCGCATATTCAAGCGGAACAACTCCCCTTGTTTGTTTTTCTTCAATTCCCATTGGAACAGGAATTGTTTGCAAGCCATCCATATTTACTTCCTGTATGGCCTTTTGCATATCCCCTTGTGCCGCAGCAAGCGTGTCCACAGGGGCTTGTTCCCCCGCAGGAACTCTGACCAATTTTGCCAACTGAATTGGGTCAAGCATAACAGTAGACGATGCAATGAATGCAGCTAACTCGTTAACACTGCTTCCCTCATCCATAGTTACCCCTTTGTCATCAGTTACTTCCTTGCCTTTGGTTGTTCCCTTTCCTCCCTGTGCAACTTCATTGCTTGCATCCTTCAAGTCCTTCTTGGCATTATTCGCCTGACTTTTGATTTCAGGGGATTTCCTTGATGATACATTTTTTATCATGTCTTTAAAGCTATCCTCTGATTTGCCGTTCTTTGGCCGTAATTCCACTTTACTATTTTCAGAAATATTCAAATTTACTGAAACAGGCGTAGTATTCAAGCAATCACCCCCTTAAACATAATGACTTACCTCATTCTTACCATTTGAAACTTGTAAAATTAGAGCTAAGCTTTTATCTTTTTCATATTATATAACTTCCTGATTTGGATAAAAAATTTATAGCATAGGAAGTTTTTATCATGATTTTTTTGCAATTTTATAGCTAAATAATGCATAATTTCTATAGGTGATATACACTACCCAACAAAAGCTAGGATTTTACCAGAACATTACATTTACTAATAAATACCCACTTCTATGCATACATCGTCAATATATGCCAAATTCAGCTAATAACATATCTATAGTAGCATAATGCCCCCTCTTTTTCAATAGAAAGGCCTCTCATTTAATAATTAGTTTTTGAATATTTATTATCTAACCGGAAGGGTTTGTTATTTGTTCCTTCCTATATAATTCGTTCTCCGATTTTATACAATAACATCACTGATAATAACAAAAAAATACATTTTTGTATTGGTAAAAATACCCTCCGTCTGTAATAAATGCTGTTGTAAAACGTCAATTTGCTTGAAATCAAGATTTTCTCAAATATTTCACAAAAAATAACATAATAATCGTTTGACATCCCATCTTAATCCATGTAAAATATACAGTGCAGTTTATGCACTCTTAGCTCAGGGGATAGAGCGTTCGGCTCCGGACCGAAAGGCCGCAGGTTCGAATCCTGTAGAGTGCAGAAAGAAGAGCCCTAGAAACCAAGGTTTCTAGGGCTTTTTCTTTTTATAAAAGTTTGGAATCGGATTCAATTTCCTGTATGGTGATATTTTTTTCTTGTTAATCATTCATACAGTGTTCATACCCAACTGAAAACAACAGAAATCATTTCTATTCCAAAGCTTCTATATCTGTGTAACCTCCATAAACAATTTCTAAGCTTATTAAAAGTTATAAAAGCTTTACACTAGTAAACAAAAAAACAGGCAGACAATTAAATTTGTCTGCCTGAAAAGAACCTTTGTGGTATTGACGACTTCCAAAACGTAGTACTTCTGCTTTTCTCTTACGAAATAAATTGCTGTGTCCAGAAGGATTTGGCCCTAATTCCACCCTCTAATTCCTTATCTACAAATTTCATATACAAAAATCCAGCAATATTTGTATTCTTATCAGATAACGCATAAGGGAAATTTATTACCGAATTATTGTAAATACCACTAAACCTTATGGTAACAGAGGTTAATGCCCTTTCACCTGAATCTGTACTTGCAGTTTTATAGGATATTACTTCAAGTTTCATATTCCCTGAATCTTCATTTTCAGCAAGTCCAATCTCCAGTCCCTGTTTGAACACAGTAACATCCAACGGCTTTAAAGCCGCCTCTTCCTCAGGAAGATAGAACATTGGCTCAGAGAAAGTTAAGGTTAACGTACCCTTATACGGTGTTTGTGCATAAATATCTCCGTAATTTGTAATAACTGTATCTGCAATTACTGTTGGTTTTGATTTATCCGCCGGCGTAATATTGATTACCTTAATAATAGTAGAATCGCCACCACCAGCAGGGCTTTTTGCCACTGCATAGAAATTGTAATATACATTTCTCTCTATATTATTAATGGTAATGGTTGCTCTGGCTAATGTGTCTCCCTTACTGATTTTTGCCGAAGCAGAGCCAAAATCAATGGGTCTGTATGCGATATTTTCCTCTCTCTTTCGGATAAAATCTCCATCAATTACCGTTTCCAAAGGCATGGACTGCTTATTAAACACAATCCAATCAATATCTGCTTCCTTATCAAGGGCAATATCAATAATTGCAGAATTCTCCAACCTATCCCTGATATATGCACTATTCAGCTTTGGAGCTGCAACAGAAACGGTAGTAAATTTAATTTCCTTCATCGGGGAAGTTGCCGCCGGTGTTCCCTTCAAGAAGCAATACATTACATAGTTCACATTGGGCTTTAGGCCTTCAATTCTAAACTCGTACTCTGTCTCTGCACTTAAAATAGGAAAGCTGCCATAAACGCCATCTTGGGGTTTGTATGTTCCATTCATAATACCATCCGTCGTAGGATTTACCACTGTTCCTTCTTTTGCAATCAGGTAATAGAAGGTTGATTGCTTTGTTACCATTACCAACGGTCTAATCAGGGTATCCCCCACCTTGCTAGCCCCTTCTGCGTTTACAAGAGCAGGATATCCTGTTGCAAAATCCGGAATGATGGTATCTGTGAAGTACACCTTCACACTGAAATCTTTAGGATAGTTTACCACTGTAACCTTTCCTGCACCAATGGCTTCCGTAAGTCGATCCGTTGGATTATCGGAAACAGGGCTCAAGGCTGAACTGCCGCCTATAATGCATTTAACGCCGAAAATAACTGTGCTGGACCAACCTTTTTTCACCGTATCTCCATTGATTGAAACAATCTTTATTCCGTATTCCGTCTGCTTTAAATCTTTAAATCTTTCATAGTTATACTGATTATCTTCATCAGGGTCCCCAAAAATTTTATCCTTTATATTTTGAAGTGATACTGACTTACCCTTTTCCACGATAACAATACTTTTCCCTCCAGAAGTAACTTTTGTAAAGTTTGCACTGCCCTTAGGCTTTTCATATACCTCAAAGCCTACTTTTTCATTACTCTGGAACACAATGTCATAAAAAATATTATCGTTTGTTTCTGTAACCTGAGGTGTGAGCTCAAAGGACATGTCTATATCCGCCGAGGAAACCGTTTCCATAATCTCTACCATAGGTGCCACGGTATTAAAGGAAGGCAAAAGGGTTTTCTCATCCATTCTGTTTCCCGAGGTGTCCGCAATTTTATTTAGCTCAAATTCATATGAATTTCCGCTGTTTAATCCCAATATTCCTTTGGGGAAGGTAACCACAGTTTTCCCATCAATATCCTCTACCAGAACCTTGGAGAAATCAATTGGAACTACAGGCCTTCTTAATGCAGACAAATCATACAAAGTAATATTTTTCTCAAGCTCGGATTTATCCAACGTAGAGAGCTTTTTCTTCGTAGCGTTATCTACAACCTCTTCACTGAATTTGATGCGAATTTCGCTTCCTGCAACCACATCGCCGCTAATGGTTTCTTCAAACTCCAAAACAGCTTTAGGCGCAGTGAAGTCTGCTGTTTTCACATCCATGTAAATTACATTGGAAATATTATTAAAACCGTCTTGCGCTACAATATAAAGGTTATATGGCGTTTCCGCCGCCAATCCTGTGATACTGATTTTTCCCTCTGTATTTTGTTTCGCAGTCACCTTACCGTTCTTTAGACCGCTATTGCCCAACACAACCTGATTTTTCGCCTCATCGGAATCCAGTGTTGGCTGCGCTCCACCGGGAGTTGCAGGAAGGGGGAAGGTATCGCCTTTTTTGCACAATACATAATAAATCGTTGCGTTTTCATTTACCTTAAACTTAACATCCAAGGATTTATCCGCCACCTTGTCCAATGCAGGATATCCATTGGCAAAAACGGGAGGTGTTAAATCTGCCGTTTGAATTTGAAGCTTGGCAATTGCCGAGCTTGTCAACCCATCGGTAACAAGGATATAAAAATCATACTCAGCAAATTCCTTTAAGCCATTTACCGTTAAAACTTTCTCCTCGTTCTTCTTGCAGTCTTCAAGAACTCCCATATTGGTCGCACCGGAAATTACTTGTGCTTTCAGATTCACTTCCGTGGGAGCGATACTACCCTTAGGAAGAATGGCCCAATATGCTTTACAATTTTTAGTTACATTTACCGCGATGTCGGCAGATAAATTTTTTATCGACTGTACTCTGGGATAACCTGTTATAAATTCAGGCTTAGCTTCAATGGAAATTTTCTTAATTTCCGATAAATTACCACTCTTATCCTGAGCAACAAGATACACATCATACTCCGATTCAGGCTTTAAACCGGATAATTTGATTAAGCTCACCGTATCAGCCTTCATATTTGTGGACTTACCAATCTTTTCAGCGCCCTTACCTTTGATTACCTGCTGCTTTGCATCATCAGAGGAAATGAGAGGTGGGTCTGCATCAGGCCGCTCTTTTACAGGGAACGAAGTTCCACCCTCGTAAATTGCATAATAAACAAACCCTTCTTCGTTCAGGCTAACCCCAATTTCAGTGCTTGTTTTATCCGTAGCGGTAATTTTGGGATAACCTAAGTTAAACTGTGGTGGAGTAGCATCAGTTGTGTTAAAGGAAAGTCTTGTCACCGAAGATTCGTTGGTACCGTCGGACAACAAAATATAGCAATCATAGCTGCTTAATTCCTTCAAGCCTGAAATATCAAGGGTTCCCCCCTCATATTTCAAACACTTTGTTTTTATGCCATTTTTCACCGCTCCATAGAGCTTTTGAGATTTGAGACCTTTTGCATCCGGCGCAGGATATCCCTTTTCATACACCGCCCAATACATATCACTGTCTTTTAAAGTAACATATTCAATGGCAGCTGCCACATCTGTAACCGACTTTATTCGGGGATATCCGGATAAGAAGCCGGGCTTACTGTTATCCTTGGTGGTAAAATTAGCCGTTTTTCTGGCACTTCTATCATCTCTGTCATCCACCAAAACTGCTGACAGCGTATACTCCATGTTCATTTCAAGGCCTGTAATTCTTACAGTGTATTCCTTATCTGACTCCACTGGAATAGAACCATTTTTCTTGATTTCCGTATTATACTTTCCGGGCTTAATCAGCTCATCTATGCTGGTTCTGCCATCCTCATAGCGAGTAATCGCCCAATAGATAACGCCGGGCTTATTTGTTTTAAATTTTGCCACTGCATCTGCAGGACCAACATCCTCCATTTCCGGATAATCCACTAAAATTTTAGGGCCTGAGGATGCCTCATCCGCATCCTTGCTTGTCATGTTTTTTCCTTTTACATTGGCGGTTAAGCCTGGTCTTACCTCAATATCATCAGGTAGCATTTCAATCTTACTGCCTGCGGAGTTTACTTTTAGATATCCAATTTCACCGGTACCGGAAATATCCACACCTACATCCAAATACGCACCATTTACATAGGTATTGCTATCTAAGAAAACCTTGCTGTTTACAGCCTCTTCATCAATCACCAGGTTTTCCACGGTATCCTTGTCCACATACAGATTATTTTGAGATCCCTTTACTGTTACCTTATCAAATAGTCCTGCCAAGTGAAGTGCTGTTTTTGCTGGTCCATTCAATACAACATTCTTAAAACCACCGCCTTTGCTGGCCATTTCCTCCAGATAGGCATTGGTTTTCACTAGGGTTTCATCAACAATTGTATTCCCCGTTAACTTAATAGACTTAATGGAACCCTTTGTATCGGGGATAATAAGGTTGGTAATGGTACAATCTTTAAAGGTTATACTGCTTTTACCCGCCTGACTTTCCCCTGTTCCGTTTACAATTACTTCACCCAAAACAAGCACATTGTCAAAAACCGTGCTCCCAAGGCCAACACCCCCTGTAATATAAAGGTCTCCCCTAATTACAGTATCCTTCAGGGTGACCCCGGAAGCAGCTATGGTTACATTTCCATTTTGCGTGCCTAAAGTTCTTGTACCCGAATGGTTCACCAGTTCACCAACAGCATCTGTAAGGACCTTTGCCACCTCAGCTCTGGTGATATTATTTCCTGGCTTAAAGGTATTGTCCCTATAGCCCGAAATAAAGCCTTTTGATGCCGATGTATTTACAAAGCCCCTGCTCCAGTTTGCAATATTGTTGTTATCTGCAAAAGAAGAGGTCATTCCCGGTGATTCCTGAATCTGCAAATTTCTGCCCAATAAAGCAATGGCCTGCTCTCGAGTCAACAGTGCTTTGGCATTGGCAGTTCCTTTTCCATCGCCGGAAAAATACCCTTGGTTATAAGCAATAGCAATATCCTTGGCATACCATTCAGTTCCTTTAATATCTTTAAAGGGGGTTTTTCCTGTTTTGGTATAACCGAAGGTACGATTAATAATTGATATAAATTCTGCTCGAGTTATGGGCTTATCGGGATTCATATTTCCATTTTTATCCCCACTCATAAGCCCTCTGTTATATAAATTACGCATAAAGGATTCCGCCCAATGGTTCTCGTTCCCCATATTAAACGAAGCAGCATATGCGTTTTCCGTATGTACAAAGCTAAAACTCGTCACAGTCATGGCTACAGTCAAAGCAAGTGCGGCCATTCTCTTCATTTTACTGTGCAACGATCTCTTAAACTGCATCATTTTCATCCATCCTTTTTCGTCTGTAGTTGATTGCTTGTATCTTAAATACACTTGCCCTTAACAAGCACTCCTCAGTTCTTAACAGACCAAGAAATTCGCATCCGTAGGCAAATTGATTATAACTTGCCTCCTCTCTGCGTAAAATCTTGAACTTCACCAAAATTGGTGTATCTATCCAATTGGTCAAAAACTCAAATTCATTTTCCGCACTCAGTTCTTCCTTGCAAACAATGCACATACCGCCACAACTTAAATCTCTAAGTTGAACCTCAACAGGAATATCCTTCCCATTCTTGGTGTAGAAAATCGTTGTTTTCATATCAACCTCAACCCGAACATCTCTATGTAATAACGGTGCTAAATTTCTCACTTCCTGTAAATGAAGCTTGCCATAGGAAATTTCAGTGATATCAGCATCAAAAATCTGATTAAACTTATCCTCCACCTGAAAAACAACCTTTTCTCCTTCATGAAACTGATTTAGCGTAACCTCTTCATAGGGAACCAAAAAAGTAACACCACTCCCCAAAAAACTCAAATCCGCATAATCAATTAAATTATTTTGTTCGTCCAATAAAATACACTTAATTGACATTGTCTATCCCTCCAAGCGATTCCTCTCTATTTTGTACGTTTGCCTCTAGGCGCTAGCCCTTTGTCGTATCTGTTTCAGAGTCATTCCGTATATTTGACGGTGAAAACTTTAAAAAATATACATATATATCAACAATTGCTTTATATAGTTCCTCCGGAACCTCTGCGCCAAGCTCAAGTCTGGATAAAATCGTAGCCAAGGAGGTATCCTCATAAACAGGCACACTGTTTTCAGCGGCAAGCTCCACAATTTTTTCAGCCACATGGCCCATACCCGAAGCCACAATCACTGGGGCCACTTGATCGCTGTCATATTTCAAAGCTACAGCCTTTTTGTTAATTTTACCACTATATCTTGACATTGACAGTATTTTTCCTTTCATAAATTTTAGGAAATACTTCTGATATGCTGATTGGCGCTTTGCTTTTTTCTACAGAAATGGATTTAATTGCAAGCCCATTTCGCTCCATAATCTCTGTCAGCCCTGCGCGGATTCCTTTATCCAGCGCAAGCACTTTTTCCGGACAGAACAATTGCATATCGATTTTCCCTTTGCTATGCAGTATAATTAAGTCAAAAAAACCTACGTCTTTTATATCGAACTTAATCAACAATTTTGCCTTTCTCTCATCCTCCCCTGTCTTCCCCTCCTCATCATCAGGATCAATCCAAAGCTCAGAAAACATCATTGTCCCATCCACATTTAAGGGCAGGGTCATGTGCATCAACGGCACATATACGCTTTCGTTTAAAAGCATTGAGGATAAAATCCCCTTAAACATATCTATATTTTCGTAGCCAGCCTCTCCTTTTATTCCTCTTTCCAAAATATCAATCAGCTTTTGGTTATACTCGTTTCCCTTGCCATCCTCCCCGTGCATCTGCACCAGCACGTCAGCAAATGTTTGGGAATCTATATTGCCAAGCTTATCCTTTATTACATTATAATTCATAATGCCTTCAAATGCATCAATAAATCCATTTTTATTTGCATTTTCATAGCGAGCAATGTTTAACATCAAAGAGGAGATGATATCTCTGACCCGACCAAAATCATTTGTATAACTAATATATTTCGATAAGAAGGGAATCATTTCTTTTTTTAGTATTTCTAGATTTTTTGACACATCCCCAGGCTTTGCATTTTGATCCAAAAGCTTTGTAATTTCCAAAAGCTGAACAGAATAACTTTTGGGCAGGCTTTTGGATAAATTGGATAAATCAATGACAATGCTATTCAAAATATGCTTGCTGGAAGTAAAATCGTTATATTTTTTTAATAAGTCCAGTATTTTAAAATTTAAATCTGAGGAATTCGATTGGGCAAGGGCTCCTCTTAAAAAATCGAAAAAAGCTCCAGAAAACTTTGTTGCACCATCCGCCTGATTTTTCAAATGCACCCCAAGCTCTTCCTTGGAGAGCTTGATCATCTCAAGAAAACGAGAAATTTCTTCTGCAAAATTTTCATCAATCCCTGAATTTACCATGTTCCCCAGTTTTACAAACAACAAATCCCCCATCAGCTCCGTCATGGAAGGTGTTTCTTTTAAGGCACGCAAAAAACCTTCATAATTTGACCTATGGTTTTGTACAAACTCATTCTGCTGATAATCTGCATTCGTAGATTTACTGTCAGGTCTTGTCACTTTATTAATATTTGTTATATTATTAATATTAGGATCACTTGTTGTGATGGGATTCGTTCTGGAAGCATTTTCATATCCCGATACAGGAGTAGTGACTTTCATAATATTTGACATTAATTCACATCCTTTCCACTAAACTATTATATTTTCCCTCTTTTTGTCGAATTAAATATGTAGTATAATTAACCAAAAGGTATAAAAAATGGTATAACATATTCTTTACTAAGGTGGTGCTCAAAAATGAACAACGGCATGGATAGTATGATCGATATGTATCTTTTCGAAACAAATTCTCTACTGGAGCAGCTGGAAAACATCATGCTTGAGGCGGAAAAGGCAAAGGCTTTCTCCTCCCCAGATATTGATGAAATCTTCCGAATCATGCACACAATCAAAGGTTCCTCGGCAATGATGGAATTTGATTCTATCTCTAAAGTTGCCCATAGATTTGAAGACCTTTTCTTCATCTTCAGGCAAAACAATACAACCGATTCCTTGTCTGAAGGGATGCGCAAAGAACTTTTTAATTTAATTTTAAGAACGAATGATTTTATGCGCACAGAAGTGGCAAAAATCGAGCAAAATGAACCTATCTCTGATAATATCGACCATTTTATAAACGATATTAATACTTTTATTGAAAAATTGAATGCAGATGAGCCAAGCACCTTGGAAGCCGCTGAAATGACAAACGCACCCGCTGAAAATAACGTAACACAGAATAGTGCTGTTTTGCAATCTATTCCCGCAACCACATCTCCTTATATCATTAAGATCCTTTTTGATGATGGCAGCGGTATGGAGCATTTGCGTGCTTTTATTGTAAAAAATGCAATATCCGACGCCATCGGTAACAATTTTAAGTTTTACCCTGAGGATGTGGAGCATAATTCAGAGACCTGCAATTATATTATTGATCATGGTTTTTTCATCTTCTTGGATGATGAATCTGTTATGGATGTAACCATAGCTGCAATAAAAAGTGCACCAAACATTGCATCCTTCGAAGTTATTGCCAATCCCACTGTTGAGGCTGCAAAAGCTGAGGAAGCAAAACCGGAATTACAGCTAAAGGAATCCACCCAGAGTGTGACTCCAAGCCAAAGCAAACCAGCTAAAGGAAGTAACCCCCCTGCTACGCAGACACAACAGACAAAGCAAAGCATTATCAGTGTAAATTTATCAAAATTAGACAGCCTAATGGCAATCGTGGGAGAAATTGTTATAACCGAATCCATGGTCACCTCCTCCCCCGATTTAAAGGGATTGAAGCTGGATAATTTTTTGAAATCAACCAGACAACTTAGAAAACTGACAGATGAACTGCAAGATATTGCTATGTCCATGCGTATGGTTCCCATTTCCGGTGTATTTAATAAGATGAACCGCATTGTCCGGGATATGGGCCAAAGCTTGAATAAGGATGTACGCCTTACCATTATCGGTGAAAATACCGAATTGGATAAAACAATTGTAGACAGTATCAACGACCCATTAATCCATATCGTCAGAAATGCTATGGATCACGGCATTGAAGAAACTGTAGAAGAAAGACTTGCCACCGGCAAGGAGCCTCAGGGCGAAATCGTTTTGGAAGCAAAGCATACCGGCAGCGATATTATGATTACAATTTCTGATGACGGCGTCGGCGTAAATACAGAAAAGGTATTGGAAAAAGCAAAAAGGAACGGCATTTTAACGAAACCCGAAAGTGAATATTCAAAAAGAGAAATTCTCATGCTTCTTCTTGCCCCCGGTTTTTCCACAAACGAAATCGTTACCGAATTCTCCGGTCGAGGCGTTGGCATGGATGTAGTAAAACAGAATATTGAAAA
The DNA here is from genome assembly GCF_001561955.1 of Anaerotignum propionicum DSM 1682. Taxonomy (NCBI): domain Bacteria; kingdom Bacillati; phylum Bacillota; class Clostridia; order Lachnospirales; family Anaerotignaceae; genus Anaerotignum; species Anaerotignum propionicum. Next base: position 2,959,734 of record NZ_CP014223.1, read on the forward strand.
GGTTGGCGGTATCGTTTCCATTGAAAGCGAATTGGGCGAAGGCACTTGTATTACGCTGAAAATCCCCTTAACTTTGGCAATTGTGGATGGCATGGAAATCGCCGTAGGTAAATCTACCTTCACTCTCCCCATCACAAATATCAGACAGTCTTTCAAATGTACGCAAGATGAAATCATTTATGATTCTTTGGGTCATGAAATGATTGAGCGCATGGGAAATTATTACTCTATTGTTAGACTGCATAAACTTTACAATTTGGAAACAGAAGTTACGGATATTGAAGAAGGTATTTTAGTATGGGTTGAAGCTAGCGATATCTCCTATTGCCTGTTTGTGGATTCTTTTATCGGGGAACAGCAAGTGGTTGTTAAACCTCTGCCACCATACCTGAACGGTTTTAATATTAAAAACTCCGGAATCGCAGGCTGTACTATTCTGGGTGATGGAAATATCAGTATTATCTTAGATGCGCTTAGCCTGCAAACAGCATTTGAAAATTCATTATAAGGGGGGAATGTTTCAATGAATATGGAAAAAAGTCTGACCCACGAACTGTTGGATGACGAATTTAACTTAACAGAGGCGGATGAAAACTTAAACAAATATCTTACATTTATATCTGCCGAATTGGTATATGGCATCCCAATCGATAATGTAGTTGAAATCATTACAAATCCGGGCATTACCTCTTTGCCCATGGTTCCGTCATATGTAAAAGGTATTATGAACCTTAGAGGGCAGATTGTCCCAATTATAGACATTCGCCAAATTATGAATAAACCCGTAAATGAGGATGTTGCTATCACATGTGTCATCATTTTGGAAATCGACTCAATTTCCATTGGCGTTCTGGTGGATACTGTTTTACAGGTAATCAATGTGACCAATAAGCTTTCCGACCCTCCTTCCAAAAATTTGGACTTTATCAATGGCATGACAAATCTGAGTGACGGAACCGTTATGTTCTCCTTGGATTGCCAAGGGTTGATCAGCAATAAATAATAAGGTGGTTAATCCATGAATACTTTAAACGAAAATGACTTCATCCGTCTTTATACTTTTATTCAAAAAAAGTACGGAATTAATCTTTCCAAGAAGAAGCAACTCATCGAGGGACGTTTGAATTCAACACTGCTTTCCATGGGCTTCAATGATTTTTCTGACTATGTAGATTTTATCCTGACTAAGTCCACGGAAAAAGATGTGGAAGTTCTGTTGAATAAACTAACAACAAACTACACATATTTTATGCGAGAGAAGACTCATTTTGATTTTTTTTCACATAATATCCTACCTTCTCTCGTAAAGAATAAAAAGGATAAAGTCTTAAGTGTTTGGAGTGCAGGATGTTCAACAGGTCAGGAACCTTATACTCTTTCTATTTTAATAAAAGAATTTTTGGGCAAGGATGCCCCCAATTGGGATACCCGCATTTTAGCAACGGATATTTCTCAAAAAGTTCTTCTGCAAGCGCAAAAAGGACTTTATCCCGGGGATTCCTTAAAGGATATGCCAAATGAATGGGTGCGAAAATATTTTAACCGTGTTGCTAATACAGATCAATATGAAGTAACCCCTGAATTAAAGGCGAACGTTATCTATAAAACGTTTAATTTAATGGATCCCATACATTTTAGAATTCCGTTTGATGTTATTTTCTGTCGGAACGTTATGATCTACTTCAATCAGCCCACAAAGGATGCTTTGGTAGACCGCTTCTATGATTCTACAAATCCTGGAGGATATCTTATTATTGGACTTTCAGAAACCATTAATAAGCATAGCACAAAATATAAATATGTTGTGCCTGCAGTATACAGAAAAATATAAGGAATTCCTAAAAAAGAAAGGTAGCTCTCTATGAATGAAAAAATCAAGGTATTGGTCGTAGACGACTCACTGTTTTTCCGAGGAGTACTTACAAAAAAGCTTGCTGAATTTGACCATATTGAGGTTTTGGGGTATGCTAGAGATGCCTTTGAGGCGAAAGAAAAAATACCCCAACTTAAACCTGACGTTGTTACGCTGGATGTGGAAATGCCAAAAATAAACGGCATTGAGTTTTTAAAGCAGCTTCTTCCGGAACGCCCGATTCCTGTTGTTTTGGTTTCCGCCCTCAATATCAGCGTGTTTGATGCTCTGGCTGCCGGTGCAGTGGAATTTGTGAAAAAGCCGGAGCTATCCAAATCCGACACCATTTCCGCCTTTATCGAAGAGCTCGCCGCAAAAATAACCATTGCAAGCCGAGCAAAAGTGACGCCGATAACAGGTACAAGTAAAATTTCCGCAACTGCAAAGCCAAGTTTTGCACCAATCAATTCGTCTAGGCTGGTAAACACAACAGTTATCGCTTTAGGCGCATCTACAGGAGGTACAGAGGCCACCATTTCCGTAATCAAGGATTTGCCGGAAGATACCCCGAGCATTTTGATTGTGCAGCATATGCCCCCCGGTTTTACTAAAATGTATGCCGAAAGGCTAAACCGCATATGCAAAATGGAAGTTCGAGAAGCCGTGGATGGGGATATTGTGAAAAATGGATTGGTTCTAATTGCCCCTGGAGATTTCCATATGAAGCTTGCGAAGCTGGGTTCTAATTACGTTGTTAAATGCTTTCAGGCAGATAAAGTAAGCGGCCACAGACCCTCCGTGGATGTTTTGTTCAATTCCGTGGCAGAAGTTGCAAAAAAAAATGCTGTGGGTATTATCATGACAGGAATGGGCAGAGATGGCGCCCAAGGGCTTTTGAATATGCGCCAACAAGGTGCATACACCATCGGACAAAATAAAGAATCTTGTGTTGTCTATGGAATGCCCATGGTAGCAAAAAATATAGGGGCTGTTATGATTGAAGCCTCCAATGAAAATATTCCCTTGGTTTTACGCAGGCACTTGGCCACCCTTTAACATAAAGAATAAGCCACTGCTTCCGCCTGAATCATAAGTTATTTATAATCAAAACAAGCCGAAAATCAGAGTCTCCGTAACGAGGAAATAGTCTGCGTTTTTCGGCTTTTTTATTTGCATCAAATTTTCAAAAATTATTGGAACTCATTTTAATAGATGTAACCTGTTAACTACTGTGCTATCAGCATCATACATAACTAAACAAATTTGCAGTTTAACAGAAAAGAAATCCAGATTATAATTTTTATCCAAATAATATTATTTATATAGCTAAATTGCCGATATAATTAAGTGAGTACAATTGTCAGTTAATATAACTACGTTACTATAAATAAGGGGAAATTTTTATGAAAGTCACCGGAAACCATTTTTTTAATCTGCAATCAAATGCAGCAAATAAAGATAAAAGCACCCATGTCTCCTCACAAAGCCCTTCTGTTTCTAGAGCCAAAAATTATGATGAAATTATAATCTGTGGTAAAGCTGAAACACCAGAACAGAATAGCTTTATTGACGCGCTGAAAAATAAAATTTCAAAAGAAGTAGCAGCGCCTACCTCTGAGGAAAAAATTTCTGATCTGAAGCAACAAATCGAAGAAGGAACTTATCAAATTGATATCGACCAAATTGCAAAAAAAATGCTGTTAAGTTAACTATTGAAAAGGACTGAAAAAAATGACAACCATAATTGATTTTCATAATATTGTGATTCATTTAATTGAGTTATTGGAAGCACTTATTGCAATCGAAAAGGATAAGCTGGAATCCGTTACTTCCAAAAATTTAGAAGCCTTAAATAACTGTATTAAGAATGAACAGGTTTTGGTGTTAAAACTAAAAGGGCTGGATAAAAAGCGGGAGCAAATCCTTTCAGCCTTGGGCTTTGATGGTCTTACTTACAAAGAAATTATATCACGCCTTCCTGCAGAGCAAAAGGAAGAAAGTAGTAAGCTTTTCGCAAAGCTTCAGAAAACCACAGATGAATTTCATGCAATTAACGACAGCGTGAAAATTGCTCTCGATGTTAATTTACACATCATCAACACGACACTTAGCAAATTAGGTCAAAACCCAGAAACCCAACAAGCACCCTCTGGGAATAATTTAAAAAATAGATTTGCTTAACTCTTGATTTATTACCAAAGGGGGAAAACTTCATGCGTTCTACGTTTGGCGCTTTTACTACCGCCCAGTTAGGCCTTCGCGCAAGTCAGTATGGGCTGGATGTAACAGGACAGAATATTTCAAATATTAATACAAAAGGTTATACAAGACAGGTAGTTGACCAAATCAGCTTAAACCTTCAAAACAGCGGGCGCTATGCAACTGTGGCCAATGTAGGTTATGGCGTACTGGTTACAGGTATTTCCCAAGTGAGAGACCCCTACCTGGATATCAGATTCCGAAACGAAGTGGCCAAGGTTGGCGAGGCTGACGTGAAATTGGGAGGACTGAAAGAAATTGAATCTGTTTTGGATGAAATTGCCACTGACGGTATTCAAACACAGCTGAGTGATCTGAACACCATGCTGCAAAAGCTGGCCGGACAGGTTAGCAGCCAAGAATATGAAAATATGGTTAAATCCTCTGCGGACTCATTGACAAAATATTTGAACCAATGCGCAAAGCAATTGGAAACCATCCGCTCCAATCAGGAATATAATCTGAAACAAGTTGAGGTTCCGGAAATCAATAATATTTTAAAGAATATATCAGAATTAAACAAGTCAATTAAGGATGGTCAAATTAATGGTACACCAGCCTTGGAATTGATTGACCAAAGAAACGTTTTGATTGATAACTTGGCAGGCTATATGAAAATTGACGTGACCTATGTTCCAACCAAAATCTCCGATAGTTTAACCATTGACGAATTAAAAATTGATTTGGTTGGTGCAAATAATACAATAAACCTCTTAAATCATTTGGACCATGTAAGCCTCGATATGCCAGCGGGAACAACCCAGCTGAATATTTTAGATGCTGAGGGAAATCCCGTTAAAAATAGCAGTGGAGCCGTAATTGGAACCGATGTTTTTAAAGAACTGACCAGCGGGTCTTTAAAAGGCTCTTTAGAGTTTCTGAATTCCAACGGGGCATTTGATACTAACAAAGATTCTTTTCGCGGTATTGGTTACTATCAAAAAATGTTAGACCTTATGGCAAATACTCTTGCTTCAACCTTTAATGATATTAATAATACAGGCCTTCCCAGCGGTACATTACATGATATGTTTGGTACCTCCGATGGTAGCACAACCATTACAGCGAAAAATATCTGTGTTGCATCAGGCTGGGCAAACTCTGAATATGGCTTAACGAAATCCGTCAATGCAGACGGTTCTACGCCTGCCTCCGGTGCACAGGAAAATATTCTAAAAATGATTGATGCCCTAAAATCAGATCAGCCTTTTATAAAAAAAGGAGCTTTGCCTGCCGATGATGTGACAATCTTTACTGGTACTTTTCACTCATTTGTTTCTAATCTGAATACCACATTGGGTATTGACATAAAATCATCAAAAACGCTATTGGAAAATCATGTGTCCGTTGCCAACGAAATTTCAAGTGCAAAAAATGCCATTTCTTCCGTTAGTTTAGATGAAGAAGGCATGAATTTGTTAAAATATCAAAAATCCTTTGCGGCTGCCGCAAGATTAATGACAACGCTAGATGAGGCCTTGGAAACCATCATTAATAAAATGGGCGTTGTTGGACGATAATGAAAAGGAGTTGCTTTAAATGAGAATAACAACAAATCAGGTTTTGAGCAATTATCAAACAAACCTCTCAAAGACTACAGCTGAATTAGATACAGCAAGAAATCGGGTGCTTACAAAGCGGAATTTCATGAAGGCATCTGAAGATCCCGCTTCCGCAGCAGTTGCATATAAATTAAGAAAAGAATATATCGAAACCGGGGATCATATCGAAAACGTAAAAGATGCGTCTTCTCAATTTGATGCTGTAGAGAGCAGTGCAATTGAAATGAGCACTATTGCAAAAAAAGCAAATGCTCTTATCTTGGAAGGTATTACAGGAACCACTAGCTTGGAATCAAGAAAAACCATTGCAACAAGCCTTAGACAGATGCAAGAATCCATCGTTATGTCTGCAAATTCAAAGCTGGGTGAATCCTTCTTGTTTGGTGGGCAAACAACTGACTCTACTCCCTTCGAAATGGTAGATGGAAAGCTCCAATACTTTGGGCTGGATGTATCAAGCACCGACCCTGCCGTGCAAACAAAATTAAAGGAAATGACTAACGCAACGGTTTATGTTGACTTAGGATTTGGTTTATCCTTTACCAGTGGAAAAATCGATACTAACAGTGCTTTTAATGTTGCTGTATCCGGTCTGAATGCCCTTGGCTTTGGTCAAAGCGATGGCAAGGAACAAAATTTGGTGAATATACTGGGCAGTATCGCCGATGAATTGGAAAAAGATCCTGCTGATTCCCAAAAGTTGGATGGACTTAGCAAGCAATTTACGGAATCATCAAGTAAGCTGGCAGACTTCATCACCTCTATTGGTACAAAAAGCAACTTTTTGGAATTGACCCAAACACGTTTGGAAGATAACCAATTTACATTAAATGAGAAAATCGTTTCTGTTGAAAATGTTGACTTGGCTGCAGCAATTACAGATTATTCCTGGGCGCAATATGCGTATAATTCTGCATTAAAGGTTGGAAACAGTATTCTTAGCCAATCTTTTATAGATTTTATGAGATAACAAACATTCAAATGCGTAGAAGGGAGGGCAAAAACGGTGGAACCTTTATTGAAAATCACCACGGTACCTTTAAAATTTGAAATGACAGTAAACAATGCACGTCTAGAATATAATAATTCAAACGCACAGTTGGAAATTTCCAGAGATGATGGCGGTTTGAAAATAAAAAGCAACCCCATTAAATTAGATATTGATTCCTTTGAATGTTATAATTCTGTAAATCCAACAGCAAGAACGAGCATTAAGGATGCCGCAGAAAAAGGTAAAATGGCCGCCTATGAGGCAACCGCCGCTTATGCAAGGGAAGGAAAACTATTTTTAAATGCAAAAATAGGTGAAGATGTCATTAGTAAAATTGCTGCTTCAAAAACAGAGGTAAACACCAACGTGGGAATAACCTTTACCCCTACCGCAAGGCCCGAATTGAATTGGTCTAAGCCGGAAATTATGATAGAATACCAATTGGATAAACTTAATTTTGACTGGAAGGTTATGAATGGAAACTTTGAGTTTATTCCCGGCAATATTGAAATTTCCATTACACAGCGACCGGATGTTGTAATTGAATACATAGGAAGCCCTATATATGTTCCGCCAAGTGCAGACCCCGAATACGTTCCGATTACCGATTTAAGAGCATGATTAATCAAACGAGGTGAATAAATGGAACTGGTAACAAAGTATTTTTCCAATATGACATATGAAGACAATGATGTTATTATTTTCAATAATGGGCTTTTTGGATTTGAGAAATATAAAAAATTTCTTTTAATCCGCTTTGATGACCATGAAAACTCTCCAGTTTGTCTTCAAAGCATTGAAGATGCAGATATCGCTTTTGTGATGATAAATCCCTATAATTTTATTCATGATTACAATGTTTCACTATCAGAAGCAGATATTCAAGATTTAAAACTTAAGGATGCGGACAATCTGACCGTTTATAATATTTGTGTCCTTCTGGACTCCATTCCCCAGAGCACAACAAATTTGAGGTGTCCTGTGATTGTAAATACAGAAACCAGATTGGCAAAACAAATTATATTGGAAAACTCGGAATATCCCTTTAAATACCCATTTAAGGATCTTATTCCTAAGGAGGGCTGATATGCTGGTATTGCAAAGAAAAATTGGTCAATCTATCTATATAGGCGAAGATATTAAAATCACCATACAGGATATTACCGCTGATAAAGTAAAAATTTCTATCGACGCGCCAAAAGATATTATGATTATGCGTGAGGAACTAAAGCTGGCTACTATGAGCAATCAGGAAGCATTGTCCTCCTCGAGTGACTCCGTTGCAATGTTAAAAAAGTTATTTCAGAAATAGTAACAAAAAGGAAGTTCTATTCGTTGAAAAATAGCCCTTCCTTTTTGGTGTGGATAAAATCGATACTCTTTGAAAAAACTCAGTTCCTTCAAGCTTTTTTAAGTTAGCTTAGGACAAATAAATGCGCTCCTGAGGGCAAAGGTATTGAAACGCCCTATTTTCCTCGAATGGGCAACGCCCAGCCTGCGGATTCCCATTAGGAAGGTCTGAAAGGGAAGTACTATTTATAAAAATAGCTCTTCCTTTTTTATTTTGTTTAAATTCTTGCCCCATTTATTCATGGGTATAACCATGTCAGTTTTTGCTCACTACGAGATTGCTTTTCAAAAATTCATTTCAAAAGCCCCCAAAGGAAGAGTAGTTCCTGATAAATGTAGAGAGACAAAATAAGTGTATCGGCTTTCGCCAATACACCCTTATCGTTAAATATATGCTTTTCCCTTAGCCACAATGGAAACGTGACCTGTAATTTGAAGCGCCGTCATCTTCCCATCCGTCATAACAACCTGTACCCCCATGGTACCTCCCGGCTGATTGCAATCTACGGAAACAGTACTCCTCGCTTGTATTGCTAAAAATATACCAATTGCAGAGGTGCCGCTTCCACAGCCCCTTTCCCAGATGAGGCTTGTACCTTTCACGCAAATCAGTGGCTCCAACTCTCTGGTTTCTCCATCCCACAGAAGGATTCCAAAAGCATCAGGCATGCTATCTGCCCATAGTGAAGAAGCCTGCTCCGCCTTCATTCTGGCATTTTCACCCCATAATTTACGCTCTACAATAATATGGGCAATGCCTTCAAAACGAACCACAGGGAGTGTGAACGCTTTACTTCCTATGAAAAATGTCTCCCAATCCACAGAAAAGGGCAAGGGCATGTCAACCTTCCCCAAATATCCCGACTCTATCTTTTGAATTTCACATGAAACTAAATTCTTGGCACCGGATACCTCCAGTAAAACAGTTTCTGTTGCATTTAGGGGCAGTTGCTTCTGCTCCATCAGGCAAGCCGCCAAGGAAAGGGTAGCATTTCCACAAAATTCCCCTGCCATCATGCGTAATGCCTTTGCCGCATGTTTATTCTTGGGCTCTTGAATAAAGCCCACCTGCTCCCCATAAATGCTATTGTAAGCCATTAGCTTTTCCGCCACCTCTAGATGTTGCTCCTCAGAAAGCGGAGTTTCCACTAAAATCGTCATATTTTCCGTTGGACTGGTTTTTATAAAGTCAATTTCCACAAAATTCCCACCTTACTGTTGAAAACGTCCCAAAAATGCTTTTGTTCTTTCCTGCTTGGGATTATTGATTACTTCCTCAGGTGCTCCCTCTTCCACAATCACACCGCCGTCCATAAAAATAATATGGTTGGAGACGTCTCTTGCAAAGGACATCTCATGGGTTACAATAACCATGGTCATATGCTCTGCCGCCAAATCCTTAATTACCTTCAAAATTTCCCCTGTCAGTTCAGGGTCAAGGGCAGATGTTGGTTCATCAAAGAACAAAATTTTCGGCTTCATTGCCAATGCACGGGCAATAGATACACGCTGCTGCTGTCCGCCGGAAAGCTGATGGGGATAAGCATCTTCCTTTTCAGAAAGACCCATCTTCGCCAAAAGCACCCTTGCCTCAGCAAAAACCTCCTCCTTGGGCCGTTTCCCAATTAGAATGGGAGGTTCTGTAATATTCTTCATCACAGAGTAATGGGGAAATAAATTAAAATTTTGGAACACAAGCCCAAAATGTTTTTTAATCTCTCTAAGCTTATTTTCATCCACATAGCTGGATACTCCATTATCGTCTGACTTAGCAGCATAGTTGCCCAGATAAATCAAATCTCCTCCATCCATGGTTTCCAATAGGGTTGCACAACGCAACAAGGTAGATTTTCCAGAACCCGATGGCCCAATAATTGATACAACTTGTCCCTCTGAAACAGAAAGGGAAATATCTTTCAAAACTTCATTATCTCCGAATTTCTTATTACAGTGATTTATTTCTAATACCTTCATGTTTATCCCTCCCTTAACGATAATAGCTCAAAGCTCTTTCCACCCGCTCCATCACATGAGCCACTACCGCATTAAATACAAAGTAGAAAGCACCTGCAATGAATAGAGGAATAATCGTGGTTTTTGCCGCCGCAATTTGCTTTGCCAGCGTAAACATTTCTGTGTAATTTAAAACAAAAGCCATAGCTGTATCCTTAACCAATGTAATAATCTCATTGGTCACAGGTGGCAAAATGCGCTTTACCATTTGAGGGAAAACAATCTTAAAAAAGGTCTGATATTTATTATAACCCAAAACTGAGGACGCCTCGTACTGTCCAACAGGAATGGATTCAATACCAGAGCGATAGATTTCAGCAAAATAAGCCGCATAATTAATTGAAAAACCAATTAAAACTGCAATCAGTCTATATTCTTTACTTAAGTTAATTCCAAAAACATAGTATGGTGCAAAATAAACCACCAAAAGCTGAAGCATTAAGGGCGTACCCCTTAAAATAGAAATATATATTTTTGCCAAAAACTGAATCGGCTTAAAGTTCCCAGTCCAACTGCACAAAATTCTTTTAATTGAATTAAATAAAAACAATAATTTTGTCTTGCGATTGTCATTGGAAATCATTCTCCCCGCAGAACCATCTTTTTGAAGCAAAAACCCAAAGGGTGTCCATTTTGACATGCGGGCAAAGGCCACCAAAAGACCTAATGGCATAGAAAACACCAATGTTAAAACAAAAATAAGCAGTGTTGCCAGCATGCCATCCCCAAGCTGGTATATGATATTGAAATATTCGGCCGAACCCATAAGAAAACCCCCATATTTTGCAATTTTTACATATCCTCGAAAAAGCAAGGATAAGCGTGCCGGATTTCCGACACGCTTGAATCACCCGTTTATTTTACACCAAATTACTTTCCAAGGCAAATCATTTGATCTAAATTATAATCCTTATAATTTGCTGCAATGGTATCAATGGTACCATCTTTTAACATTTCATATAAGGTTTCCTGAACCTGATCACGAAGTTCTGTGTTGCCCTTCTTAAAGCCCACCGCATACTGCTCTGTAGACAAAGGCTCCTCCAACTTTGCAAATGTATCTCCACGTGAGGTTAATTGATACTGCGCCACACCGATATCAACAGCAATGGCATCAATGGAACCGGCTTCCAAATTCATAAAAGCTGAATTATAATCTTTTGATTGTTCCAAGGAAGCAAAGCTTGCCGCTAATGCAAGGTTTTCATCGTTATCCTCCTGATTTGTCAAAGCAGTTAATGCAGAAGAATCTGCCTGAGTCATAACAACCTTTCCAGCCAAATCAGCTTTTGTTTTAATGCCGGAGTCTGCTTTCACTACAAAAACAATGCTGTTGTCTACATAAGGATCAGAGAAAGTGTAGCTATCCTCTCTGCCTGTCATAGTAAAGCCATTCCAAATACAATCAATGGAACCACTGTTTAGTTCCATATCCTTGGCATCCCAATCAATTGGTTGTTTCACCAATTCCCAACCATGACGCTGACAGACCTCTGCAGCCAAATCCAAGTCAAACCCAACATAATCTCCCGCATCATTACGGTATCCATAAGGAGGATACTCAGCATCAAAACCAACAATCAATTTTGTACGTTCAGCCGCTGTAGCATCTTGTCCAGGAGTTGCGTTGGCTTTTCCATTAGTGCTGCCACAACCCACCAACACAGAAACACTCATTAGCATTGCTACAAATATTCCCAAATATTTTTTCATACTACATTTCCCCTTTTTCATTTTTTCTACAACTAAGGCCTATGGCCTTAACTCTTTATTATATTATCACATTACCACGCTAAAGTAAAGAGCTTTTTCTCAATTTAACCCTTCTTTTTATGCAAAGCACAAAAAAACAGACAGTATCTCTGTCTGCCCAAAGATGGGACATATCCCATTCTTATATAAAATAGCTTTATTTTCTCATAAAACGGTGCATAACAGCTCTCTCTATGTCTCTTGATAAAAATATCCGTCCAACAACTTCCATTGCTGAGAAGGCCTTTTAGATACTCAAATTAAGTCAATCCCACTACGTCTTATCACAAAGTGTTTTTAGTTTAAGAAAGCAGGGAAATGATGCTTAAAATTACATCTTGTACGCCTCTTATATTTTTTCATATGCATCCACCGCCTAAAAAGGCGGTGGAATTCAAAAAAATCGTTGAAATAACCCGCATATAATACTGTTATCGCATCATTTTGATAATCAATAACTTCTGGCCTGGATAAATTTTATCAGGATCTTCAATGTCGTTAACCATTAAAATACGATCAATTGTGGTATCAAAGTGTTTTGCAATCTTCCATAAACTATCTCCTGGCTGCACAGTATAAATTACAGCGCCTGCCATAGGCTTTTGGGATATATCGGTATTTTTTAGGCGAATATCCGTAACAAGCTGAGCGGTTTCTTGTCTTTTCGCATCTGCCTCAAGCACAATAGATGCGTATAACTCACCCTCTCGATCGGATAAAATCTGAAAATCCATCTCCTCAAGTCTGCCTTTTGTACTTACCTCATCAGAGGGCATAACACCCTTCATTTCAATTTTTTGGTTAAAGGGAATTCCCTTATTTGCCATACAAACCGCATGATCATCCTCTTGGCATAAATACATAATCTCCACATTCAAAACACCCTCAACTTGAATCATATCTTCTTGGGGGCTTACGTCCTGAATATGTAGTGTTCCCCATGTTTTCCCTGCCTGCAGCATAGGAAGCTCACTTTGATCCAATGTAATTTTCTCTTTTAAAGAAAATTGATTTTTTGCTCTGCAAATGCAAACGGGATAAATCACGGTTTCCCGCATAACTTCTGTTTCCATACCCGGTGCATAGGCATCGGTAACCACAGTTTTCTCTGTTGCATCCCATGCTGACATCTCGCTCATAATAGATACATTCATATCTAAAATTCTAGGCTCACCATCGTCATCAAGACAGGTTTTAATTGAGGCATCGTCGATAGTTAAATTTACATCAACCACACTTTTTGGCGTAATCTTATCCGCTTCTAAATATCCGTTAAAAGGTATTTTTTCGCTCCATGAATGCACAGTTCCTGTCCCCTGGTCATCCGTATATAAAATATTAACAATAAGATTACTGCGAATCATTACCTTGCCATCCATTGGACGAACTTCTTGATCTGTCAAATAAAAATCGCAACTCAAAATCTCTCCAACAGCCGGTGCCGTTTGAGGTAATGTAATTTCCTCTTTCACCGTGAATCCTTCTTTTTTCTCAGCAACTACTTCCTCCATGCGAAGCTTACCTTCCAAAAAGGCCATTCCACCGCTGTCGCCAGGTGCAACAACATTAACTTTATGTACACGTTCTGCATTTGCTGTCAATCCAATGACTGCCTTTATTCCTAACTTTCTATCATTGATTACTTGGCAATCCAAATGTTCCAATGTTGTAGTTAGTTTTACCTGCATATCCTTTTCCAATCCATCCATGTAGATGATATCCTCAATGGGTAAACTGGATTTCATCGCATATACTGCATCGTCACCCTTTTCAGAAGAATATAGAATTGTAAGATCCAAGTCGCCCGAAACGTTGATGCGATCGTCCCCCACTCTTACATCCTTCATTTTTACTTTTCCATGGCAACACAAAACTTCATTTACGTCAGGCTTGCTGTCAGGCGCGATGATATCCCCTTCCAGCAAGATTTGGGAGGCTTGTTTCCCACCCTGCTGCTTCAATACAATTTCTTCTCTTTCCCATTCCATCGGCATAAAAAACCTCCTTCGCTATTCTTGCGGCAGTTTTCAGACACTGATTTCGGGCTTTTCCTTTTTTTCGGTCACCATCCACCCTTTGTCTATATATAAATATATTGAAATTCTTCTATTGTATTCCTAAAAATAAGGGTTTCCCATAAAAATGTTGTTTTACTTTTTTATTCTGTAGGGAAAAAGCGAAATAAAAAAATCCCATTATACAATGTTTGAAGAAAACATGTATAACAGGACCTCACTTTATTAATAAATTGTCTAGGGAGTGTTCATTCAATGGTAAAGGTTCAGAGTGAAAGATATTTCAATTGACAAGAAAAATCCAAGGAATACTGGCACCATTACAAGAAAAACTAGGGTTTTACTTGCTCGCTCATATAAAATCATTCCATTCATCTCAAAAGGAATCAGCCTTTATTCTTCCTATTTGCTTGATGTTGGCGAAAAAATCTTATTTCTAATCTCTCTTTGAACTTCATATTTTATTTCTCTGATGAAAAACCAAAGCAAAAGTACTTCTGGTTTTAAAAGCAGCTCAATTCCGAAATAGGAAACCAGCGAAATACAGCCTTTCCTGTCAAATCATCACAGGAAATCACACCCATTTGGCGGCTATCATAACTTAAATCTCGATTATCACCCAAAACAAACACGGTACCTTGCGGTATTGTCATATCCACAATACCCTTGGTAGGTTCGTCTATATAATCCTCTTCCAGTATTTTACCATTAATTTCAACGGAGCCATCAGGAAGCAGTCTAATATGATCCCCCTCAGTAGCCACAATCCTCTTTAAAACTGTTTTCTCCTTTCCGCTATCATTGTACTGAAAAACGATAATATCACCTTTTTCATACCATCCCATCTGAACGAAAAAGCGGCTCATACAGATAATATCACCATCATTTAAGGTAGGATCCATAGAACTTCCCTCTAGTTTCACTGGCCATAAAAAGAAAAATAATATCATTATGATAATTGCTGCCCTAACAATTACATTTGCCCAATCTTTTACAACTTCATTCAAAACTATTTACCTCTCTGTGCAATTATTTTATGATGACAAATTGTTACCTCTCTATATAAAAGTATACAAATTTCTCCAAAAATAGCAAGACAAAAGAAAAGGTAAATTTAGGAATTATAAAAAATCTGGAAAAGTTTGCTCTAAAATTTCAGGCAAAAAAATAAGCCCAAATTTTCAGGCTTAGGATAATCTTTAAAATATGCTTTTGATGATGATCTTTCCTCATAGAGACTTAGAAATCTTTTCTTATAATAATATTGTCGTTCATTATAATAGGATAACTATGCTACATCCTTTCCCCAAAGCTATATCCTTCTCTTTCCGCTAAACATGCTGATATTTTTGCCAAAATTCCTACCATGGAAAATTCCATTTGACCCACAATACGAAAACAGCACCATCCGTCTTCACGTACCTCAGCGTCTTTTGGTAATAGAGCCGTGGGGCAAACCAAAGAAAGCTCATGATCCGTTCTGGACCAAAAGCTAAAACATCCTAAATCCATTATTTCATGGACTTCTATCCATTTTGCCACTGAGAAAATCTATATTTAACCATTCCAACAACATTTCTTTTCCCCTCAGATTTGCTTTTGAACCGTTTTATATTCATTTTCCAAACGATAATAGGGACATTCACTATTTTCGTCCCTCAAGAATCGTTCCATTTCATCTTCATCTAAATTCACTTGGCAATAATATTCATCATATACTTCGTCATAACTAAAGTATAGACATGTATCACAATTTGACTTCATTTCCTTCTCCTATTTTAATATGATGAACTTATTTCTCATTTTGAATAAAAGTAAAAACCACTTCTTAAATTTAAGAAGTGGTTTAAATATGGGAGTTACAGGGCTCGAACCTGTGACCCTCTGCTTGTAAGGCAGATGCTCTCCCAGCTGAGCTAAACTCCCATAAACGACTCAGAAGGGGCTCGAACCCTCGACCTCCGGCGTGACAGGCCGGCGCTCTAACCAACTGAGCTACTAAGCCACATTAGAATATGGTTGCTGGATAAATTATTAAATGACAGGGGCAGAAGGACTCGAACCCTCGACATTTGGTTTTGGAGACCAACGTTCTACCGACTGAACTATACCCCTATAAGGTATTTCGCAAAGCGAAGATACACCTTCAAAACTGAATACAAGACATTTTATCATCAATCGAATTATTGGTCAAGCCCTCGGTCTATTAGTATTGGTCAGCTGAACATGTTACCATGCTTACACCTCCAACCTATCTACCTCGTTATCTTCAAGGGACCTTACTTCCGAAGAATGGGAAATCTTATCTTGAGGGCGGCTTCACGCTTAGATGCCTTCAGCGTTTATCCGTTCCATACATAGCTACCCGGCTGTGCAGTTGGTCTGCAACCGGTACACCAGAGGTACGTCCATCCCGGTCCTCTCGTACTAAGGACAGCTCCTCTCAAATTTCCAGCGCCCACAACGGATAGGGACCGAACTGTCTCACGACGTTCTGAACCCAGCTCGCGTACCGCTTTAATGGGCGAACAGCCCAACCCTTGGGACCTACTTCAGCCCCAGGATGCGATGAGCCGACATCGAGGTGCCAAACCTCCCCGTCGATGTGAACTCTTGGGGGAGATAAGCCTGTTATCCCCAGGGTAGCTTTTATCCGTTGAGCGATGGCATTCCCACTTATTACCACCGGATCACTAAGTCCTACTTTCGTACCTGCTCCAGCCGTCGCTGTCGCAGTCAAGCCACCTTTTGCCTTTACACTCTTTGAATGGTTTCCAATCATTCTGAGGTGACCTTCGAGCGCCTCCGTTACCTTTTAGGAGGCGACCGCCCCAGTCAAACTGCCCGCCTGACATTGTCCCCTATCCAGATAATGGACATGGGTTAGAAATCCAATGACATAAGAGAGGTATCCCACCGGCGGCTCCACCAAGACTAGCGTCCTGGCTTCATAGCCTCCCTCCTATCCTGTACATATATCATCGAATCCCAGTATCAGGCTGCAGTAAAGCTCCATGGGGTCTTTCCGTCCTGTTGCGGGTAACCAGTATCTTCACTGGTTCTTCAATTTCACCGGGCGTGTTGTCGAGACAGTGCTCAAATCGTTACACCTTTCGTGCGGGTCAGAACTTACCTGACAAGGAATTTCGCTACCTTAGGACCGTTATAGTTACGGCCGCCGTTTACTGGGGCTTGAATTCAAAGCTTCGCTTACGCTAACCTCTCCTCTTAACCTTCCAGCACCGGGCAGGTGTCAGCCCATATACATCACCTTACGGTTTCGCATAGACCTATGTTTTTGCTAAACAGTCGCTTGAGCCTCTTTTCTGCGGCCACTTTCGTGGCTCCCCTTATCCCTAAGTTACGGGGTTATTTTGCCGAGTTCCTTAACAACACTTCTCCCGTCGGCCTGTGGATTTTCTCCTCATCTACCTGTGTCGGTTTACGGTACGGGTACGTATAATACAATAGCGGCTTTTCTTGGCAGTGTGGATTCGGAAACTTCCCTACTTTTTTTCAGTCCCCATCGCACTTCATCATCAGAAAACGGATTTGCCTATCTCCCTTGACTTTGTGCTTAGCCGGGTATTTCCATTCCCCGGTTTTCCTATCCTCCTGCGTCCCCACAGTTCTGATTATACGTAGTACAGGAATATCAACCTGTTGTCCATCGACTACGACTTTCGTCCTCGCCTTAGGCCCCGACTAACCCTGAGAAGATTAGCTTTACTCAGGAAACCTTAGATATTCGGCCTACATGTTTCTCACATGTATCTCGCTACTCATTCCGGCATTCTCTCTCCTGTTTCGTCCACCATTGTTTTCACTTTGGCTTCGTCCTTGCAGGATGCTCCTCTACCACTTCCTACTCTTCGTAGGAAATCCGTAGCTTCGGTGACGTGTTTTAGCCCCGTTACATTTTCGGCGCAGGTTTTCTCGACTAGTGAGCTATTACGCACTCTTTAAATGAGTGGCTGCTTCTAAGCCAACATCCTAGTTGTCTATGAAATCCCACATCCTTTTCCACTTAACACGTACTTTGGGACCTTAGCTGTCGGTCTGGGCTCTTTCCCTTTTGTCCACGCGACTTATCTCACGCAGACTGACTCCCGAGGGTATCTCTACGGCATTCTTAGTTTGATATGAGTTGGTAACCTTTTTGGGCCCCGCGTCAGTTCAGTGCTTTACCTCCGTTAGACTCCTCTCGAGGCTAGCCCTAAAGCTATTTCGAGGAGAACCAGCTATCTCCGAGTTCGATTGGAATTTCTCCGCTATCCACACCTCATCACCACCTTTTTCAACAGATGTGTGTTCGGTCCTCCAAAGCCTTTTACGGCTCCTTCAACCTGGACATGGATAGGTCACCCGGTTTCGGGTCTACTAATACTAACTATACGCCCTATTCAGACTTGGTTTCCCTTCGGCTCCGTGGCTTCTGACCACTTAACCTTGCTAGCATTAGTAACTCGCCGGACCGTTCTACAAAAAGTACGCCATCAGGCACAAAGCCCTCTGACTGTTTGTAAGCACAAGGTTTCAGGTTCTCTTTCACTCCCCTCCCGGGGTTCTTTTCACCTTTCCTTCACAGTACTGCTTCACTATCGGTCACTAGGGAGTATTTAGGCTTGGGGGGTGGTCCCCCCGGCTTCCCACAGGGTTTCTCGTGTCCCGTGGTACTCTGGATTCTGTCAGCTGGCTCAAAATTTCGTCTACCGGACTTTCACCGTCTTTGGTCTGCTTTCCCAAAACAGTTCGACTATCTCTTGCCAATACCTTATACAGTCCGCAACCCCGAAGAACTAGGTCCTTCGGTTTGGCCTCTTTCCCTTTCGCTCGCCGCTACTTAGGAAATCGAGTTTTCTTTCTCCTCCTGCTGCTACTTAGATGTTTCAGTTCACAGCGTTCCCTTCCATACGCTATGTATTTACGTATGGATACTTGAGGTTTGCTCAAGTAGGTTTCCCCATTCAGAAATCTCCGGATCGATGGCTATTTGCGCCTCCCCGAAGCTTATCGCAGCTTATCACGTCTTTCATCGGCTCCTAGTGCCAAGGCATTCTCCTTGTGCTCTTTCTTGCTTGACCAGTTTTTTGCTTTGAATAAATTCAAAACAATAGCTTGTTCTTTGGAATGTTTCGTAGTAGCGATACTACGGTTTTGTTGACATCGTCTGCCAACACTTTGTTACTTTTATTTATAAAGAAAATTTTACTTTTTCTCGATTGACTCTTTTTTCTTGTATTCAGTTTTCAAGGTGCATCCCGACTCATTGGAGCCGGTAAATGGAGAATACGAGATTCGAACTCGTGACCCCCTGCTTGCAAGGCAGGTGCTCTCCCAGCTGAGCTAATTCCCCTTATTCAACTATAACACACTCAAAATGGGCTCAAGTGGACTCGAACCACCGACCTCACGCTTATCAGGCGTGCGCTCTAACCGGCTGAGCTATGAGCCCATAGGACTTCGGCAACCATCTACTTTCCCAGGCAGCTTCCCACCAAGTATCATCGACCGCTCAGGTCTTAACCGTCGTGTTCGGAATGGGAACGGGTGTGTCCCCTAAGCGCATCATCACCGAAGATTTGTGTGTTTGAAGGTTTGATCCTTCAAAACCAAACAGTAGTATACATTAACAACCAATACTCCATAGAAAGGAGGTGATCCAGCCGCACCTTCCGATACGGCTACCTTGTTACGACTTCACCCCAGTCGCTGGCTTCACCTTCGGCGGCTCCTTCCTTACGGTCAGGTCACCGACTTCGGGTGCTTCCAACTCCCATGGTGTGACGGGCGGTGTGTACAAGGCCCGGGAACGTATTCACCGCGACATTCTGATTCGCGATTACTAGCGATTCCAGCTTCATGTAGTCGAGTTGCAGACTACAATCCGAACTGGGACTGGGTTTTTGTGATTTGCTCGACGTCGCCGTTTTGCGTCACTTTGTTACCAGCCATTGTAGCACGTGTGTAGCCCAAGACATAAGGGGCATGATGATTTGACGTCATCCCCACCTTCCTCCGTGTTATCCACGGCAGTCTCCCTAGAGTGCCCAACTGAATGATGGCTACTAAGAATAGGGGTTGCGCTCGTTGCGGGACTTAACCCAACATCTCACGACACGAGCTGACGACAACCATGCACCACCTGTCACCTCTGCTCCGAAGAGAAGGTGTATCTCTACACCGGTCAGAGGGATGTCAAGCCTTGGTAAGGTTCTTCGCGTTGCTTCGAATTAAACCACATGCTCCACCGCTTGTGCGGGCCCCCGTCAATTCCTTTGAGTTTCAATCTTGCGATCGTACTCCCCAGGTGGAGTGCTTATTGCGTTAGCTGCGGCACCGAGGGTTCCCCCCCGACACCTAGCACTCATCGTTTACGGCGTGGACTACCAGGGTATCTAATCCTGTTCGCTCCCCACGCTTTCGAGCCTCAGCGTCAGTTTCAGTCCAGTAAGTCGCCTTCGCCACTGGTGTTCTTCCTAATATCTACGCATTTCACCGCTACACTAGGAATTCCACTTACCTCTCCTGTACTCTAGCTTGATAGTTTTAAATGCAATCCCGAGGTTAAGCCTCGGGCTTTCACATCTAACTTACCATGCCGCCTACTCTCCCTTTACACCCAGTAATTCCGGATAACGCTTGCCCCCTACGTATTACCGCGGCTGCTGGCACGTAGTTAGCCGGGGCTTCTTATTCAGGTACCGTCATTTTTTTCGTCCCTGTTGATAGAAGTTTACGAGCCGAAACCCTTCTTCCTTCACGCGGCGTTGCTGCATCAGGCTTTCGCCCATTGTGCAATATTCCCCACTGCTGCCTCCCGTAGGAGTTTGGGCCGTGTCTCAGTCCCAATGTGGCCGATCACCCTCTCAGGTCGGCTACTGATCGTTGCCTTGGTGGGCTGTTATCTCACCAACTAGCTAATCAGATGCGGGCCCATCCTGTACCGAATAAATCCTTTTCTTGCAAGAGGATGCCCTCTCGCAATGACATGCGGTATTAGTCACCGTTTCCAGTGATTATTCCACAGTACAGGGCAGGTTGCCCACACGTTACTCACCCGTCCGCCGCTAAAATATGTAATCTTCCTGCCGAAGCTCTCCGATTACATATTTCCGCTCGACTTGCATGTGTTAAGCACGCCGCCAGCGTTCATCCTGAGCCAGGATCAAACTCTTATATTAAAGTTTTGTCCTGCCAGTCTTAATGTCTGGCTTACTTTCCAATTTTTTCGAAATCGGTAAACTCTTTGTCTTCTTTTGCTTGTTCCGCAAAGCGGAAAAAGCTGAATTGACTATGGGTTGTGTGTTTGTATCTCTACTGTTTAGTTTTCAAGGATCAATTGTTTTTTGCCGACGTTTTTTTCGTTGTCAGCGAAGATTATCTTAACATATTCATTATGGCTTGTCAAGCATTTTCTCAAAGTTT
The DNA here is from genome assembly GCF_001561955.1 of Anaerotignum propionicum DSM 1682. Classification (NCBI taxonomy): domain Bacteria; kingdom Bacillati; phylum Bacillota; class Clostridia; order Lachnospirales; family Anaerotignaceae; genus Anaerotignum; species Anaerotignum propionicum. Next base: position 2,980,956 of record NZ_CP014223.1, read on the forward strand.
TTTCTTTCTTTTCTTCGAATCATTTGCTTAATTCGCCTTAATTATGTTGCCTTTTTCAACTGCATTTCGCAGTGACTTTTCTTATTATACAGAATAATTTAAACTTGTCAACACTTTTTTACAATTTTCCCTTTTTAATTTCATATACCGTAAAAAACAAGGCACCCCGTAATCGGGATGCCTTGTTTTTTAAGCGCTTCTTATTGAGCAGGTGTTGCGGGTGCTGCATCAGCAGGTGCAGCTGCGTCTGCAGCAGGTGCTGTAGCATCAGCAGCAGGTGCTGTTGCATCAGCAGGTGCTTCGCCTTCAGCAGGTGTTGCTTCATCAGCAGGTGCTGTTGCATCAGCAGGTGCTTCGCCTTCAGCAGGTGTTTCCTGTGCAGGTGCCTCAGGAGCTTCCTCTTTCTTAGTACAACCACTAAATGCGAGTGCAAGACCCAAACATACAGCTACAATACAACCTTTACCAAATTTACGTTTCATATTACATTCCCTCCTTGTTTTTTGCAATCCAACTATAGCACAAAAAATTCGTTGTGAACACTCAATCTACCGCATTATGTCCTATAATTCGACAAAATGTCGTCTAATTATAGTATTTGAATAATAAAAACAATTCTAAATATTTATAAATAAACCACAGTGTTTTCTTTAAAAAACTCGATAGAACCCTTGATTTTATTAGGTTTACGATATCTCATCTTTCTGAAAGTAAGTAGTTCTGGCATACAATAAACTTTGCGGAAAATGTCCCACCTTTCCCCTATTTCAATTCTTAATCCTTTATTAAGATCAAGAAAATTAACTCTAATATTGTAGTTTTATGTCTTAATGGGCATTCATGGAATTATCCATGCACTACCCATTCCACAAGTATTTATATCCCCTTTATAATGTACAAACACAATGTTTCATTTGCAATTCCACTTTTGATGGGATATACGATTTGTTTTTCAAACAACATTAAAACTCCCTTCATTATTATTTTCTTTGCAGTTTGCTTACTACAAATTTAATTATAATGAAGGGAGTTTTTTTATCATCTCTTCGCCGTAGGCTTTTTTGAACCACTTCTAAACCGTAGTTTTCTTTTCCATAACAAAAACTTCCGCTTATGAAAAGCGGAAGTTCATTTTAAAACTCAATTGGAACCGAAGGTAAACTCCAAATCTCTTTGGCATATTCTTTAATCGTACGGTCACTGGAAAATTTGCCACTTTTGGCTGTGTTATAAATTGCCATCCTTGCCCATCGTTCCTTGTCTCGATAAGCATAGTCCACAGCCATTTGAGCCCGTTGATAATCAGCATAATCCTCAAGTACAAAATACTCATCCGCTTTGCTTCCACCAAATCCATTCAGCAGTGCATCGTACAATTCCCTAAAAAGACAGGTATCATTGGAAAATGTGCCGTCAATCAAGGCAGTCATTGCCATACGAACCTCTTGATTCATATTATAAACACTCCATGGATCATATTCACCATTATATTTTTCCTGCACCTCTTCAGCACTCATGCCAAATATAAAGATATTTTCTTCTCCAACCTCGTCGAAAATCTCAACATTTGCACCGTCCATTGTCCCTACAGTCAATGCCCCGTTTAGCATAAACTTCATATTACCAGTTCCTGAAGCTTCTTTGCCTGCTGTAGAAATCTGCTCACTGACATCCGCCGCAGGAATTAACCGTTCAGCCAAAGAGACACGGTAATTTTCCAAGAAAACAACCTTAATCTTGCCACAAATGCTTTCATCGTTATTCACCACGTCCCCAACGCTGTTGATAAGCTTTATAATTAGTTTTGCTCTGCGGTATCCCGCTGCTGCCTTTGCTCCAAAAATATAGGTTCTTGGTACCATATCCAATCCGGGATTCATCTTCAATTTGTTATAAAGCCCAATAATATGCAGAACGTTCAAAAGCTGGCGCTTATACTCATGCAGTCGCTTCACTTGAATATCAAAAATACTGTCAGGATTGATATCAATTCCTTTTGCAGATTTTATATATTTCGCCAAAGCAACCTTATTTGCTCGTTTAATTTCCATAAATCTCTTTTGAAATTCTTCATCCTCTACATATGGCAAGATTTTCTCCAGTTGCGCCAAATCTGTAATCCAGCCATCACCGATTTTTTCTGTAATTAGCTCTGCCAGTTGAGGATTTGCATGCAACAGCCATCTTCTTTGAGTAATTCCATTGGTCTTATTGTTAAATTTTTCGGGGTATAACTTATAAAAATCTTTTAACTCCTGATTCTTCAATATCTCGGTGTGAAGAGCTGCAACGCCATTTACAGAATGACTTCCAACAATGGCCATATATGCCATACGAATCTGTCCATCAGCAATAATAGCCAAGCGACGAATTTTTTCCGGATTATTTCCGTACTTCTCAGTCAGTTCAAGGCAAAAACGGCGGTTAATTTCCTCAACAATTTGATAAATTCGGGGCAATAGACGACTGAATAAATCTAATGGCCATTTTTCCAGCGCCTCAGACATGATGGTATGGTTTGTGTAGGCACACACTTTTTGAGTAATCTCCCACGCCTGATCCCAAGGTAAATCGTTTTCGTCCACCAAAACCCGCATTAATTCAGCTACGGCAATGCTAGGATGAGTATCGTTTAGCTGAAAGGCAACTTTCTCCGGTAACAAATTAAAATCCCCATGGTTTTCTTTGAATCTTGCAACCACCCTTTGAACCGTTGCAGAAATAAAGAAAAACTGTTGACGCAACCGCAATTCCTTCCCTTGATAATGTTCATCCGCAGGATAAAGCACATCCGTTAAGGTTTTCGCCAGAGTTTCTTCTTCCGCAGCCTTTTGATAGTTTCCTTCGTTAAAGTATTTTAAATCAATTCTGTTTTTTGCTCGTGCATCCCATAGACGTAAGGTGTTCACTGTATTATTGCCGTATCCCACCACAGGATAATCATAGGGAATAGCCATAACAGACTGGTAACCCTCTTGTACAAAGCGATACCCTCCGTTTTCTTTCAGCATTGCTCGTACATGCCCGCCAAATTTTATTTCCACTGCATACTCATTTCTCCGTATCCCCCAAGGGTCTCCGTCCTCCAGCCAGTTATCCGGCGCCTCCACTTGATATCCATTTTCAACTTTCTGCTCAAAAATTCCATAATGGTAGCGAATACCGCAGCCATATGCAGGCAACTCCAAAGTAGATAGAGAATCTAAAAAACATGCAGCCAGTCGTCCTAGGCCACCATTGCCAAGACCGGGATCCGGCTCAGCTTCCTCCACTGTATTATAATCAATGCCAAGTTCAGCAAAAACCTCTTTAATTACAGTATTCATCCCCATATTAATCAACGCATTTCCCAAAAAACGTCCCATTAAAAATTCCATAGAAAGATAATAAACAATCTTCGCGTTCTTCTCACTATAAGTATCGTGGGTTTTAATCCATTTGTCCGTAATCAGATCCCGCAGAGAAAATACTGCCGCCTGATAAATTTCTTCTGCCGATGCAGTTTCAAGATTTTTTCTGTAAAGTGTCTTTACATTTTCCCTTATCATCATCTTTAATGTTTCTTTTTCTATTCCAATTTGCCCCATAAGAAACCTCCTTTAATGGAATGCCCTTCTCTATTGTATTTTTCTCGGCACTTTTTATTTACTATATCAAAGCATACCCAATTTTGCAAATATCCTTCTCTTTTAAAGAAAACAAATTGCAACACCTAAAATAAATCCCAAAATCCCTCCCAAAGCAGTAAAAAGAGTTTCCTTTAAAGACATGCCCTCAGGAAACAATCCACTGCTGGCACAATATAGAGCAATACCTCCAATGATACCTCTGGTCATGGTCCATGACCCATTGGAATAGACCTCGAATAAAAAAGCCGCTGTAAATATTGCGGCACTTCTAAACTCTCTACTTCGCCCCTGGTCGGGGAATCTGTTTTCTACCCAAACGCCCATTGTAATTCCCAATATTGCACCCAAGCCGGCCCAAACCAAATTTTCCAAAAAAGCAGGAGGCAAAAACAAGAAACAAAGATATGCTAATATCGCTCCCTCCAGAAAACGAAAGGGCAACGGATAGGCTCTCTTACGCCTACTCGCTGCCCACAGCAGCACCCAATACACAGGAATCGACAGCCATAGACTCATTCGACCTTCCCCCTTATTCCATATACTCTATCATATGGGTGGAAAAAGCCTTTCATTCCGCATCAAAATGCAAATATGATACCTATTGCCGCCCCCACTGCGATATAAACCACTGGGTGCTTTTGAAATTTATTTGTCAAAAAAAGCATTACCACAAACAGGATACATTCCTTTATCCCAATGAAACCAAGAAAATTTTCCATAGAAAGTTCCGTAATCTCATTTACGTGAAGTAGTGCTGTAAGCAGTACCCCAAAACCCGCCGACCCAATCAATCCCGTTACCGCAGGTCTCAATAAATAAAATATATCTTCCACATGGGTATTATTGCGAAATCTTTGAAGAAATTTTGAAATAATGATAATAATTACAACGGAAGGAAAAACCAAACCAGCGGTAGCAACAATTCCGCCAAAAACACCGCCAAAATGAAACCCTGTATAGGTTGCCATGTTTACTCCCAAAGGCCCCGGTGTAGATTCGGAAATTGCCACCATATCAGCAATCATGCCGGTATTAAACCAGTCATATTTATCCGCAAGCTTATACAAAAATGGCAAAGTTGCCAATCCGCCACCCACAGAGAACAACCCTATCTTAAAGAATTCATAAAATAAAAGTAACCACTGTGTCATTTTGCCCCAGCCCCCTTTATGATAGGAGCTGCTAGACCAAGGAGCCCAGCCCCAAGAACAATCCAAATAGGCGATACCTCCAAAATTGCGGAAAGCAAAAAGGCTACTACAGCGATTATGGCACAAACTTTATCCACCACAGATTTTTTCCACATTCCCACAACTGCATTTACAATTAAGACGCCTACAACCACACGAATCGCGCCAAAAGCATGCTGAACAGCCGCCAACTGGGCAAAATTCCTTAATACTGCCGCGATAATCATAATAATAATCAGAGAAGGGAATACGCTTCCCGTTGTTGCCGCAATAGCCCCTAAAACACCCTTACGCTTATAACCTACAAAAGAAGCTGTATTCACAAAAATAACACCTGGGGTACATTGGCCAATGGCAAAATAATCGAGAATTTCATCCTCCGTTGCCCATCCTCGTTTGGTAACCACTTCCCTTTGCAATAAGGGCAGCATAGCATAGCCTCCACCAAAGGTAAAGGCTCCAATTCTGCAAAATGTAATAAAAAGCTGCCAAATTTCTTTCATAATTTCACTTCTTTCTTTATTCCTCCAATCCACCCGCCTGCATTTTTTCCATGCGGTCTGTGGTAATCAAAGCATTCATTAGTTCATCCAAATCTCCGTCTAATATACTATCTATCTTATACAAGGTCAAGCCGATTCTATGATCGGTAATCCGACCCTGGGGAAAATTATAGGTACGAATGCGTTCACTTCTGTCTCCCGTTCCAACCTGAGAACGGCGGTCTGCAGAAATTGCAGCATCATGAGCCTGTCTTTCCCTTTCATAAACCCGGGCATATAAAACCTTTAATGCCTGTTCCTTGTTTTTCAACTGGGATTTTTCGTTCTGGCAGGAAACCACAATGCCTGTGGGCAAATGGGTCATACGCACTGCCGAGTCTGTGGTATTTACGCACTGTCCGCCATTACCCGAAGCACGGAATACATCCACCCGAACTTCGTTCATATCAATATGAACGTCCACTTCCTCCGCCTCCGGCATAACCGCAACCGTTACCGTAGAGGTATGAATACGCCCGCCGCTTTCTGTAGTAGGAATACGCTGTACCCGATGCACACCACTTTCATATTTCATGCGGGAATATGCACCCTTTCCCGTTATCATAAAGGAGACCTCTTTGAAGCCGCCCAAATCACTTTCACTGGCATTCATCAACTCTACCTTCCATCGTCTGTCCTCGGCATAGCGGGCATACATACGGAATAAATCTCCGGCGAACAATGCAGCTTCGTCTCCACCGGCACCACCTCTGATCTCAACAATAACGTTCTTTTCATCATTAGGGTCCTTGGGCAGAAGCAAAATAGTAATTTCCTGCTTCAGTTCTTCCAAGCGCTCCTTATTCTGGGCAAATTCCTCTTTTACCAGCTCACGAAAATCCTCGTCAAGCTTGTCGTTCAAAAGCTCCAGCCCCTCTTCCACAGCGGCCTTTACTTTTTTATATTCCTGATATGCCTCTATCACAGGGGACATATCGCTATATTCCTTCATGCGCTTGCGCCATTCCGATTGGTTGGCAATCATTTCAGGGTCGTTTACCTGATCCGCCAAATCGTTGTATTTGCTCTCAATCTCCGCCAATCGATCAAACATGGTTACACCTCATCTATATTCTCTTTTAATTTTCCAAAAACAACTCTATCTAAGCCTGCCAAGTCTTTCCGCAACGTGCATTGAGAAAACCCTGCCTCCATCATCATTGAAAGCAATGCCTTACCTTGGTCGTAGCCAATTTCAAAAAACAGCCAACCTCCATTTTTTAACCAGTGACGGCTATCCTTTATAATACGCTGATAAAATGCTAAACCATCTTCTCCACCATCCAATGCATTTTTCGGCTCGAAATCCCGAACCTCTGGCATCAACGTTCCAATTTCCGCCTTTGCTATGTATGGCGGATTGGAGATGATGGCATCAAAGCTTCCCTTCCACGATGGGGGAACCTTGTCAAACAGGTCGCTTTCCAACCACTCCACCACAGCTTGATTTTTCTCAGCATTTTTCCTTGCGAAAGACAAAGCCTTAGGACTGATATCCACACCTAGGCAATTCATCTTTCCATAATGGGCAAGACAAATGGGGATGCAACCACTTCCCGTGCCTAAATCAATCACCTGTTGTATATTATTCTCCTTGGACATCGACAACACCGTTTCCACCAAAAGCTCCGTATCTCCACGAGGAATCAATACCCCCTCTCCAACATAAAAGGGTAACCCCATAAATTCACATTGCCCTAAAATATACTGCAAGGGACGGTTTGATTCTCTTTGATTCAAATAATCATTATATCGAGCTTCTTCTTCAGGCAAAATCATTTTTTCTCCATGAGTAAACAGCTGCACCCGACTTATTTGGCATACTTCCATCAATAAAAGTTCTGCTTCGAAGGCATAATTATCTTTACCTGCCAACTGTAGACGGTGCTTGCCTTCCAGCAAAGCATTGGCAATAGTCTTATTCTTCTTCATCTTCCAGTACTCCCTTCATCGCCGCAATTGCAGTTTCGATTTGGGATTCATCCGGTTCCGCTGTTGTTATTTTCTGTAAACATAGCCCGGGATAGCTGATTGCTGCAACAAGCTTGCTTTCGGATTTCCCTGCCCATCGAATGACTTCATAGGAAATACCCGCAATAAAGGGTACTAAAAATATCCTAGAAACCAATCGTAATGCCACAGAGTCAGTCCGCACAAAAAAGAACACAATCATACTGATAATCATAACAAATAGCAAAAAACTGGTTCCGCAACGCTTGTGCAGTCGTGTGCAAGGCATTATGTTTTCCACTGTCAATTCCTTACCACTTTCAAAACAGTTAATGGTCTTATGTTCTGCACCATGGTATTGAAAAACTCTTTTGATTTCTTTCATTCTTGAAATCAAAAATAAATACAACAAAAATATGGCGATTCTCAAAAGTCCCTCGATAACGCCTAATGCCCATACCGGTACAATCGTTTTAAAAAAACTGCCCAGCCATACAGGAAGTACAAAAAACAAGCCCATACCCAAAATTAAAGATACGGTAACGCTAAAATAAATCAAAATATCGTTAATTTTATCGCCGAATTTGTTCTGCAAATACTTTTCAAAGGGAGAAAGCTCTTCCTCCGCCCAATCCTCCCCGGCAATTTCCGCAGAATGCATTAATATTTTTGTACCTGTAATCAGGGAATCCACAAAAGCCCCAATTCCACGAAAAATAGGATATTTGAATATGCCTTTGTTGGCAATTCCACCCCATTCGTTTTTCTCTATGGTAATTCCTCCTGCGGGATTTCTCACTGCCATGGCATAAATTCGTTTCCCACGCATCATAACACCCTCAATGATTGCTTGACCGCCAATGCTTGTGGGGCGCACTCTCTTTTCCATATCATGATTTGACACTGTATCAACTCTTTTCGTTTGTAAATTTATATTGCAATTAAATATTATATCATAAAAGGTAGAAAACTGAAAATTATTTTAGAATTATAAACTGTATTTACCTGAAATTGTCAAATTTGTGTAGAAAAATGGCTTTACAGGTCCTCAAAACCTTTTATACTATTTTATCTATATAAGGATGGGTACAAGAAACTATACGGTACTTTTTTTATTGTCCATTTCAAAGGAATAAATTCAAATACACGTTTTTTTCTAAGGAAATACCGTGAACAGTTGTAGCTGTTCGTCTAAAAGATTCTTAAATCAGCTTTTTCTCAAATAAATAAATAAAAAAGTGCAGGGATAAACTCTCTGCACATTTCTCATTCTCATTAAATTCAAAAGAGAAAGCAAGTATCCCTTTTCTCTTTCAATTTTGCAGAAATTACTTTCTGCCGTATTTTTTGTTGAATTTTTCTACTCTACCGCCAGCTTCCAAAAGCAACTTCTGGCTGCCTGTGTAGAAAGGATGACACTTAGAGCAAACTTCGACTCTGATTTCTTCCTTTGTAGAACCTGTTACAAATTCGTTACCACAGTTACATCTTACTTTAATCTGATTGTACTGGGGATGGATTCCTTCTCTCATTTCTTTCACCTCATTTTTTAAATTTGTTGATCAATAATTTTTATTATTTATAGACAACACCAGTAGTGTATCATAAGTTCTTTCCCTTTGCAATAAAAAATTCCAAAAAACAAATCACTTATCAAACAGCCCCAAGGTCTTTTCCCAGAAGGGTAAGCGCTCCATAAACTCTTGGTTATTTTTGGTCTTCCTCATCAAATCATAAAAGCCTTCTACCATCTCCATCTGGCTCATGGTAGATGCCATTTTCCTTAGGGTAAAGTTGCATTCCAACTCTTGCTCGGTCAGAAGCTTCTCTTCTCGTCTTGTCCCTGACTTGTTAATATCTACCGCGGGGAAAATACGCCGCTCAGAAAGTCTTCTATCTAGCACCAATTCCATATTGCCTGTACCCTTAAATTCTTCAAAGACAACCTCGTCCATTTTACTTCCCGTATCCACCAGCGCCGTTGCCAATATGGTTAAGCTGCCCCCATTTTCAATGTTTCGGGCAGCACCGAAGAAACGCTTTGGCATATACAATGCCGCGGGATCCAAACCGCCGGAAAGGGTTCTGCCGCTGGGCGGAATGGTCAAGTTGTAGGCTCTGGCCAATCTTGTTAAGCTGTCTAACAGAATAACCAAGTCTTTCCCTTGCTCCACGAGACGCTTTGCTCTTTCCAAAACCATCTCCGTCACTCGTTTATGGTGCTCGGGCTGTTCATCAAAGGTAGAGTATACTATCTGAACATTCTCACCTTCAATGGAGCGCTGAATATCTGTTACTTCTTCAGGGCGTTCATCAATCAAAAGTACGATAAGATGTACTTCTTTGTGGTTTTTTGTTAGGGCATTAGCCATTTGTGTCAAAAGAACAGTTTTACCCACCTTAGGAGGTGCCACAATCATTCCTCTTTGTCCCTTACCAATGGGGGCACAGAGATCGATAATTCTTCCCGAAAGCTCCTCTCGGCTAACCTCAAAGTGCAGCTTTTCTTCAGGGTAAATGGGTGTTAAATCCTCAAAATTGGGGCGTTTCGCCGCCTGATCAGGGAAATCTCCGTTGACCGATTTTACGAATAAAAGGGCACCAAACTTCTCGCCCTCCCTAGCTGTTCGAATATTTCCTTTCACTGCGTCCCCTGTTTTTAGATTAAACCTTCTAATTTGGGAAGGAGACACATAAATATCTCCAGCCCCGGGAAGAAAATTCTGCGTTCTAAGGAAGCCAAACCCATCGGGCATTACCTCCAGTATTCCCTCGCCGGGTACGCTGTTTTCCATTACCGTAGCCTTTTCTTCCCTTTGGACTACTCTTTCCCTGTGGGTATAACCCTCGTCTTTCCCCTCAATGGGCGTTTCGGGTTTTTTCACCGGCTCCTGATTCTCCTGCAGAGAAAAACCATAAGCAGTCACACGCTTAACGGCAACACGTTCCGCCTGAGACTGCTTTTCTGATATCTTTTCAATCAATTCACTTTTTTTAAGAGAGGAAATGGACTTAACATCCATTTCCCTCGCCATCTCTCTCAATTCTGCCAGAGTTTTTTTCTGCAGATCGTTTTCCATGTTCTATTCTCCTATCTTTTATCATCTAGGAATTTTCAGCTTTGTTCCAACGCTGATGGTATCTGTTTCCTTTAAGTTATTTGCATCCAAAATTTTCTGATATTGAGCACCATTGCCTAATACCTTCTGGGCAATACTCCACGCAGTGTCACCCTCCTGCACAACATATTCTGATGCATTTGTGCTATTCCCTGAGCTGTTGTTTGTTGTATTGGGCTTATTTGTACTAGAATTGTTTGCACTAGGGGTATTTGTATTGGAATTGTCTGTGCTAGACGTGTTTTTTTCTGGGTTTGTGCCTTTCAAGTCTGCCAATTCTTCTTCCAATTGCATTTTTTCAAGCTGGATTTTTTCATACTTACTGCTCAAATCTCCATTGGCAGTCACCTGATTCTGTGCCTCCTCCAGCTTACTGCTTAGGCTGACACATTTAAAAATCAGGAACACAATTAATATTAGCCCAATGATACCTAAAATTATACCCAGCTTACTAACCCCGCCGCGATAATCCTCTTCTTCATCATAATCATCATAAAGGCTGTCTAAGTTTTCCTGCTTGGCTTTCTCTGCAAAATCCAGCTCCTCATAGCGACCTCTGCCATTGGGTGTAAAATCCTCAAAAGCGTTTTCTTCTTTTCTAAACTTTTTGCGCTTTGCAGGCACAAAGGTTTGCTGAGAAGCTTCTTCCACCATTTTTGACTTTTTGCGAGCAGGCACTACACTTACATACTGGATGCCATCGTCATACTCGTCCTGTTCCATTTTATGCCCTGAAGATGTCATATTATTCGTATCTTCTCCCGAAGGATCATAATTATTTCTTGTACGTCGTGAAACATATCTGGTAGGGTCCCCCTCTTGCTGAGGCGCCTTTCTAATTTCATTGATTTCGCTGCTTACCTGTTGCATTCTTGCCTCCCGAACCTCCTCAATATCTTCTCTGGAAGGACGTCTTTTAGAGCGACTGACTTCTGTGTCTGCGTCCTTACTCATTAATGGGTGTGTCTGCATTAAAATATCCACCACTTCCTTTGGCAGATCGTTATATAAATCTTCATAGTATTCGTTATCGTTCAAACCTCGAGAACCTGGGTTTGTATTGCTGTTTTTATCACCGCTCATAATTTACCTCCGCTGGATTAGGAGATTCCTACTTTTGCTCATAAGAATCACATTATATCTTATTATTTTACATTCTTCCTATTAAAGTGTCAACATAAGGGAAACTTTTTCAGAAAAATATAATAAACGCAGTAAAACAGCCACCAATGGAATAGTGGCTGCTTTCCTTACTTTTTATTATTTATTTTAAATCAATAACAGCATTCACACCGTTTGGCTCTGCCACATATTCTAAAGAAATAGTATCTCCGGCTTGTTTTTTCAAAATCCCCAGCTGATTTTTTACCTCAATTTCAAAAAGCTGTTCACTGCCATCCAGCATCAAATAATAGTAGGTGTTTCCGTCTGCTACAATATCCTTCATCATGGTAATAGTGCCACTAATTTTCAAAGCCTTGCCAGAATCAATCGTATTAATCCCGTTGCCGGTCATTAAATTGCGGTATACCTTTTCACATTCAGCCACGGTATCCCCAATAGCAACAATTTGATATTTTTGGATATTCACCATAGCATATTTCTTAACCAGACCTGCTGCATCCTTCAGGGAGAGGAAATAGGTTGGCTCGTTGGCAATATTCAATAAAATCGGGAAGGTAGCGTTATAGCCTAAATGCTGAACCTGACCTTCCGCAGAAGACATAGCGGAAATTTCCTTGGCACCGGAAACCTGATAGTACTTCGTTTCCTTCGTTCTGGAATTCATCAGCACAAAACCAACGTTGGATTCATCCCCACCAATGGAGGTAACACCGGTATATACCCAAACGTCATCATCAAGAGCGATATAATTGTAGCCTTCCGTGCTCTTCAAGCACTCTCTTTGACCAAAGATACTATTGAGATAGCCTTTCTTCAAGGTGCCGTAATAGTCGTACTGTTCAATCAGAAGGTTGGCGTCATATACCTTGTCAATCCAACGAGGCACATCGGCAATATCATAATAAACATGCTCGCCTGTTACAGCGTTAACCACTATAGCACCTTTGATATCCGTACCGCCGAACAAACCGATGGTTTTATCCTGAACAGCACAGACCCAATAAGGAACGCCGCTTTCATCAATTTCAAAATTAGTGGTGCGAATCATTGCATTTGGATAACGGAATCGAACATAACGATATAAGTTTCGTCCAAAGTGCTCAAAAGGAGAGTATTTAATCCCCTGCTGCAACTTAACCAGATCAACATTCTGTGTTGTCATATCAATTTGAATATATGCAGGAAGACCTGTATTGCGGTTTGTGATCCATTTAATCAAATCACCGTAGCGAAGAGGGGTAACCCTTACAGGTTTGCCTTGATAATTTATTTGGTTAAAATAGGAGCTTACTTCATATTGGGAAACCATATCAACCATGCTTCCCATTTCTCTCTCCGCAAGCTTTGCGGCAGAATCACTATCCAAAATGGGTATTTTGTTATAGTCGACCTCGTGAATATCTGTCGCGAAATCGCTGGTTTCCACCGTCAAAAGTCGATTGTATGCAGACGCCCTAATAATAGGCGAGGAGAGTAAGGTCCCCACAACATAAAATATTGCCAGTCCCACAGGAACGATCAAAAGCTTTTTCATTATTTTCCTGTTCGCCGCCCGCTCGGGACTTGTTCTATCCAAAAAAACCGCGCGAAATATGGTCCAAAAGTTAATTATAATCCCTACCACAAGTATCGTTAAAATAAACACCCAACTGTCACGAGAATGAATATTTAACGGAGGTAAGTAATAATAATACATACCTGCCCAAATAAGAACAGTCAATATTATTGGAATAAGCCGCTTTTTCATTACAGCTATCACTCCTTCTTTGTTAAAATTAATAAAATATGGCGGTATTACCCTCTTTACATCTTCTCTCCAATTCATTATACTATACTATATTTCAAGTAAAAAGTATAGTGGAATTCAAAACACGACCCGTTTTTCTAATTGAAAAGATAAGGAAGTGATTTAAATGAAAATAGAACGTGTAAGTGAAAATCAATTAAAGTTAACCCTTACTAGGGCCGACTTAGTGGAGCGAGACTTAAAACTGGAGGATTTGATCAATCCTTCGGACAAAACACAAAAGCTTTTCCGAGATATTATGGAGCAGGCCTTGGATGAATACGATTTTATTAATGAAAGCACCCCTCTGATGGTTGAGGCCGTACCAGTGGGTATTGACGGCATTATGATTATCGTCACAAAAATTGATCAAAAAAACAAAAGTGAAAATCCTATGGATTTGCTGTTTAAAAACAAAGAGGCGCATAAATGGAAAAAGAAACCCTTAGATTTGGTTGAAACAAAAGACCTTGAAGGTGAGGATATACTCATTTTCTCTTTCCAAACATTGGACGATGCCATTGATGCCAGCCTGCGTTTAGACGACTGCTACAGAGGGGAAAGTGCATTATTTAAAAGCAATGAAAGATTTTTCCTCGTTTTGCAGGCGGATACATATACCGCCGATGAAAACAACGATTATATTGAACTTATTTTAGATGAATTCGGTCAAAAACACATTTCCACTACTTTGTCGAAATATTTTCTTCTGGAGCATGGCGAAGCAATGATTAAAGCAAATGCCGTTGCATCCTTAGCAAAAGCTTTTGGGTAATAAAAAAGAAAGTTCCTTCGGTTGGCGATTTGCATGTCCGAGGGAACTTTTGTTTTTTATTCACTTTTGATTTCTTTCAAATACCGATATAGAGGAACTAAATCCTTCCACTTTTCAACAATCATCTGCGGCAGTGCTTCCGAAAATATGATATCCTCAATATTTTTTGTTTCACTCACATAAAAATTTTTCTTAATGTACCATGGGCCTATCTCTTTGGGTAACGCCGAGGCATTCACCTTTTTATAATCCTCACCCATCAAAATAAATTCTTTCTTCTTTTCAATTTCCCCAACAATGTTCAAAAAATCAATGGGCTTATTTCGTATTTTCTCCCGATATGCATTGAGATAGGCAGGGGTTGCCTCATAAACCCCCATACCATGGTTATAGCCCTCAGGTGATACTTCAAAATAAAATGCAGGACGCATTTTCCAATCCGTCCCTGCCAGAAGCTGCTCTTTCAAGACCACCCAACGGCATGAGCGGTAAGGACTTTTATCTTTGGAATAGCGAATGTCACGATTAATTCGAGATACTGACCAGTCCATTTTTTCCCCTGTGGCCTCAGCAAACCCCTCAGAAATCACAGCAGAGAATTGGTCAAAGGGTGTTTTTAATACACCCTTGTAACGCTCCCTGTTTTGATCCATCCATTCCTTGCTGTTGTTCATTCTAAGCTCCCATAAAAAATCTATTGTCTCAGGTAAAAAACCGGTAAATTTTTTCATTTTCTCAACTCCCCTTATTACCGATTATAGCATATGCCCTTTTTTATGGGTAGAAAAAAATCGAATTCCCACAGTTCTCCTATCCTTTCCAAGAATGCCTGAGTGCTTGTGCAATTACAAATTGACTATATTTCTAAACTAAAACCATACAAAACAGGGTGGCGACAAAGTCGCCACCCTGTGAAAAAGCTCATTTAAGCCACAGAGGATACATTTGAGAAAGGACTTTTTTCCCAAACCTTTCCAATAAAAATTAAATGATTAATTACAGAATGCTACCAATTGACATAAACAGAGGTGCAAATACCAAAGACACAACTGTCATCAGCTTAATCAAAATGTTGATGGAAGGGCCGGAAGTATCTTTGAAAGGGTCACCTACAGTGTCACCAACAACTGCTGCTTTGTGTGCTTCACTGCCTTTGCCACCATGATTGCCTTCTTCAATATATTTCTTCGCATTATCCCATGCACCACCTGCATTGGACATAAAGATAGCCATCAATACACCAGTCACCAAAGAACCAGCCAACAAACCGCCCAAAGCGGATGTACCCAAAAGGATACCAACAACCAAAGGTGCGGCTACAGCCATAATACCTGGAACCAACATTTCCTTCAATGCTGCTGTTGTGGAAATTTCAACACATTTCTTGTAGTCAGGCTTGCCTGTTCCTTCCATAATTCCGGGAATTGTACGGAACTGACGTCTTACTTCTTCAATCATCTCGAATGCTGCTTTACCAACGGACTGCATTGTAAATGCAGAGAAAAGGAAAGGAAGCATACCACCAATAAACATACCAATGATTACTCTTGGCTCAAGAATAGAAATTTCTGTCAAACCAACGGATTCTGCATAGGATACAAACAACGCCAATGCTGTCAATGCAGCAGAACCAATTGCAAAACCTTTACCCATGGCTGCTGTTGTATTACCAACAGAGTCAAGCTTATCTGTAATATTTCTTACGGAATGATCCAAACCACTCATTTCTGCAATACCGCCTGCATTATCTGCAATGGGGCCATAAGCATCAACCGCTACGGTAATACCTGTTGTGGAAAGCATACCAACTGCCGCCAATGCAATACCGTAAAGACCTGATACTGCATGGGCAATAAAAATACCGATTACAATTAAAATAACGGGAATTGCTGTAGATTCCATACCAACAGCCAAACCGCTGATAATTGTTGTTGCAGGGCCTGTTTCAGACTGATCCGCAATTTTCTTTACGGATTTATAATCACCTGATGTATATACCTCAGTGATAACACCAATCATAAGGCCTACGACCAAACCGGAAATAATTGCGATACCGGCTTTCATATCACCAAAGAATAAATAGCTTAATACCAAAGAAGCAATGGCAACCAATACTGCGGAAGAGTAGGAGCCAGCCTTCAGTGCTTTATGAGGGTTGGATTTTTCATCGCCCTTTACAAAGAATGTACCGATAATGGAAGCCAAAATACCAACAGCCGCCAAAACCAATGGGAACACTGCACCTTCCACCTGGAAGTAAATAACACCCAGCGTAATTGCGGAAATAACGGAACCAACATAAGATTCGAAAAGGTCGGCACCCATACCTGCAACATCACCTACGTTATCACCAACGTTATCAGCAATAACCGCAGGGTTACGAGGGTCATCCTCTGGAATGCCTGCTTCAACCTTACCAACCAAGTCAGCACCAACGTCAGCAGCCTTTGTATAAATACCACCACCAACACGGCCGAACAAAGCGATAGAAGAAGCACCTAAACCGAAGCCAAATAAAATGTTTGCATTTTGTGTCAATACATAGATTGTGCCAACACCAAGCAAACCAAGGCCAACTACGGACATACCCATAACGGCGCCGCCACTGAAAGCGATAGAAAGGGCTTTGTTCATGCCGCCAACTCTGGCTGCATTTGCAGTTCTAACGTTTGCCTTTGTAGCAACTGACATACCAAAGTAGCCAGCAAGGGTAGAAAGGAGTGCACCAAATACGAAACAACCAGCTGTCATCCAGTCTACACCAAAACCAATCAAAACAAATAAAACCACTGCAAAAATAACTAAGATACGGTATTCTGCTTTCAAGAAAGCATTTGCACCTTCTCTGATGGCAGTTGCAATCTCTACCATACGTTCTGTTCCTTCTTCTTCACGGTTAACCTTCCCCGCAAGAACGAAGGCGAACACCAGCGCGAGTACACCAAATACAGGCGCCAAGTACATCAAGTTTTCCATGATTAAATCCCCCTGATTCTCTTTTGAATTATTTCTTCATGTATTTAAGATATTATTTCCGCCCGACCTTTTGATCGGAATAACAAAACCCGACTGACCACAAGATTCCAAACACATATCCTTAGTTAATAAATAGACAAAGACACTACCCCCTTTCTCTGCCATGGTTAGCCCTGTCCCTAGCAGATTAGGAAGTGCAGTATCTGACTGTATCCAAATCTTGTTTTAAGTCTTATTCTGTCCCACGCACTAGTATAAACGATTTGATTAGGAAAAATCAACCCTTTCAGGCATTCCCATCCAATTTTTTTGAAAAAAAAATGTCTTTTTACAAAAAAAAATGTCCATAGTAGGCAAAACCTCTTAAAATATACCTTTTTTTGAAAAACATAGTGAATATTTTCACTCTCCATTCATGTTCTAAAATTTTTATTTTAAGTGGGTACTTGTTTTAAAAGTCTTACTTAATTATATATTTTTAGTAAAAAGAGGCCTATAAAGACCACGTAAAAATCTAAATGAAAAAACAAAAGATACTAAGTTACCATCATTTCACAGCGCTTTCCGCCCCTTAAACACTCCCATAGAATGTTAGAACTTTTCCTTAGAAAAAAAGCCCGATTGCAAGACAATTTCCTCTGCAATACAGGCTTCATTTTTTCATAATTTTTTCAATAAACTTTAATCCCTTTTCAATCTAAATTGTATAAAATAGTTCCCTCAATGCTTTTCTATTTAAGCTCTGCACAAAAATTCTGCAACAAGAGGAAGTGTCACCACAGATAAAATGGTGGAAACAAAAACATATTCTGATGCTCTTTTTGCATCATTTCCATATAATTCTGCAAAAGAAGGCAGTGCTGCCGCTGCAGGTGTCCCCATAAGCACCACCAATACATTAAGGGCCATGCCTTTCAGGAAAAATGCAGCAATAATTTTTGTGATAACAGGCATAATAATCAGCGTGAAAAAGCTGAAAATATAAACAACCTTATCTTGAAATATCTCTCTTACATTTGCCGCTGCCAATAATGTACCAATATAAATCATAGACAAACAAACCGTTGTATTCGCACTAAATAGCAACGCATCATAAATAGGTGCAGGCAAAGTAATGGAATTCACAAAGCAAAATACACCGATAATTGCGGAAAGGCAAATCAAATTAAAAAATGCATCCTTCATCATTTTGCCGAAAGATTTCTTGTTTTCTCCTCCCAAATTAAACAAGAATGAGCATACGGTAAACAAAAATACGTTACAGGTAAACATAACTGCCACACAGAAAATCAATCCCTCTGTGCCGTACATCGCCATAATCAAAGGCTGTCCCATAAAAATAACATTGCTATACACGCCACCGCCGGAAAAAAGCCCCAGCTCCTTCAATCCCATTTTCTTTATTTTTCCCACCACAAAAAACATTACCGCACCAATACAGCACATTAGAAAAGTTACACCACAGGTTTTCAAAAATCCTGCAAAAATTTCAGCAGAATACTCTCTTTGCATCAAAATAACCATATTGCATGGTACCGCCACACGGGTTAATACAATGGAAAGCCCCTTTGCATTTGCCGTGGACAAATATTGCTTTTTATGCAGTACAACGCCGACAACCATAAGGATTACCATAGTCAGTAACTGCAAAATAACTGGTATTGCCATACTCAAACCTTCTTCCCTTTGTCACTGAATGCTCCTCCGCTCCCTCCAAGAAGTAGAAACACCAATCTAATTAAAAAACTATTCCTTTATTCTATATAAAAAAATATCTCTTTGCAATCATTATTTTACGAAATTCGACTTTTTTTTGACAAAGTAAGTCTTCTATACAGGTAAATAGCAATCTTTGCGGCAACCCAGCCAGTAAAAGCCCCAGCCAAAACATCCGAGGGAAAATGAACCCCTAAATACAAGCGGCTGAAACCCATTAATGTTGCAAATATATATGCACCTATGCCCCATTTTTTATTCAGCGCATAAATAGCAGTTGCCGACGCAAAGGAAGCCGCAGTATGTCCTGAGGGAAAGGAAAAATCAGTTAGCCGAGGTAGCAAAATATCATACCCCATCAAGTCATATGGTCGCATTCTGCCCACCATAGGCTTTAGTAGCATATTGCAAAGCAGTGCATTTATAGCCAAACTAAGGGCCAATACTGTCCCCCCTGACCTGTAAGAATTATTTTTGTTACCCACTAAAAAAAAGAGGATTGTCAATGCAATCCAAATTAGTCCATGATCTCCCAATCGAGAAATAAAAATCATGGGTTTATCCAGCCATGGGACGCAAAAAAAACCTCTTAGTCCCGTTAAAATGATACTATCAAACGACTGTATCCACTCCATATATTTATCACCCAACCCCCAGTAGTGTATGCTCCAATAATATCTTAGTCCCAATCAATATTAATACTACACCACCAATAATTTCAGCCTTTGATTGCAGTTTATCCCCCAAGTATTTGCCTGCGTAAGCTCCAAGACAGGAAATCACAAAGGAAACCACGCCAATAATGATGCCGGCCTCTAAAATATTCACATCTAAAATGGCAAAGCTAATTCCCACGGCTAAGGCGTCAATGCTGGTTGCTATCGCCTGTAAAAAAAGCATTTTATTTGTGAGTGATGTGCTACAACTATTGTCGTCCTCACCACCCTTTATGCTTCCATAAATCATGTTACCACCAATGATAAGTAGCAACAAAAATGCTATCCAGTGGTCAACTGCCTCTATGTAGGTTTTTACACTACAGCCCAAAAACCATCCAATGACAGGCATTATGAACTGAAACCCGCCAAAAAAAGCCGCCTGTCTTACCGCATCCTTTTTTCCAAACCCCCGTGTACAAACGCCATTGGAAATAGAGACAGCAAAGGCGTCCATAGCAAGGCTCACCGCTATTAAAAAAATTGTAATTAATTTCAAACCCTTTTTCCTCCTATCCTTTCAACTTTCATAAGTCTTAGTGGAATATAACACAACCCATTTCATCAGTCAATTCCTCCATGGAAAAGTTCATTCCTCTATTTATCTTATGTGAAATATTTTAAAATGTACAACCTTCATTAAAATGATACTTATTTAACAAAAATTGCATTTTATTTTGTACATTTTTATGTAAATACATACAAACCTACTTTGACAACTTTGATCATTCACCCATATTGATTAAAAAAAACTATGGAATATATAAATAAAAATGCTATTCTTTTCATCAATTTCACTTTTATGTCTTTTGCTACTTTTCAATCTCCAAACAACTTCGAACAACTTCATTCCATTATATCCGGAAACAATTCTATTTAAAACAAAGATATGACATTCTATCCTACCAAAATTCTTCCTAAAATATGAAAAGGTTTGTCGTTGGCAATTTGCAAACAACAAACCTCTGCTCTTATATTAATTCAATGGCTACATGGAATTCGCCATATAGCTTATTATTTTAAAAATCGACTACCATTAGCAACAAAATGCTATCCATTGAGAGCCACGAAATGTCTCTAATTTAAGCCTAAAGTCATAACTCTCTACCGCAAAATATTGTAAAAATTCTGTCTTACTACTATATAAATGCATCCTAAAACAAATATCATCGCGTTAAGACAAATTTATATATTTTCGCTTTGTGAAATGCAATACCCACCACAATAAAAATTACAAAACCTGCAAAGCCTTGAATCAAATTCTCGGGAATGGAAACTGCCGCAACGGCAAAGCTGCTTTTCAAAATGCCTCCACCCACGAAATAGCCAAAAACCATCCAAAGAATGCCCAATACCGACCCTGTCATATTTCTGGGGGTGAAGAGTTTTTGGTTTTTCTCAGAAAAAGAAGCAATCTTTCCAATGAGATACCCCATGATTCCCTTTATAATAAAGGTAAAGGGTGCCCAATGGCCATACCCACTTAATAAATCTGCCATAGCAGACCCAACCCCACCGGCAACCATACCATATTTGGCGCCAAAAAACACGCTAATCAGCAGTATCATACTGTCACCTAAGTGTATATAGCCTTGGGTGGCAGATACGGGAATTTGGAATACCATGGTACTGATTGTAACTAACGCAACCAACAGTCCTTGGATACATAATTCTTTTGTTGTCGTTTTCATTTCATTCACATCCTCCTATTTATTAATAGAAGGTTACCATATCTGTTCTTTTATGCCTAGAGGTTTCAGAAAAAAACAAAAAATTGTATCGAAACAATAATATCAATTGTAACGATACAATTTTTAGACAAAAAAGAATGGAAGTTACAGGGCTCGAACCTGTGACCCTCTGCTTGTAAGGCAGATGCTCTCCCAGCTGAGCTAAACTTCCATGCTTAAGCAATATTAAGATAATCAATGACCCGTAAGGGAATCGAACCCTTGTTTCAGCCGTGAGAGGGCCGCGTCTTGACCGCTTGACCAACGGGCCGAAAAAAATAGCGGAGGAGGGATTTGAACCCCCGACACTGCGGGTATGAACCGCATGCTCTAGCCAACTGAGCTACTCCGCCACAAGTCGACCACTTGATTATACCCATTCCTCCATACGTTGTCAAGCTTTTTTATATCGTTTTTTATGTTTTCTTGTTACTATTGACTTCTGTTTATGTACAAAACCTCGTTTGGTTTTATCATACCAAGCTGTTCCTTTGCGATTTGCTCTATATAGCTGTCGCTGTTATAATATTTCTTGCGTTCTTCAAGCTCCAACTTTTTTTCCTGCTCCATCTGAATTTGAGATGCCACATCCAACCGTTCTTGTCTCAACCGATCACAGGCTCTAGACCGCCCAAAAACACCAAAGGCAACGGCACAAACAAAAACACTTAAAAATATACGAACGAAGATTTTATCTAGTTTTGACGTTTTTTTTCCTATGCTTTCCCTTCGCTGGTCTTTTTGCTTTCGCCTTTTGCGCATTCGGCTCGTCACCACTTTTCCGTTTTTTTCTCACTGCAATGTTCCAATCTCTCCGCAGTGTATTCAGCTTTATTTTTGCATAAAAATTACAGGAATGCAACACTTTTTTCTTGAACTTACCGCAAAAGAAGCCAGCTTTCCTCAAGGGTGTACGAATTACCAGATAAACCAACCGAAAGGGCGTCATTATAATAGCAAAGAATAAAAACAGTACTCTTTTTACAATGTAAATCACCTTGTCACTCACGGCAATCACCAAATGACTTAAGGATAAAAAGTAAACCCCCATACCACCAAACATACCCAATATCATAAAAAAACGTATTTCTCCCGCATTTGCTCCCAGTATCACCACAAATGCAAAAATAATTGAACAAAGCCAGTATAACCCATCCTCCAGCTGTACCCACAACCGCTTGTGGGGGATAATATGACGGAACACACGCAAGCAATCATATACTAAGCCAAGAATCCCCCCCAGCAACACAGATAGAAGAAACAATTGCGCCTGTCCCTGTAAAGATAGTATCATTACAATCTCCCCTTTTTATCGAAACAGTTTTCCCAAAAAAGAGTGTTTCTCCCCTAAAGTTCCATCAGAGTAAGTAATGCTGTCGAATAATCCCTCAATTGTTACCTCCCCTGCATCTAAATCCAGTTTTCCCATATGTATTCCTGTACCCTTAATCATCATTAAGCCGCAATCTGTTTCTAACATTATCCCCTCTTCATCAAAGGATAGTACCTCCAAAACACCGCCCATACGAATGCGTTCCCGCTCCTCCATGGATACTGTATGTCTGCTTCGTTTTCTTTCCTCTGCCATTAGATCTGCCTCCCGCATTTTTTTGTCTGCTATCAATATATGTCCGTGAAAAGGCTTTTAGACTGCATAAAAAAAGCACCTTCCTCCCAATGGCAATGGTGCGTGGTGTCGATAAAGTGGATACCCTTTGAAAAAAGCTCAATTCCTTCAAGCTTCTCTAAAATTCACATAGGTTCATAATAGACAAAAAAAGCCTCTTGCGTCGTATATACCCGCAAGTTGACTTTTCTTGTTATACGGATACTCTTAATCCATACGAGAAATCCTAAAATTGTTACACACTGCGATACATTGCAGCGGCATCCTCTTTCCGAGGAGACTCTTTAATACTTAAAACCTCTAGGCGGGTGGTGTTACTGCCAAACTGTATCTCAATCATGTCTCCCACTTTAACCTCGGCGCCTGCCTTTACCACCTTGCCGTTTAACATAACTCTCCCTGCATCGCAAGCCTCATTGGCGATGGTCCTGCGTTTAATCACACGGGATACTTTAAGGAATTTATCAATACGCACGAGCTTCCTCCTTTTTTGCAAATACATTTTAACGATAAGCAAACTTCAAATCATTTAACCATACTATAAGTTGCCGACAATCAGCACTTAGAAATAAACTTAACCAAACTTTTTATCGCCCTTTATAAGCTACGCATTTCTTATTGCAAACCAATAACCCCAAGCAAGCCATCTCGGTCTCACCTATATCCAAGAAAGGGAAAAATAAAACGCCCTTCTTATGAAAGGCGTGTTATCGGCATACAAAAATTATTTATTGATTGCATCCTTCAGAGCCTTACCAGCTTTAAATCTGGGTGCTTTGGAAGCGGGAATGGGCATTGCCATACCTGTCTGAGGGTTTCTGCCTTCGCGAGCCGCTCTTTCTGCTACATCAAATGTACCAAATCCTACCAGCTGAACCTTGCCATTCATCGCGAGTTCTTCTGTTACTACATCTTCAAAAGCTTTCAGAGCCTTTTCAGCATCTTTTTTGCTCATTTCTGCCTTCTCAGCGATAGCAGCTACCAAATCAGATTTGTTCATTATAAATTCCTCCTCAATACAATTCATTAATTTTATTGGATTCTTTATTCAGATAAAGACTTCGTTTTTGCCTCATCCCAAAGATGATCCATTTCTTTCAGAGTCATTTCAGAAAGCTTCTTTCCCTCTGAAAGCGCTGAATTCTCAACATACTCAAATCTATTTATAAACTTTTTACTGGCTTTTGTCAAGGCAATCTCTGGATTTATTTTTAAAAAACGGGAAATATTCACCACTGCAAACAAAAAATCCCCAAATTCTTCTTCATCCGTCCCCAAACCTTGCTCTATGGCCTCTGTCAGCTCTGCTATCTCCTCCCTTACCTTATCCATAGCATCTCCAATTTCAGTAAAATCAAACCCAATATCTGCCGCTTTTTTTTGAACTTTTTTTGCTTGAATCAGGGCGGGCAAAGCCATAGGGATATGCTTCATCGCCTCACTTTGGGTTGTAATCTGTTTTTCTTGTTTTTTCAATATTTCCCAGTTTACCAAAACCTCATCGGCAGTGTCTGCCTTGGCATTACCAAAAACATGAGGATGACGGTATATCATTTTCTTGCATATTCCTTCAATCACATCCTCCAACCCAAAGCATCCTGCCTCTTTGGCAAGCTCTGCATGGAACACCACCTGCATCAGCACATCCCCAAGCTCTTCCTTCAAATTCTCCTGATCTTTTCTTTCAATGGCATCTACCGCTTCATATGCCTCCTCCAGCATAGCCTCTCTTAAAGTTTCATGGGTCTGTACTCTGTCCCATGGACACCCACCTTCGCCCCGTAACTTTTCTATGATGGCCTGTAAATCCTCTAAACTATATCTTTTATCCATAAAAGTGCCTCCTATTATCCTTTTATATGCCCAAAATTTGTTTTTTGCAGTCTAAAAAACCAATAAACTTTTTATTGCAAGCAACTTAGAAAAACAGCGTTTTTATCCTTTTGTCCCTACTGTTTTTGTGTTATGATAATTCTATCAAAAAATGCCGCTAAATTAAAGCGGCAAAAAAAATCAAAAAAGAGAAAGGAAGTTTGCCCATGTTTCGAATTGTAGATAAAAGAGAGCTAAACAGTGCGGTAACTCTTTTGGAAATCGAAGCCCCTTTTGTTGCCAAAAAAGCACAAGCGGGTCAGTTTATTATTTTCCGTGTAGATGAATACAGTGAACGAGTTCCCTTAACCATTGCCGATTATAATAGGGAAAAAGGCACCGTTACAATTATATTCCAAAAAGTTGGTTTTTCAACCAATCTTCTTGCTGCCAAGGAAATTGGCGATACCATTTTAGATTTCGTTGGACCTTTGGGCACAGCAACGGAATATGAAGGGATGAAGAAAGTTGCAGTGGTTGGCGGCGGCGTTGGCTGTGCCATTGCTTACCCCCAAGCAAAAGCCCTCCATGCCATGGGTGTTGAAGTCGATGTTATTGTAGGCTTCCGTAATAAAGATATTGTTATTCTGGAAGATGAAATGAAAGCAGTTTCTACTAATTACTATCTTATGACCGATGATGGTTCAAAGGCTGAAAAAGGCTTTGTTACAGATAAATTGAAAGCTTTGATCGAGGCAGGAAATCAATATGATACCGTAATTGCCATAGGCCCTATCCCCATGATGAAATTTGTCAGCCTGACCACAAAACCCTATGGCATTCATACCATTGTAAGCTTAAATCCTATTATGATTGACGGCACAGGTATGTGCGGCGGCTGTCGTGTTACCGTTGGTGGTGAAATTAAATTTGCCTGTGTTGATGGTCCGGATTTTGACGGTCACTTGGTAGATTTCGATGAGCTGATGAACCGTAACTCTATTTATAAACAAAGAGAAGGGGAAATTTCTAAGGATCATGTCTGTCGTATGGACAAGCTGGCCAAGGAAGTTATTCAATAAAGGGGGATGTTGCGTCATGGCTAATATGAGTTTGGAAAAAATTAAAATGCCTGAACAGGCACCTGATATTAGAAATAAAAACTTTGAAGAAGTATCATTGGGCTATACCGGTGAAATGGCAATGGAAGAAGCAACCCGTTGCTTGAACTGTAAGCATAAGCCCTGTATCGAGGGATGTCCCGTAAACGTTCGCATTCCTGAGTTTATTGCAGAGGTTGCAAGAGGCGATTTTATGGCGGCTTATAAAGTGATTACCTCAACCAACGCCCTGCCTGCTGTGTGCGGTCGTGTTTGTCCTCAGGAAAGTCAATGCGAAGCAAAATGCGTTCGTGGTATCAAAGGCGAAGCTGTTGCCATTGGTCGCTTAGAGCGATTTGTTGCCGATTGGTATATGGCAAATTCCACAGAAACACCCCAAAAGCCCCTTTCCAATGGCATGAAAGTTGCCGTTGTTGGTTCAGGCCCCTCAAGCCTTGCCTGCGCTGGTGACTTGGCAAAAGCAGGCTACGACGTAACCGTGTTTGAAGCCTTCCATAAAGCAGGTGGCGTTTTGGTTTATGGCATTCCTGAATTCCGCCTACCCAAGGGTATTGTACAAAAAGAAATCGATACTTTGGCGGCTTTGGGCGTAAAGTTCATGACAAATATGGTAATCGGCAAGGTGCTCTCCATTGATGAAATCATTGAAGATATGGGCTTTGAAGCGGTGTTTATCGGCACTGGCGCTGGCCTTCCTTCCTTCATGAGCATTCCTGGAGAAGCTCTGGTTGGTGTATACTCTGCAAATGAATACCTAACCAGAATCAACCTAATGAAAGCATATCAGTCAGAATATGATACCCCTATTCGTAATAGCAAGTCCGTGGCTGTGGTAGGTGGTGGTAACGTTGCAATGGATGCCGCAAGATGCGCAAAACGCCTTGGTGCTGAAAATGTTTATATTGTATATCGCCGTTCCGAAGCGGAAATGCCCGCACGTTTGGAAGAAGTGCATCACGCTAAGGAAGAAGGTATCGAGTTCCATCTTTTGCGTAACCCCGTACAAATTCTGGATAACGGAAATGGGCAAGTTTGCGGCATTGAATGCCTGAAAATGGAGCTGGGTGAACCTGATGCCAGCGGCAGAAGAAGTCCCGTTCCTATGGAAGGCTCCAATTATATTATTGACGTAGATACCGTGGTTATGTCCATCGGTACCTCCCCTAACCCACTGATCAGAAGCACCACCAAGGGACTGGAGTCTAACCGCAGAGGCTGTCTTGTTGTCAACGAGGAAACCAATCAAACAACGAGAGAAGGCGTTTATGCCGGTGGTGATGCAGTTACAGGTGCCGCAACTGTTATTCTCGCCATGGGTGCAGGCAAAAAAGCTGCTGCTTCCATTGACGAATATTTGAAAAACAAATAAATTCTACCTTAATACATAGACTACAAGGGTGCTGCGAATATGCGGCACCCTTTTTAAGACCTTGAGGGCTTTGCCCTCAAACACCCACAAGGGTTATCACCCTTGACCCTTGTGAAACCTCATTATGGGGTTTCAGGATATTAATAAAATCATCAACCAATTATAATATTCCTTTTCTAACATAGAAAATATGTCGAAAAAATAAGCATATCCAGTTTCTCTAAAGCCTTAAAGTCTAAGGGCTTGAGAAACAAAGTGTTTTTCTAGTAGAATCCGCAGTATTGGCTTTCCTCATTCGAGGAAAATAGGGCGTTTCAAGACCTTTGGTTGCAGGAACGCATCTATTTGTCCTATATTAACTTAGAAAAATTTAAAGGAACTGAGCTCTTTTCAAGGATATCGCTTTATCGACACCCATAATGTTTTACTTTTGCTTTTATTAAAAAAGCAAGTAGGTGTGGGCAAAGCCCACAGCCTAATTGGCAAGGTCTAGCAAATGTATGTCTTTGACTGAATCCTGTTTTTTTCCTTGGCGAATGCAAGGGATTCTGCTATAATCTAAAAAGATGTATACGGAACGATTAAACCTATTAAAGGAGGCTATCCCATGAAAATTAAAACCCTAGCAATGGGCTCTATTGGGACAAACTGCTATGTGGTTTCCGATGATGCAGGTAATGCAGTCATCATCGACTGTGATGGAGACCCAAGACCATTGTATTTTTATATTTCTGAATTTAACTTGAAACCCACCCATATCCTGCTGACCCATGGTCATTTTGACCATATCGGTGCTGTTGAGGCAGTAAAGGAAAAATATGGATGTAAAGTAGTGGCTGGAAAGGATGAATTTCGCATTTTAACCGACCCTGCTGCAAACTGCTCTATCTATGGCGGCGGTGCAATTACCGTCCTTCCTGATGAGCTGGTATCTGACGGAGACAGTATCGTTGTGGGAGATATGAAATTTGATGTTCTTTTCACCCCAGGCCATACAGAAGGAAGCCTTTGCTATATCCTAGGCGATAATATTTTTTCAGGAGATACCCTATTCCAAGGCTCCTGTGGTAGAACAGATTTGGCTACCGGCGATTGGTCAACGATTTTACGCTCTTTAAAGCTACTTCGAGACCTACCTGGAGACTATACCGTTTACCCTGGTCATGGCCCCTCTACTACCATGGAAATTGAAAGATGCTCCAATCCATTTATGTAAATAAATAACCCTGTGCCCTTTTTTCGGGGAACAGGGTTTTTCTAAAAAAAAGGAGGTTTTTCCTATGAAATATATCCTTTCTCTGGATCAGGGCACAACCAGCTCCCGTTCTATTTTATTCAATCAGCAAGGAAAAGCAGTTTGTACTGCACAAAAGGAATTTACTCAATATTACCCCCATCAAGGCTGGGTGGAGCACAACCCCATGGAAATTTGGCATACACAATTGGAAACTGCCAGAGAAGTCTTAGAAAAAACAGGGGTTACCGCTGAAGAAATTGGTGCCATCGGCATTACAAACCAAAGAGAAACTACCATTCTATGGGACAGAAGAAATGGTCGTCCCCTTTGCAACGCCATCGTTTGGCAATGTCGCCGCACAGCTCCTTTTTGCGATTCATTAAAGAAAAAGGGCTTTGAAAAATTCTTCCGTGAAAAAACAGGGTTACCCATTGATGCTTATTTTTCCGCTACAAAAATCAAATGGATTCTGGATAACGTACCTAATGCAAAGGAACTTGCTCAAAAAGGCAATCTACTTTTTGGTACTGTAGATACATGGCTAATTTGGAACCTAACGGGGGGGCAAGTTCACGCCACCGATTATTCCAATGCCTCCAGAACCATGCTGTTTAACATCCACTCCCTTTGCTGGGATAAAGAAATATTAGAACTACTGGAAATCCCAGAAAGCATTTTGCCTAAGGTCGTACCCTCCTCGGGTATTTTAGGTCATACTCTGCCAACCCATTTGGGTTGCCCCATCCCCATTGCAGGTGTTGCGGGAGATCAGCAAGCGGCACTGTTCGGACAAGCCTGTTATTCCCCTGGTGCCGCAAAGAATACCTATGGAACAGGCTGCTTTTTGCTCATGAATACAGGAGAAACTCCTGTGCAATCTAAAAACGGCCTGCTCACTACCATCGCATGGGGCTTGGACAATAAAATCACCTATGCCTTGGAAGGCTCCGTTTTTGTTGCAGGTGCGGCAATCCAATGGCTTCGTGATGAACTGAAAATCATTTCCTCAGCGGCGGAAACAGAGGAGCTCTGCCATTCTGTTGAGGATACTTGCGGTGTTTATTTGGTGCCCGCATTTACAGGTCTAGGGGCACCTTATTGGGACCCCTATGCCAGAGGAATTCTCACAGGCTTAACAAGAGGTGCAAACCGTGCCCACATTGTGCGAGCCGCTGTAGAATCTATGGCATACCAAACCTATGACGTACTCCATGCTATGGAGCAGGATGCGGAGCTGCCTTTAGCAGAGCTTCGAGTTGATGGCGGTGCCGCCGCCAATGCCTTTTTATTGCAATTTCAATCGGATATCACGGGAGCACCTGTTTTGCGTCCTTCCACACTGGAAACCACAGCTTTAGGTGCTGCATATTTGGCAGGGCTTGCTGTAGGCTATTGGAAGAACCTAACGGAGATTAGAAGAAATTGGCAGGTGTCCTGCGTTTTCTCCCCCAAGCTATCTAAGGAAGTTGCAGATGAAAAAAATTATGGCTGGAAAAAGGCTGTAAATCAAGCCCTAGGCAGTAAATCACAAAACAACATATAGTGTATTATTAATTTAATATTGAAAAATAGCACAATATATGCTACATTTATAGTCACTGAACATGTAGGGCGAATTGCCCTTCCCATACAATTTTTGACTATAAAAGGAGGAAGTCGCTTATGTATGTAATCAAAAAAGATAATACCCACGAGCCTTGGAATATCCAAAAAGTTGTGGTCGCCGTTAACAAATCAGCCTATCGTGCCTTGGTGAAATTCACCCAAAAAGAGCTAGACTTTTTATGCAATTATGTTGAGGAAAAAGCTCTTTCCCTAGGAAAAGAAGGCATCCCCATTGCAGAGATGCATAATATTGTGGAGTCGGCTTTGGAACAAGTTAAGCCTGAGGTCGCAAAAAGCTACCGCGACTATCGCAATTATAAGCAGGACTTCGTGAAAATGTTGGACGAGGTCTATAAAAAAAGCCAATCCATCATGTATATTGGGGATAAGGAAAATAGCAATACAGATAGTGCCTTGGTCTCCACAAAGCGTAGTCTGGTTTTCAATCAGTTAAATAAGGAATTGTATCAAAAATTCTTTATGACCACCGAGGAATTACAGGCCTGCCGTGACGGCTATCTTTATGTCCATGATATGTCTGCCCGCAGAGATACCATGAATTGCTGCCTTTTTGATGTGCAAACAGTGCTGGAGGGTGGCTTTGAAATGGGAAACCTTTGGTATAACGAGCCTAAAACCCTGAACGTGGCTTTCGACGTAATCGGCGACATTGTTCTTTCCGCCGCAAGCCAACAGTATGGTGGCTTTACCGTACCCTCTGTGGACCTCCTTTTAGAGCCTTATGCAGAAAAAAGCTATGAAAAGTTTTATCGTCGCTATATGGAAATGGGACTAACCCCTAAGGTAGCCGACCGAGAAGCCATGGCCGATATTTTGAATGATTTTGAGCAAGGCTTTCAGGGCTGGGAATATAAATTCAATACCGTTGCCTCTAGCCGTGGCGATTATCCCTTCATTACCATGACCTTCGGCACAGGCACAGGGAAATTTGCAAAATTAGCATCTATTACCATGCTGAATGTACGCAGAAAGGGTCAAGGCAAGAAAAATTGTAAAAAACCAGTACTGTTCCCTAAACTTGTTTTTCTTTATGATGAAAACCTTCACGGAGAGGGCAAAGCTTTAGAAGATGTTTTTGAAGCTGGTATTCTATGCTCCTCAAAAAGTATGTATCCCGATTGGCTAAGCCTGACAGGGGATGGCTATGTGGCTGATATCTACAAAAAATATGGTAGAATCATCAGCCCAATGGGTTGCCGTGCCTTTTTATCTCCTTGGTTTGAGCGTGGTGGCATGAAACCCGCTGACGAAAATGATATGCCTGTTTATGTGGGGCGATTTAATATTGGCGCTGTCAGCCTTCACCTTCCTATGATTTATGCTAAGGCAAAGCAGGAAAGCAAGCCTTTTTATGAGGTTTTGGACTATTATTTAGAGCTAATTCGCAACCTCCATGTACGTACTTATGCATATTTGGGAGAAATGCGTGCCTCCACCAACCCATTAGCCTACTGCGAGGGTGGTTTTTATGGCGGAAATTTAGGTCTGCATGATAAAATTAAACCGCTTTTAAAGTCCGCTACGGCTTCCTTTGGTATCACTGCTTTGAATGAATTACAAGAGCTTCATAATGGCAGATCCTTGGTGGAAGATGGTCAGTTTGCTCTGGAAGCACTGGAACATATTAACCAAAAAATTACTCAGTTTAAGGAAGAGGACGGTAATCTCTATGCCATTTATGGCACCCCTGCCGAAAGCCTTTGCGGCCTACAGGTAACCCAATTCCGCAAAAAATATGGAGTTATCGAGCATGTCTCCGATAGACCATATGTAAGCAACAGCTTTCACTGCCATGTAACAGAGGATATCACACCCATTGAAAAACAGAATCTAGAAAATCGTTTTTGGAACCTATTTAATGGTGGAAAAATTCAGTATGTGAAATATCCCATTGATTATAATTTGGATGCCATCCGCACCCTTATCCGTCGAGCTATGAAGATGGGTTTCTATGAAGGAGTCAACCTTTCTCTGGCCTATTGCGACGATTGCGGACATCAGGAATTGGAGATGGATGTCTGCCCCAAATGCGGAAGCCATAACCTAACAAAAATTGACCGTATGAACGGTTACCTCTCTTATTCCAGAGTGAAAGGGGATACCCGCCTGAACGAGGCAAAAATGGCAGAGATTGCAGAAAGGAAGAGTATGTAACATATGCGTTATCATAATATTACGAAGGATGATATGCTAAATGGCGAGGGCCTTCGTGTTGTACTTTGGCTTTCCGGCTGTGATCATTGCTGTAAAGACTGTCATAACACCATCACATGGGATCCTAACGGGGGAATCCCTTTCGACGAAAGAGCAGAACATGAGCTTTTTGATGCCCTCAAGCATGATTATACCAGTGGCATTACCCTCAGCGGCGGCGACCCTTTGTTTATGGGAAACCGCCAAGAGGTAACTGCTTTGGCTAAGCAAATCAAAGAACGTTTCCCCGATAAAACCATATGGCTCTATACAGGTTATCGCTGGGAAGAAATCAGTGCTCTGCCAATCATGGAATATATTGATGTATTGGTTGATGGGAAATTCATTTTAGATTTGAAGGATCCTAAGCTTCATTGGAAAGGAAGCTCTAACCAACGGATTATAGATGTGCAAAAATCAATGAAAAATAGTTCTCTTTATCTCTATCACCCAAAGTAAGAAAGGAAATTTTATGGAAACCATTAGAATTAAGTATCTCAGTGACAAAATCGAAAAATTGCGCTATATAGACGGAAAATCAGATTGGATTGACCTAAGAGCTGCCGAAAGAATTGAATTAAAACAGGGAGAATTCCGTTTGATTCCCCTTGGCATTGCTATAGAACTGCCTAAGGGTTTCGAGGCCCATATCGTTCCCAGAAGCTCCACCTTCAAAAATTTCGGGGTTATCCAAACAAACCATTGCGGCATTGTAGATGAAAGCTATTGCGGCAACAATGACCAATGGTTTTTCCCCGCCTTGGCTATGCGAGATACAAGCATTGAGGTGAACGACCGTATCTGCCAGTTCCGAATTTTTGAGCACCAGCCAAAAATCTCCTTTGAGGAAACTGAGAATCTTGGCAACGAGAACAGAGGCGGTATTGGCTCCACAGGAAAGCAATAACCAATAAAAAGGGGGTGCATACATTGTGGGACGAAAGTTGTTTTGCGAACTGTGTCCTTTGACATACGAAATTTCAAGGCAAAAATGTATTATTTCTCGCCATATAAGAAATTTCACAAGCAAAGAGAAATTTGCAAAAGCAAAATCTCCCTTACCATTGCCCTATGAAATTTATTCCCATAGCTCTTTTATGCGACGAAAGCTAGGCACTGTAGATATGGTACTTCAAGAGAATAAAGTTTTTAATCTTTCCTTGGCAGTACCTTCGGTGAATGGTGTGTTAATCCATCCCGGAGAAATCTTTTCTTTCTGGAATCTAGTGGGCAATACCACCTTGGCGAAGAGCTATAAAACAGGGCTGGCCATTAAAATGGGAAGACCCTCCCATGATGTGGGTGGCGGAATGTGCCAGTTTACAAATCTAATCCATTGGATGGTTTTGCATACCCCTCTCACCATTATAGAACGGCATCAGCATGACCAGCTGGATTTATTCCCTGACTTTAAACGAAAAGTGCCCTTTGGTCTGGGCACCTCCATCGTTTATAATTATTTTGATTATCAATTTAAAAATAATACAACTGCTACATATCAAATATTAATCTGCCTGACAGAAGAAAATCTCTGCGGTGAAATTAGGTCAAATGAATCTCAGCCCTATCAATATAAAATATATACTGAGGATGAGTTTTTTTCCAAAGAAGAAGACGGTGTATATCGCAACGGTGACGTTTTTAGAGAAAAAATTCATACAAACTCCAATGTTTGTATTGAAAGAACCCTTTTACAGAGGAATCATGCAAAAGTTATCTATGATACCGCAGGTTTAAAAATCATACAATAAACATAATACTACAAAAAAGACTTCCCACTTCGTGAAATGGAAAGTCTTTTTATGATTCTATTCACCCTCAAGAATGATCCTGCGGGGCTCTTTTTTTCAGTAAAACAAAACTTTACGCTGTAGGAGCAACTGCGCCGCCATAAGTATTTTTAATATAGTCAGAAATTGTCTGGCTGTTCAATACTTCAAGCAAAGTAACCAATTCAGGTCTTGTTTCATCCCCAGCTCTTACTGCAATAATGTTAGCATAAGTTGTTGCCGCCAAAGAATCTGCCGCTTCAATTGCCAAAGCATCTTCAGTTTTCAAGCCGTTCTGCATTGCATAGTTACCGTTGATAACTGCAATGCTCAAATCGCCGATAGATAAAGGCAGTTGAGCCGCTTCCATTTCAACGATTTCAATATTCTTGGGATTTTCCTTAATATCAAGCTTTGTAGCAGATGTGCCTGCATTAGGATCCAATTTGATCAAGCCATTTGCTTCCAGCAATAACAACGCACGTCCGCCGTTGGTGCCATCTGCAGGAATACCAACCTTTGCACCATCAGGCAATTCAGCTAAATCTTTGATGCTCTTGCTGTAGATACCCATTGGTTCATAATGCACAGCACCCAAGCTTACAAGCTTTGTGCCATGTTCCTCATTAAAAGAATCCAAGTAAGGTGCATGCTGGAAGTAATTTGCATCCAAATCACCGGTGTCCAATGCCAAGTTAGGCTGTACGTAATCGGTAAATTCCACGATTTCTAAATTGATTCCCTTTGCAGCCAATTCTTCCTTTGCAGCCTCTAAAATTTCTGCATGGGGAGTGGGAGATGCACCAATTTTTAAAGTTACCGCTTCCGCACCTGTTGTTTCAGGCTTTTCAGCATCTGCTGCTTTATCTGTTTTACTACCGCAGCCAGCAGCTCCAAGTGCCAAAGCACCTGTTAATAATAATGCAAAAAATTTCTTCATAGTAAATTCCCTCCTATTTTTTTCTATATTGAAACCTTCATTGGTTTACAAACGTTTATCAGTTCTTTTTGCAACCTGCATGCCCACTTCCTGCAAAATCTGAACAATTACAACAAGCAACACTACCATTACATACATAATATCGGTCTGTCCTCGGTGATAGCCGTAGTTAATTGCAACTGCGCCCAAACCACCACCGCCAATAAAGCCAGCCATAGCGGAATAACCCAGAATCGTAGTTACTGCAATGGCACTACCCACCAATAAAGAAGGCTTCGCCTCTGGAATTAGTACCTTCACCAAAATCTGTAAAGGAGAAGCCCCCATGGACTGGGCCGCTTCAATGACACCACGCTCCACTTCCTTTAGGGAAGATTCCACCAATCTGGCGATAAAAGGTGCCGCTGCAACCAAAAGACCAACAATGGCAGCTTTGGGACCAATGGTGGTGCCAACTACTGTCTTCGTAAAAGGCATAATGGTAAGCATCAAAATCAAAAATGGCACAGAACGCACTACGTTGATAATAGCTCCTAAAATTTGATGGACAATTGGCATGGGACGAACCCCTTCCTTATCTGTCATAACCAAAACCAATCCCATAGGAAGCCCTACTAAGTAAGCAAAAAAGGTGGATACCAATGTCATATAAATACTTTCCCAAAATGCAGAGCCAACTAAGGCCATCATTCCTTCTTTAAACATACTGAACCTCCTCTATCTCCACATCTCTTTCCTTTAAATATGCCAGCATTTTTTCTCTGATTTCTTTATCATCAGGAAGCTGAATCATCATTTGTCCATACACTCTGCCGTCTAACATACGGGTGTTGCCTGAAAGAATATTAGCAACAGCGTTGCATTCCAGCATCATATTTCCTAAAATAGGCTCACCGGAAATGCCCCCGCGGAATACCACACGGTAACAATTTGCAATAGGGCCCTCAATGGCTTCTCTGTTTTTGCCCTCGTGATATACCAATTCTCTACCTGCTTTTGTTTTTGGGGCACGGAAGATTTCCTCAACACCGCCCATTTCGGCAATCTGTCCACCATCAATAATGGCGACACGGTTACAAATTTCCTGTATAACACTCATTTCATGGGTAATCACCACAATGGTAATGCCTAATCGTTCATTTATATCTTTCAAAAGCCGTAAAACCCCTGCTGTTGTGTTGGGATCAAGGGCACTGGTTGCTTCATCGCATAAAAGCACCTTTGGCTCTGTTGCCAAAGCTCTGGCTATGGCAACTCTTTGCTTCTGTCCGCCGGAAAGCTGAGAAGGATATGCACCTAAACGCTCACCCAAACCAACCAACTCCAATAATTCCACTGCTCTTGCCTTTGCCTTTTCCTTGGATACGCCTGATATTTCTAAAGGAAAACAAACATTTTCCAGAGCAGTTCTTTGCATTAACAAATGAAACTGCTGAAAAATCATTCCCATGGAATGTCTCTGTTGTCTTAAATCTTTTTCCGCCAGACAAGTAAGCTCCTGTCCATCTAAGTAAACCCGCCCGCTGGTGGGTCGCTCTAACAGATTGATACAACGTACCAACGTACTTTTGCCTGCGCCACTCATACCGATAATTCCGAAAACTTCTCCCTTTGCAATCTCCAAATCAACATCCTTTAATACTTCTAAAGAACCTCTTTTTTGAGGAAAGCTTTTTGATACGCCCTCTAAGCGAATCATAATCTCCTTCTTTTCCATACCTTTACCACCTTTTCTTTTTGCATGCCATAAGAAAATTTCTATAATACAACCCCCGGTAGGCTGTATTTACTCAGGGTGGAAAACGTTCACACCCTCAAAAAAACCTTGTGTTTTCAAGTTTTCTTTCAGTCAAAATCAGGATAAATAGATGCATTTCTGAATCCCATGGTCTTGAAACATCTCTACTGGACAAAAGCCCATCACCTTATTCTTACCGAAAATATCAATTACTGCCCATGTCTTTGCAGAATCAAGTTTTTTCCAATAAAAAAGCTCTCTCCCTAGGACATTTCTGTCTCAGGGACGAGAGCATTCGCTTCGTGTTACCACCCTAATTCACCATAGCCTCACAGCTATCGCCTCTGCAAGTACAGACATTGTTATGCCGATACTCCGTCGCTATCACGGGCGCTCCCGTCGCAGCCTAAAGGATTAACCTCTCGGTGCGCAGCTCCAAGACCATCTTCCACCATTTCCGAATTTCCTCCTTCTCAGCTTTTATAGGAGGTTCTCTGTAAAATCATCCACGATGTACTCTTCTTTTCGCAGCCTTTTTCAATAATGTTAAGTTATTCCCCATTATACTAATTTCTCAAGGTTTGTCAATTCCATTTTTTGCACTTAACATTTCCCCAAGAAATGTCATTTAACATCTTGCACAAAAATACCTACTAAACTTATATGTTAATTTGAACTTTTTAAAAATTAAATCAGCTTTTAAAATTAAAAATCGTTTTTTATCACTTGTTTTCAAGATTTTTCTGCATAATGTTCATAAATAATTCACAATTTTTACTCTGTTGCACCTTTTTCTTCAACCATATCCTTGCCATACTGGTCAAAAGGAATATCGTGATATATAAAATCTTCAATCATATCTGCCGCCTGGTCAATGTCATACACATAGTACCATACTCCTTTAATCGTTTGGCCGCCGGCTTTGATGTTTTCATTGGGCAAACCTGCCTGCTCTAAAGAAACGCCACTCTTCATTCCAACGGAAGCAATCTTCAAAATTTCATCATTGCTTAAAGAAGTTTCCACCATGGGAGCAAACTTTCTTACATAAGAAGGATACGCTAAAGGATTGATTTCCAGTGCTTTTTTAAATAGGCATTCCAGAACCTTACGCTGGCGCTCTCCTCGCATCACATCTCCATCAATTTTTCTAATCCGAGAATAGCTTACAGCCTGAGGGCCTGTCAAATGCACTAAGCCGGATTCCTGCAACTTTTCCCCTTTTAAAAGGTAATTGTTAATCTGTTTTCGCTCAGCTTCGCTGACCTCCAAATCAATACCGCCCAATTCATCGATTACATCTGCCAAAGAATCAAAATTTACAGAAACATAATCCTTTATATCTAAATGGAAATTCTCATTAATTGTTTGAATTGCCAGTTCAGGGCCACCATAAGCATAGGCATGGTTTATTTTTGTCTTTCCGTGATCAGGAACATCAACATATGTATCTCTTGCAATAGAAATCAGCTTAATCTTGCCTGTCTTTCCGTTGACAGAGGCAATCAATATGGCATCCGAGCGCCCTTTGTTCTCTTTATTCTGAGAATCAATGCCATATAATGCAATATTCATAATTCCCTGATTCCCATATACACTTAAGTTCTCATTTACCGAAAGAGAACTTTCATCTACGCTTTGGCGGTTTAATCCTCCAACCATGTACATGAAAATTCCGTACAAAATTGCCAATACCCCGCAAAGTCCCATCAAGGTAAACAATAATGTTTTAAAATACAACCTCCATAATTTCTTATCCATAAGGGGAAAAACGTCCTTTCTACAAAAATCGTCACAGTCGTTTTTTCATTATATTCCTCTATGGGAAAAAAAACAATGAAAATTCTATTAATACGCCTATTGGTAACAAATAACACTTAGGGCGTGGCTTTTGTTCAGCCACGCCCTTATTTCCCCCAAAGAGAAAATGTGTAATGATTTAAATTGTAAAAGACAAATCCTATGTTATAATTTAGATACATTCATTTTAGCGAGGTAATCCTATGACCAGAGAAAAAATAAAATCAGTACTACTCCTTACAACAATTGCAATACTACTTGTCACCAAATTTATGGAGCACAAAAGCATAACCATCGCTTTACCTATCACAGACATAGCCATGGTAATATTGATCGTACTAACCCTGTTAAAAAATAATAGGTAATAAAAGAAGATGCTTCGGTTTATCAGATATCTTCTATGCCTATTTTTCAATTGCCTTTTTCCCTATGCCTTACACACTTTTTCAGTCTTTCACTTCGTCCCAAATCCCCGCTTTGTTGTACAGCTCATAAAAGTGGTTTGTTGGGCCCACACCCTTGCCGATTTCTAAGCTATGTTCAATTGCCACGGTAATATATTTTTTGGCAGTCTCCACTGCCTCCTCAACACTTTTCCCCTTCGCCAAATTTGCTGCAATGGCAGAGGATAAGGTACAACCTGTGCCATGAGTATTTTTCGTTTCAATACGGTCTGAATGTAACAGAGTAATTTTTTCTCCATCAAACAATAAATCTGTGGCATCGTACTCTAAGTGACCACCTTTGATTAATACATTTTTTGCCCCCATGGCAAAAATTTTTCTTGCCGCCACCTCCATAGAGGATAAATCGTCAATTTTCATGCCTGTAATTACCTCTGCCTCGGGAAGGTTTGGTGTTACCACATAGGCCAAGGGAATCAAACGCTGAATCAACGTATCCTTCGCTTCGGGTTGCATCAAATCAAAGCCGCTTTTCGAAATCATAACAGGGTCAACCACAATATTTTTTGCTTGGTGCTCCAGTAGTTTGTCGGCAATGGCATGAATGGTCTCAATTTGAGATACCATCCCTATTTTCACAGCACTCACAGCGATATCAGAATAAATAGCATCTATCTGCCCCCGAATAATCTCAGGGGTAATGTCCTGGCAGCCAAAAACCCCTTGGGTATTCTGCACCGTCACCGCTGTAATGACACTCATGCCATAGGTTCCTAAAGCCGAAAAAGTTTTCAAATCTGCCTGTATGCCTGCGCCCCCACAAGTATCCGAGCCTGCTATTGTTAAAACGTGCTTCATTCTATCAACCTCCAAAAGATTAAGATGTTTTTGAGACTGTCTTTACAAAATAAGCGGATTGCAATAGTAAAACTGCCACTATACTACCCCCGAAGGAGCTTAGTAAAAAAGCAGGAACGTAAGCCAATGCACCTACTGCTTTTCCCATAGTAAAAATAGCAATGGGTACTGCCAAAAGTCCGCCTAAAACCCCTGTACCAAATACTTCTGCCACCGCCGTTAAATAATTGTTTTTGGTTAATTTATATATGTATCCTGCCAATAGTGCCCCAACCATGCTGCCCGGGAATGCCAATAAAGATCCTGTTCCCATAAAATTTCTGAGCAAGGAAATACAAAAAGCATTTACCACACCATAAGCAGGGCCTAAGAGGACAGCAGCCAAAATATTCAGCGTATGCTGAATAGGGAAGCACTTAGAGGCCCCAACAGGTATGTAAATCAAGTTCCCTGCCAGTACACCAATGGCGATAAACATTGCTGAAATTGTAAGCTTTCTTGTTTTCATGATAGATTCTCTCCTTTTTATAGTGTGACCAAGGGTTTCTATCCCGATACAAGACTTTCCCATCCAGAAAGCGTCCCGAGAAAACAAGGTATTTTTCATAAAAAAGCGCAGCCACGATTTCTCGTTTGCTGCGCCTGATTTTGAAGTATAACGCTTCCCTACGCTGGTATAATCCAGATCAGGTAGAAAGGGTAACAAGCTGCTTGCTTGATTCTCAGCCGAACACGGCACCCCCAGCAAAAATATGATTCGTTTCCATTACAAAGTAGCACGTTTTACACCCCTTGTCAAGGGTATCCTTCTTTATGTACCCAAGCCCAAAAGTTGAGTCATTGCGGTCAAAGGCACATACACCTCACCATCCACCAAAATAGGATAGATTTTTGTTTCATTATTATTATAGAATAAACGGAACTTTGTTTTTTCCATAATTAAATTTCCACTGTAATTCATCAGAAGTTCATTTCCCAAAGATGAAAATGACCTTCCTGAGGTTAGATTCAGATTACCATTTTGCCTATCCAACTGTACATCAAATTTCTTCCCAAGGGTTGCAAGTTGACGTAAAGGTACATAGTCCTCGTTGAAAATTTTAAGGGTATCTAAAGTAACTTCCCCATTTCCCAAGGTGACAATTTTATTCTCCACCTTTCGGCTATCGGAAAGGCCAATCCACTTTAATTCATAAGGTTTGATGCGGTCGGTATAAATTCCGTCTACCTCCAAAGCCAATAAATCTTGAAACTGCTTATAACGGTTAATGGTATGGGCATAAACTTTGATTCCCTTTGCATGAAGGGTATCAATCACGTCCTTTGTGACACGGGCATTCTCAATGGTTACTGTGCCAATACCCTTTGCTTCGCAAAATTCTGCAATTTTGGGATAATCGGGATAATAATTTAAATAGAGTGTATAAATCCATTCTTGGAAAGGATAAATCTCCTTCACCCAATCATACATTTCTTCGTTATAAATCTGGGGAATAATCCGATTCAAAATTTGAGGCTGTTCCATAGCCTCCGCAATTTGCTTCAAATCCTTAAATTGCTTTTCCACAGTGGCCTTATCTGTATCCTTTGTGTCTGTAATTAAATAAACATCTGGATATTCCACCATTAAGCTTAATACATCCACAGCGGTCAGCGGTGTCTGGTCAAAGCAAATTTTACTGCTTTGAAACGTATTTCGATCCATCACTAAGGGTGCCTTCGCCTCCTGTTCCAAGCGGTAATAAGAGCCATCAGCTTCAAAATCATGGCGGGCAACCAAAACTCCGTCAGAAGTATAGGTAAAGTCTACTTCCATGGCACGAAATCCACTTCCCCACGACTCCAAAAAGGCTTCCTTTGCATTTGTTTCAATTTTACCTCGGGATTCACCCAACGCGTGGGCAACCAAAGGGTTTCCATCCTGCCATCCTGCAAATGCCGTCAAGGAAAAAGCAGAACTCAATATTGCTCCCAGCGTTGCCAACACCATTCTTTTTGCAAACATTTTATTACCTCCTAGTAAAGACGATGGGAGTATTTTTTTATAAAAAATATCAAAATATCTCCCTTCGTGCTAAATTTCAGATAAAGTCTAGGGTGCCGGCTAAGCCGACACCCCTTCTGAGGAATTTTATCTCATTTTATTCTTCGTCTTCGTCCTCAAATAAGTCATTAAATGCGGCAGAAACCTTGTCGAACAATTCATCTTCTTCGATGACCTCCAACTCGATCTCTTCACCAACTTCTTTGTATTCGTACAGTAATACGGTTTCATCTTCCAAAGGCATTAAGGCAATAAACTGCTTGTCCTCCACACCTTCAACCTCAAATACACCCAGAATGCCGCATTCCAATTCAGTATCATCATCCAATGTTAAAAACATTGTTTCCAATCCCATTTCTTCGTGTTCGTGGTCATGTTCGTGATCGCATCCACATCCGCATCCGCATTTGTCACTCATATTCAGTACCTCCTCAAATAAATCTTTTTTCCTATCTATCATACCCTATTCTAGGCGTTAGAACAATTATTTTTTTTGGTTTTGTAATTTATTTTTAGCTTTTTCTGCCTGTTTTTTTGCTTTTTTTGCAAAAAAACCTAATTCCTCTTTTTCAGGCTCTTTTTTATCCTTCCCTTTCACTGTTTCCTTATGCGTAACTTTAGTCTCTTTTTTCGGCTTGTCCGCCCAAACAACAGCTCTTTCGCCAAATTCCTCATCTTTGGTTTTTTTGTTTTTTGTGGTTTGTCTAAATCTTTTTTGGTCATAGTACTGTCAACCAATTTGCCAAAGGCCATTTCCTTCTGCACAAACCGAAGCCCCCACACCTTCTCATACTTATGCACCCACCGTCTTTCGTAGGGTGTAACCAAAGTAATGGTAGTCCCTTCTGTACCTTTTCTGCCGCAACGCCCTGCTCTATGAAGATAATGACTTGGTTCCTCGGGCACGTCCATATTGATAATGTGGGTTACCCCTTCAATATCTAAGCCTCTCGCTCCAATATCCGAAGCCACCAATACATTTGCCCTGCCATTGCGAAAATCCTCCAAAGCGTTTTTTCTGTCAAGCTTTGCCGCTTTGCCGTAAATTCCTGCCGCTTTAATACCATGAAAACAAAGCTTATCCACCGTAACTTCAATGTTTTCAGGATTATTTAAAAACACAATAGCTCTTTGTGGTTTTTCTCCTGCTAAAATTTTTCTAAGCTGTAAAAATTTATCCCTTTGAGTGGCCAAAATATAATAATGGGAGATGCCCTGAGGAACCAGACTGCCCGTCTTTGCCTCAATAAACAGCCCACCCTCCTTCATTAGTTTTTTACTCCGCTCCCTCGTTTCCTCATCAACGGATGCGGAAAGCAAAACAATCTGCCTCTCTTTCAGCGTGGATTTTACAACGCTTGCCACATCCTCAAAGTTTCCATCCTCCAACAGACGGTCGCCCTCATCCAAAACAATTGTTTTTACCAAATGAGCGGGGACTTTTTTACGCTTGATAAAGTCCAAAATTCTTCCTGTGGAACCAATGAGAATGCGTGGCTTCTCCTTTAGTCTTTCCAATTGACGCTGTGGCCCAGCAGAACCAATGATGAGCATACAACCAATGTCCAGTCCACTGTTTTCCTCCAAAAGCTCTGCCTGATGAAACACCTGCGCCGCCAGCTCATGGGTAGGGGTCAAGATAATTGCCTGTGCACCCTTTACCCCCAAATCCAAGCGCTGAAAAATAGGCAAAAGATAGGCTAACGTTTTTCCCGAACCGGTTTCGGAACGGCCAATCACATCTTTGCCCGATAGAATATAGGGTATCATATGTTTCTGTATCTCTGTGGGCGTTTCTATCCCTTGTTTCGCCAATGCTTTCGTCAAAACAGAGGACAAGCCCAATTTTTCAAATCCATTTTCCATGTTCTATTCCTTCCTTATTTAAACCTTTCAGTTTATTATACCAATTAT
Organism: Anaerotignum propionicum DSM 1682; assembly: GCF_001561955.1. NCBI lineage: Bacteria > Bacillati > Bacillota > Clostridia > Lachnospirales > Anaerotignaceae > Anaerotignum > Anaerotignum propionicum. Next base: position 3,024,662 of record NZ_CP014223.1, read on the forward strand.
AGCCTGTTTTTATCAGCCTGTAAACAAAATCATCAAACGCTTTCCGTTTGTGAAAAATAGTCAATGATACCCAAATAAATTGCCCAAGCCAGCTTTGTTTGATAAGCCTCATCATTCAAAAGCTGCTCCTCCGCAGGGTTGGAAATAAAACCACACTCCACAATGACTGCGGGAATCTCTGTGGTGCGTAATATGTAATAATCGCTGTTTTGCTTTGCTAATCGTTTGTTTTCATTATCTACATTTGTTTTTAGCCGCTCCTGAATCAATTCTGCCAAATTTTTTCCGTCTTCACTGGATTTGTGATAAAAAACTTGGGCACCCTTTGCTCCGGTAGACGGAAAAGCATTTTGATGAATACTAACCAAGATATCTCCATTGCTTTCATTGGCAATTTTTTTCCGTTCCGCCATATCAGCCTTTTTTTTACTGCCCAGTGCCTCATCAGTGGCACGGGTAATATAAACCGTAGCGCCCCCTTGCTCCAAATATTGCTGTAATTTTTCCATAACCGCCAAATTGATATTTTTTTCATCCTTTCCCAAGGAACCAGTCTTACCCGGGTCCCAACCGCCGTGCCCTGCATCCAGAATAATTATTTTTTGATCAACAGGAAGCATTACTGCCACCTTTTTCTTACTTCCCACAGCAGCTACACAAACGCATATGCCAATCAGAGCACATAAACAGCCAATTTTAATACCTTCTTTGACGGAAATTTTCCCTTTCATTTGTCCGCCCCCTTTCTTAATATCCTTATGAGGAAACACCGAAAAACTTTCTTCCAATCTTTCCGAAAACAACAAATTTATCTCCGTATACAACAATTGCTTGTTCGCTTTAGAACAACTGTAACGCATCAGAATTTTTGAACAAAGCATTCTTGTAAGTCCTAGAAAAACAATACGTTATACTTTTTATCTATAAAAACATGGAAACCCTTGAATTTTAGGGTTTTTTGTTGTATTAAAAGAAGTATATTGCATTTTTCACTAAAAGGTGCTATTGTATTATATTATGTTTTCCAACCATTTTCATACAAGTTTTTTCACATTTCTCTGTGCATTTTGCCAAAGATTTCACAAAACCCATCTTGCTTTTTGCCCGTTCCTCCAAAAAAGCTTTGTAGCTAAAGAAATTCCCTCTTTTATGTTGACGGTTCCCGTTAAGGTGTTATAATTCTTCTAAGACTAAATTTGCACATTTGACCGCACCATAGAGACAAGACGGCAAATGTCCCATAACAAATCATTTTAGGAGGCTTATTTATGGAAAAAAGAGTATTCAATTTCTCAGCAGGACCATCCATGCTACCCGTAGAAGTATTAGAACAAGCACAACGTGAGCTTGTTTGTTATCCTTCCTCTGGTATGTCAGTTATGGAGATGAGCCATCGATCTAAAATGTTTGAATCTATTTTGGCAAAAGCTAAGGCTGATTTAAAGGAATTGATGCATATTCCCGATAACTATAAAATTTTGTTTCTTCAGGGCGGCGGTTCCACGCAGTTTGCTATGGTTCCCCTAAACCTGATGAATAAAAATAATAAAGCAGATTACGTCATTACTGGACAATGGGCGAAAAAAGCTGCGGAAGAGGCAAAAAAATACGGAAAGGTAAATGTTGTGGCATCCTCTGCCGAAACCACATTTGACCGCATTCCCCAATTAGATTCTTCCAAATTCGACCCGGATGCAGATTATTTTTACATAACTTTGAATAATACCGTTTACGGCACCCGTTGGACAGAACTGCCCGATACAGGAAATGTAACATTGGTAGGCGATATGTCTTCCTCCATATTGTCCGAGGAAATTGATGTCACAAAATTCGGCTTGCTTTATGCAGGTGCACAAAAGAATTTAGGCCCTGCAGGGGTTACTGTTGTCATCATCCGTGAAGATCTGTTGGGCAATGCTATGGATTTTACACCTACCATGCTTCGCTATGATATTCATGCAGAAAATGATTCCTTGTACAATACCCCTCCCACATATGGTATTTATTTTATGGGGCTTGTTTTTGACTGGGTAAAACGCCAAGGGGGCGTAGCTGCCATTCAAAAAATAAACGAGCATAAGGCTTCCCTGCTTTATGACTTTTTGGATGCATCTTCCTTGTTCAAAGGCACCGTAGTGCCAAAGGATCGCTCTTTGATGAATGCACCCTTCATTCTGCCGACAGATGAATTGAACGCAAAATTCATTAAGGAAGCTGATGCCCTTGGTTTCGTGAACCTTAAGGGTCACCGTACTGTTGGTGGTATGCGGGCAAGTATATACAACGCAATGCCTGTGGAAGGCGTGGAAAAATTGGTTGCATTTATGAAAAAATTTGAATTGGAAAACAAATAAGGAGAGTATTATGTTTACAATACGTACATTAAACAATATTGCTCCCACAGGCTTGGGAAAGCTGTCGGAGAAGCACTTTCATATAGATAACACCGCAGAAAATCCCGATGGAATTATTTTGCGCAGCTTTGATATGCATAGCATGCCCTTAAACGACAATTTATTGGCAGTTGCCCGTGCAGGTGCGGGAACAAATAATGTTCCAGTGGATCAGTGTTCAAGAAGGGGAATCCCCGTTTTCAATGCACCCGGTGGCAATGCCAATGCAGTAAAGGAACTGGTTTTAACAGGCTTGTTCATATCCTCCCGCCGAATCGTTGATGGCTCGGCATGGGTACAGACCATTTGCGAAAGTGACGCTTTGGAAAAAGACATCGAAGCAGGCAAGAAAAACTTCACAGGCCCTGAAATTTTGGGCAAAACCCTTGGAGTTATCGGCTTAGGTGCCATCGGCGTGTTGGTGGCAAACGCCGCTCTTGACTTGGGCATGGATGTGGTTGGCTATGATCCATACCTGTCTTTGGAATCCGCTTGGCATCTGTCCCCCTCTGTGGAAAAAGCAGACTCCATTGAGGATGTTGTGGCAAAAAGCGACTATATTACCCTACATATTCCTTTGAACGATAAAACAAAGCACACCTATAACGAGACATTGTTCTCCAAAACCAAAAGAGGCGCACGTTTGTTAAACTTTGCAAGGGGCGGGTTAGTGGATAATGATGCCCTGAAAGAGGCTTTGGATCAAGGTATCATTTCCCGTTATATCACTGATTTCCCTGAGAAAGAACTCCTAGGGAATGAAAATATCATTGTCACCCCTCACCTGGGTGCTTCCACACCGGAATCCGAGGAAAATTGCGCTATCATGGTTGCCGAGGAACTCCGGGATTATTTGTACTACGGAAATGTGAAAAATTCCGTTAATTTCCCCAATTGTACCGTTCCTTATAATGGAAAACCTCGTATTGCTGTTTCCCATAGAAATATTGTAAATATGATTGGTCAGCTAGGTGCTGTTTTCACAAAATACAGTATTAATATCGATAAATTGGTAAATAACTCTAAAGGAGAGTTGGCATATAACATTATCGTCTGTGACAGCCTTCCAGAAAATGAAGATGAATTGATTAGAGATTTATATGCCATCAACAGCGTAATCAAAGTACGCTTATTAAAATAAGGAGGAAACATTATGGCTACCATCAGACCCTTTATGGGAATACGTCCCGAGGCAGATTATGCCCAGGCTGTTGCCGCTCTGCCCTATGACGTAATGAATAGCGAAGAAGCAAGAGAAATGGTGAAAGACAAGCCTTATTCTTTTTTGCATATCGATAAAGCAGAAGTAGATTTGCCTCAAGGAATCGATCTTTATAGTGATGCCGTTTATGCAAAGGCAAAAGAAAATCTGGAGAGCATGATTGCACAGGGCGTTTTTACGCAAGATTTGCTCCCTAATTTATATATCTATCAGTTGACTATGAATGGCAGAAGCCAAACAGGTTTGGTTGCCTGCACCTCCATTGATGAGTACCTGAATGGTACCATCAAAAAACATGAACTAACCCGTGCGGATAAAGAGGCTGATAGAATTCGCCACGTGGATACTTTAAATGCCAATACAGGCCCTATTTTTCTGGCATATAAAAGCAACGAATTAGCAAAGACCATTATGGACGGTTGGAAAGCTGCAAATCCACCTGTATATGACTTTGTGTCCGAAGATGGCATTGGTCATACCGTTTGGGTGATTGATAGTGACACGGAAATAGGTATTTTAGTGGACTCATTCCGTAAACTTGAGCATTTCTACATTGCCGACGGTCACCACAGAAATGCATCAGCAGTAAAGGTTGGGTTAAAAAGAAGAGAAGAGAAAGAATTGTATACCGGCGAAGAGGAATTTAATTATTACCTTTCCGTACTCTTCCCCGCGGATGAACTGAAAATCATGGATTATAACCGAGTTGCAAAAGATTTAAACGGTCATTCTGCTGAAGAGTTTTTAGCCCTTTTAACCGAAAAATTTCAAGTAACACCTTATCAAAGTGAAGGACAGCTACATCCCCAAAAGCCCCATCAATTCGGAATGTATCTGGAGGGCAAATGGTTCTCTCTGATTTCCAACAGCAATCTGATTTCCAATGACCCCGTTTTAAGCTTAGATGTTTCTATTTTACAAAAAGAGGTTTTGGAACCCCTCCTTGCTATTGGAGACCCTCGTACAGATAAACGCATTGATTTTGTAGGTGGAATCCGCGGTTTATCTGAGCTTGAGAAACGTGTAGACAGTGGCGAAATGAAGGTTGCCTTTTCCCTTTACCCTACCTCCATGGAGGAATTGATGAATGTAGCAGATGCAGATTTGATTATGCCACCAAAGTCAACGTGGTTTGAACCAAAATTAAGAAGCGGCCTTTTCCTTCATGACTTAGGGGAATAAATATTCTCTGTCAATAAAATAAGTGCTCCGTTGCGGGATATAATCTTAGCAATGGAGCATTTTTTAAAAATTTTCAAATCATTCAAAGTTTATTTCCAATCATTTCTACTCACTATTTATAATGCTTTTATAATAAAAAATTCCGTTCTTCACATACTAAGTCAAAAGGAGGGATAAATATGATGAATAAATTTACAACAGGTCTTTTCATTGGCGGCATGGCAACAATGGCAGGTATTGCTTACATGGTTCAAGATCAAAAAGCTTACCGCAAGGTTATGAAAAAAGGCAGAAAAATGGCAGTCAAAGCTGAAGAAGTTATTGACGATATGATGGATGATTTGGTTGAAAGATAATTGAATTGCCAATAGACTTTAACTGCCTTCAACCAGTTGCAGCGTTAAAAAATGCTTTAAGAAAAAGCCCGATTGCTATCAAAAGGATTTGCTTTGCAAATTGATGCAATACGGGCTTTATGCTATTAAGGATTCTATTTTTTTAAATTTCCGCTGAGTTCAACCTGAAATGGAACTAAAAGATTAACTCATTTTCTCCATTTGAGTTTTTACATATTACTGTCTTTATATAACAAACCGCAAAAAAGCACACATTTCCCGTCCTAAGGCAGAAAAATGAGTGCTTTCTGTTCCAATAAAATTAGTGTAGTATAATTTAATTTTTAAAATCACATTTCAAAAAATCATACTCCTTTTTAACATTATCTTAGTATTAGAAGAATATCTATATTATTTATCGCTCTCGGACTTTGTTTCCTTATTTTCCTCTGCATTCTCTTCCAAAGGCGCATCTGTCTCTTGACTATTCGCCTTTGGATCTTCCTTCTTAGAAGCCTCTGCTTCTTCTTCGTCATCCTCCCAAGCCGACATATCTGCATCCCCAAAGGTTGATTTCAAGAAGCTTTCCGCATCATCAATTTGGCTGAGCTGCATTTGCAATGAGTTCAGAACAGATTCCACATTTTTTGCATATGCCTCTTCCTCTTCTGTGGGCGCAGCAGATTCCATTTCGTCTTCTTCATCCCAATCCTCAGCTTGATCTCTTTCCTTTTTTTCTTTCATTTTATCGCGGTAACTTTTTACGTCCGACATAAAACCATCCATCATTTCTGCCATACGAAATGCTGCACTTCTAACAGCTGGTTCAATATCTTCCGCTTTTTCAGAAACCTTATTAGCCATATCTTTCATAGCAGGCTGAATTTTTTCTGCTTTTTCGCCAACTGCCTTGGCTACAGAATTTAAGGCATCTCCCGCCTTGCCAAAAACATCTTCTACAGATTTGCCAATGCCATCCTTATCAAAACCATTGCTGCTTTGAAGAATAATCAACAAACGTTCTGCCTCGTCCGCATTTATAATGCCCTTCTCCAGCATGCCCAAAATTGCCATACGTTCTTCCTTCATCGCCTGTTCCTCCTCATCCTTGGGATTGATGCAAATATTATATTCATTGGGTCTTTTCCCTGTTCTGCCAAAGGCGAATAAAATACTCTCCACAATACGTCTGGAGGCTTGCCCATCCCCAAAAGGATTTTTGGCTTGAGCCATCTTCTCATATGCGGCCTTGTTATCCAAAAGCTCCTTCGCAGCAGAATAAATGGTATCCTCATCAGTACCAACAAGCTGTAGCGTGCCGGCTTCTACGCCCTCTGGGCGCTCGGTTACATTGCGAAGCACCAAAACTGGCTTACCCATTGAAGGAACCTCCTCCTGCAAACCACCGCTATCGGTCAATACCAAGTAAGAACGACACATTAGGTTATGCATATCTTTTAAATCCAAAGGCTCCGTCAAATGTATTCTTTCCGTTTTCCCAAGGATTCTATTCACAGGTTCCATTACTGCGGGGTTTTTATGCACCGCATAAACAATCTCCACATCGGGATACTCCTCAACCAACCGTTTTACACTGCGGCAAATATTCTCCAATGGCTCCCCAAGATTTTCTCTTCTGTGGGCAGTCATGGCCAATACACGTTTATTTTGAAAATCAATGTGGTTCAATTCCTCCACAGAAAAGCTATACTCCTCTTCTATGGTATGACCCAAAGCATCAATTACTGTATTTCCTGTAATAAAAATACTATCTTCGTTGATATTTTCTTTCAAGAGATGCTCCTTAGCCAAAGGTGTAGGCGCAAAGTGCAAATCTGTCAAAGCCCCTGTCAGTCGACGGTTCATTTCCTCGGGAAAAGGTTGATATTTATCATAGGTGCGCAATCCTGCTTCCACATGCCCAACCTTTGTTTGATTATAATATGCAGCCAATGCTCCGGCAAAGGTGGTTGAAGTGTCCCCATGTACTAAAACAATATCCGGTTTTTCCTTGGCGATAACCTCTTCCAGACCGGATAAGGCCCGGGTAGTAATACCGGCCAAGGTCTGTCGTGTCTGCATGATATCCAAATCATAAGCGGGATGCAAATCGAAAATCTCCAGAACTTGATCCAGCATTTCTCTGTGCTGTGCTGTTACACAAACAATGCTTTCGATTTCATCGTTTTTTTCCAATTCCTTCACAAGGGGTGCCATTTTAATTGCCTCAGGCCTTGTGCCGAAAACACTCATTACTTTCAACTTATTCATTCTATGAGCCGCGCTCCTTTATATCTGATTTACACCAAATTTACTTAATAAAATTGGTGATTTTACCGATTCCATCAATCTCACATCTCACCACATCACCTTTTTGCAGGAACTTAGGAGGATCAAAGCCCATACCTACGCCTGCCGGTGTACCCATGGCGATAATCGTCCCCGCTTTTAGTGTCATACCCTGAGAAAGCATGCTGATTACCTCTGCAATTCCTGTAATCATGAGGGATGTGTCGCCATCCTGTCTTAATTCATCATTTACATAGCAACGAATCCCCAAAGCAGGTGGGTTTGCAAACTCATTTTTCGTAACAATCCAAGGGCCGATGGCTGTAAAATCATCCAGACTCTTGCCAAAATACCACTGCTTATGGGCAGTTTGTAAATTTCTCGCACTAAAATCATTGATTATGGTATAGCCAAAAACATGCTGGAAGGCATCAGCCACGGAAACATTTTTTGTATCCTTGCCGATAATCACACCAAGTTCAACCTCATAATCCAACCCATCCACAATATCCCAATGTCCGTCAATCATTTCTTCATCAGCAACCGCAAGGTTTACACGCTTGGAAAAGAAAATAGGAACCGGTCTTTCTCCACCAAAGGCTTCGCCATGAAATTTGGCTGCCTCTTCTGCATGGGCATAGTAATTGATCCCCAAACAAATTAAATCCTGTTTTGGCACGGGAATGGGGGAAATCAACTTTACCTCACGCAAGGGGATACCACGCATCAGTTCCTTGTTTTTATCTAATTTTTTCTCTTTTTCCGGTGTCATCAAATCTAAAAATTCATTCATATTATGTGCAGTACAGCCCAAGTAATTCACAGGCACAACTTCCAAACCGTCATTTTTCAGAACACCGACCTCAACTCTGCCGCCACGTTTAAATGTTAAAACTTTCATATCCAACACCCTCCTTTATTCGGTCTTCTTTTGTAATCAATATTTTTCTAGAATATATCATATCATAAAAAATGTACGAAGCAAAGAGCAATCCTGAGATTTCATCATGTATACAACCATTTTCGCCATTTTCCGCACTGATTTTATGCATAAATATACCGATTCTATTTATTGAAAAATGTTTTATGCTTTAAACTTCTTTTCAGCTTTCTTTTGAAATCCTCAATGTCTTATCTCCTTTTTTATTCTAAGATTGAAATTTACAATGTTAAACTTTCGTTTCTATTCCCACAAACCACCAATGCCATGTCAAATCAACGTTAAAAGTGGACAAAAGTTCCCTTTGGTCAATAAGTATTTTAATATTAATATACAAAAATATTCATTTCTTTTTATTTTTGTTGATTTCTATTGCATTTCACCCCCTCATTATGTATAATTCATTTATATTATTCATATCGAATTCAGTTTTTCATTTAAGGAGGATAAAAATATTATGAAAGAAAAAATTGTATTGGCGTATTCCGGCGGTCTTGATACTTCCGTTATCATCCCTTGGTTAAAAGAAAACTATGATGCAGAAGTTATTGCTGTTTGCGGTGACGTAGGTCAGGGTAAGGAAACAGATGGCTTAGAAGAAAAAGCCCTGCGCACTGGTGCAAGCAAGCTTTACATAGAAGATTTGACAGAAGAATTCATTACAGATGCCATTTACCCTTGTATTAAGGCAAATGCGGTCTATGAAGGAAAATACCTGTTAGGTACTTCCATGGCTAGACCCATTATTGCAAAAAAATTGGTTGAAATCGCAAAAAAAGAAGGTGCAACGGCAATTTGCCACGGTGCAACAGGCAAAGGAAATGACCAGGTTCGTTTTGAGTTAACAATTAAGGCTTTGGCTCCTGAATTAAAAATCATTGCTCCTTGGCGTCTGGATACATGGGGTATGGAAAGCCGTGAGGATGAAATGGCTTACTTAGAAGCAAGAGGCATTCCTTTCCCAGTGAAAAAGGATGATTCCTATAGCCGTGACCGTAATATCTGGCACTTAAGCCACGAAGGCTTGGAATTGGAAGACCCTGCAAACGAGCCTAATTACGAGCATTTGCTTCAGATGGGCGTTTCTCCCGAAAATGCTCCTGATGTACCTGAGTATGTAACTGTTGATTTTGAAGCAGGTATTCCTGTTGCTGTAAACGGTGAAAAATTATCCCCTATTGCTTTGTTGACAAAGCTCAACGAAATTGGCGGAAAAAATGGCATTGGCATCATTGATATTTGCGAAAATCGTGTGGTTGGCATGAAATCCCGTGGTGTATATGAAACCCCCGGCGGTGCAATTCTTTACTATGCACATCGTGAATTGGAATACCTTTGCTTAGATAAGAAAACATTGTCTTTCAACGAAGTTGCCAGCAATAAGCTGACAGAATTGGTTTACAGCGGCGAATGGTTCACACCACTCAGAGAAGCACTTTGCGCTTATTTTGACCATACCAATGAAACCGTTACAGGTTCCGTTAAAATGAAGCTCTACAAAGGCAATATCATTTCTGCAGGGGCAACCTCTCCTTACAGCTTGTATAATGAATCCATCGCTAGCTTCACAACAGGTGAGCTGTATAATCATAAGGATGCTGATGGCTTTATCAACCTGTTTGGTTTGTCCATGAAGGTTCGTGCCATGATGCTGCAAAACAACCAGAATAAATAAAAATCAAAAACCTTTTTGGGGCTTTGCCCCATACCCAAATGCTTTGAAACACAAAAAGCTCACTGGGTTTGGGACAAGGCTCTTTGGTTTCTATGGATGAATAAGAAAGGATGCGTATTTATGAAACTTTGGGGCGGCCGCTTCACAAAATCCACTGATAGCTTCACCGACCATTTCCATTCCTCCATTTCCTTTGACAGCCGTATGTATCAAGAGGATATTACAGGCAGTATGGCTCATGCGGCAATGCTGGGCAAACAGGGTATTATTCCCCAAGGTGATGCAAATTTGATTATCAAAACCTTGCAAGAAATCCTTACTGATATTGAACAAGGTGAGGTTTCCTTTGATGAGAAGGCGGAGGATATCCACATGAACGTGGAATCTATCCTAATCAGTCGTATTGGTGATGTAGGCAAGCGTCTGCATACTGGAAGAAGCCGTAACGATCAGGTGGCTTTGGATACCCGTATGTATACAAAGAAAGAAATTATAACAATCCAAGCCTTGGTGAAGGAGTTAATGGAGGTTTTAAATTCATTAGCCGAAAAACATACGGAAACCATCATGCCCGGCTACACTCATTTACAAAGAGCACAGCCTGTGACCTTGGCACATCATCTATTGGCTTATATCGAAATGTTCAAGCGTGATTATGACCGCTTAACAGATTGCTTTAAGCGTACCGATGTACTGCCTTTGGGCAGTGGCGCTTTGGCGACCACCACCTACCCCTTGGATCGAGAATTTGTAGCCACTCAGCTGGGGTTTAGCGCAATCACTCAAAATAGCATGGATGGCGTTTCTGACCGTGATTTTTGTATTGAGTTGGTTTCTGATTTGTCTATTTTGATGATGCATTTAAGCCGCTTCTGTGAGGAAATTATTCTTTGGAGCAGTCATGAATTCCGTTTTATTGAGTTGGATGATGCATACTCCACAGGCTCAAGCATTATGCCCCAGAAAAAGAATCCTGATATGGCAGAATTAATCCGTGGAAAAACCGGAAGAGTTTATGGACATTTGATGGGTCTTTTGACTACCATGAAAGGCTTGCCCTTGGCATATAATAAGGATATGCAGGAGGATAAAGAAGCGTTATTCGGTGCCATTGATACCATAAAAATGTGTGTACCTGTATTTACAAATATGCTTGCTACTGTTACCGTACGGGAGCAAAATATGCTGGAGGCAGCAAAAGGCGGCTTTACCAATGCTACTGATGCGGCGGATTGGCTGGTAAAACAGGGGGTGCCCTTCCGTGATGCCCACGAAATTATTGGAAAGTTGGTTTTATATTGCATCCAGAATAATACTAATTTGGACGACTTAAGCTTGAACAAATATCAGGCAATTTCACCTGTATTTGATGAAAGCGTATATGCCGCAATTTCCGTAAAGCAGTGTGTGGAGGCAAGAAATGTTGTGGGAGGACCTGCGAAAGCAGTTACCACCAAGGCAATTGAGACAAATAAGGCTTACCTCAACTCTTTGGCTGAAAAATAAAATATACTGTCATTTGACTAAAAGAATTAAGATTAAAAAACGCTCGACCATAGGTCGGGCGTTTTTTTATAGGTATGAAATCATTTCAAGAATCTCATTCATATACTACAAATCATTTATTGAGATTTCGTGGACTCCTCAATTTTTTCCAAATGCCTTCTAAGCACAAGATTTACATATTGAGAGAAAGAACGGTCGTCTTTTTCAGCCAATTCCTTTATCCTTTCAATAATGTCACTATCCAAAGTCATGCTAACCTTCTCTTTCAGTGGCTTCATTTATATCACCTCTATTTGAATAATAGCATTATATCCCCCTTTTTATTGACTTATGATATAAAGTAGTATAAAGTGTGTTTATATAGGAGGTGATAAATCATGCCAAATCATACTTGTTGTTTTATTTGTAATAGGCATTTGCCAGTAAAAAGCATTCAAAGAATTCTGTTAAACCTTGACCGAGAGATTGAACATTGTATTTCTAACGGAGTCAGTACCTTCATTTGCGGAGGCGCCTTAGGATTTGATCAAATTGCTGCTTCTTTTATTATTGCGAAAAAGGGATTAGGTAAGAAAATTCGACTAATCTGTACTTCCATGTATAAATCAGGACAGATTATGGAATATGAAGGAAAGGGAATTTTATAAAGACTTGTTAAATGAGGCAGACAATATCATCTATATTACAGAAAATACTAGCCATCCATTCATAAGTAAACAGAATCGCTACATAATTGAACAATCTTCTTATTGCATTTGTGCATTACAATCTGAAAAGAGCGAAACAATTCAAATTATACAATATGCAAAAGAGAAAGGATTAAGTATTGTTAACATTGCAGAATAACCACCTGCGATTAAAACTTTTCCTTCAATTTGGTTCTTTACTTGATTACCAACCGATCTTTAACATAATTACAGGCATCTATCTATTAAAACAGTCGTAGAATTGGAGAATCTACGACTGTTCTAAAAACCATTATTTTAAAACACCTCTAAAACAATTCCTCCACTGCCTTTGGAGTCTCCGCTATGTAGTCCGCTCCATAGGCTTCAAATTCAGCTCTATCACCATAGCCAAACTCCACCGCAATGCAAGGTATCCCTACCAAATGGGCACCCTCCACATCAAACTTACGATCTCCTACCATAATTGCATCTTCTTTTTTGGCTCCAAGGCTTTCCAGAACATACTCAATCACCTTAGCCTTTGTGTCACGCCCGATTTCTCGGTTGTCACCGCCAATGATGTCAAAATAGCCGTCTATTTCAAAGTGCTTCAAAATCCGCACCGCAGTTTCTTCTTTTTTGGATGTAGCAACAACCAAACATTTCCCCTTTTTCTTTAATTCCTCCAACATTTCAGGAATGCCATCATACACCTTGTTTTCAAATAAACCCACCGTCGCATAGCGTTCTCTAAAAAATCCCAATGCCCTCTGGGCATCCTCCTGATTCATTTGAAAATCTTCGGTAAAGGTTTTGATTAATGGAGGTCCAACGATAAACTTCAAATCCTCATCCGCCCATTTAGAGATGCCCATTTTCTCCTGCATATGCTGTGCAGAACGGATAACCCCTTCGGCAGAATCCGTTAATGTACCATCCAAGTCAAATATGATAATGTTTTGCTGTAATTTTTCCATTCTTCTTCTCCTTCTTTTCGTAGTTAATCTGATTATGCTACTGCATACCTCTTTTTTCCATAAAGTTTTGTATATTTTACCGCAAATACCCATTTACCGCAAATAAAAAACCCCCTAAAGTTTTTCTTTAGGGAGTATCCTTCAATAGTACATCTGCTAAAATTTTTGCCAATGGCTTCATGGCATTTATTGCTTCTTGTTTTGTGTTGGTCTGTGCCCCTACCTCAACCAAGGCAGAACGGGGCATATAGTGCAATATAAAGCGGTATGGGTTCAGATAAATCCTTCGGATAAAATCAGGATATTCTTGCCCAGCCAAGGTTTTCATCTGCAAGCTAAAGGCTAAATTTTGCTTTATATATTTATTCTCCAGCCACGAAACAGGCTCTGCATGCCCATCCTTATTTAATCGGCAAATGCCGTTTACAAACATTACTTGTGCTGTAGATTTTCCATCAATATTTGTAACCAGCCTTAAGTTCTCAGCAATACCATCTCTATGCAGATCAATACAAACCTCAATAGACGGATATTTTTTTAATATTTCCTCCACCGCCGGCCCACTGCGCTCATATGCGCCCTCTCTTTTCAAGGAGCCGTTTACAGAGTCATATACAGTCATATCATGGAGTACACTGATTCCATAGTCTTCTTCTAAAATACGCTTTAATTCCTCCCCAACACCACATATCCCCTCTTGAAGCCCCTTGGACATATCACTGTCGGCAAAATCCTCATGAGTATGGGTATGAAATATCAAAATTTTAGGTTCCTTCATCGTTGGTTTTATAGAAAAATCCATGGAAAGGGCTTCATCTACATTGATATCTCCCTCCAGCAGAGCCGTTCTGCTATCCACAGTGTAAAAAGTGCTTTTTAAATAAGAAAAGTCCTTCATTTTATTCAGGACATCTGCCGTTATATGTAGGCTCTTTTGATTGCTGGAGATTTCGTCCTTCTGCTGAAATTCCACATCTTTCACACCCCAGACGGCAACATCATCATGGCCATCCTCAGCAACTTTCTGCCCAGTCGTAAGGCCTTGCGAAGACAGTTCCCCATGGGATACTTGTCCCGGTAGTACTTCCGCCAAAAGCCATCGTCCGCCGCCCATCTGCAAAAAAAACGGCAAAAACAGCAGAAAGACGAAAAGTCCAAAAAGGCTTAGACCCAGTTGTCTTCCGGCACCTTTTTGTTCCACCGGCACCGCCTCCCTTCATACAAAGTTTATGCCCATAAAAAGGGGCATAGAACTAAATATGTAGTGAAGCACTTCACTTTTTTACCGGGGGTCATGCCAAGTTAATCCCAAAATTTGACTAGTTTTATCCCCCCCCTCTTCCAGCCTTATTCCTTATAAATGGGAAGACAATCCCTTGAAATTCTCCAGATTAACTATAAGGTGTGTAAATCCTCCCCCAGAATTCCCAATTGTTCCAATTTGACACCACAGAAGCCGAGCCTTTCCCTTGTATATGCAAAAATGAAATTGCTTATTCCGGAAAAACCAAAAAAAGCCTTTGTTATTTTAACAAAAACTCTTTTAAAATTCTTATAAAAACATAAAACCCCCGCAGAGGTAGCTGCGAGGGCTTTACGCATATGGAGTTATGGTTTGTATGTTCAAAGGAACAAGATTATCTCAAGTTCGCTTTGATAACTTCTCCAATACGCTTGATGCCTTCTTCAATTTTTTCTTCAGGCATACAAGAGTAGTTCATACGGAATGTATTTTCGTGTCCTCCATTGGGGAAGAAGCTACCGCCGGGAACATATGCAACCTTCTTTTCCAAGCACTGTGTTGCCATTTCCTTTGCGTTGATGTATTCAGGCAATACAACCCATGTAAATAAACCACCATCGGGATGTGTCCATGTGCATTCCTTAGGGAAGTGTGCATCCATTGCCTTTAACATACAATCACGTCTTTTGCCGTACACTTCTTTGATTTTGTTCACGTGTTCGTCCAAATCATACATATCCAAGAAAGTATTCGTTTCCATTTGGGCAACAGTGGACGCCTGAAGGTCAGCAGCCTGCTTCATAAAGTTATATTTTGCTAAAATTTCTGCTTCTGCGCAAACCCAGCCAAGTCTGTATCCGGGAGCTAAAATCTTAGAGAATGTTCCTAAGAAAATAACAAGGCCCTTTGTATCCAAAGACTTTAAGGAAGGCATGTTTTCGTTTTCAAAACGCAATTCGCCGTAAGGGTTATCCTCAATTACAGGAATTTCATATTTTGTGATGATTTCCATAAATTTATGACGTCTTTCCAGTGTCCATGTTCTGCCGGATGGATTCTGGAAATCAGGAATTACATAAATCATCTTTACATTTTCTGTCTTTGCAAGAATTTTTTCCAATTCTTCCATAATCATACCGTTGTTGTCGGTAGGAACTTCAATAAATTTAGGTTCGCAAGCCTTAAACGCATTTACCGCACCTAAGTAAGAAGGGCTTTCCAATAATACAACGTCATCTTTATTTAAGAAAACACGAGCGGAAAAGTCCAAGCCCTGCTGAGAACCGCTGGTAACCAAAACATGATCAACATCTGTGTCGATATTGTTTTTTGCTTTCATTCTAGCTACAATTTTTTCTCTCAAAGGTACAAAGCCCTCAGTGGTAGAATACTGCAAAGCAGCCCGTCCCATTTCATCTAAAGTCTTCATGGATGCTTCCTTCATTCCCTCAACAGGAAATAATTCGGGTGCAGGCAAACCACCTGCAAAAGAAATAATATCAGGCTGAGCAGTGAGCTTAAGCAACTCTCTAATTTCGGAGCCTGTTAAAAGATTCATTCTGTCTGCAAAACGTACCATTGGTCTTTTCCTCCTTAAGATCTGAAAATAATTTGATGTCCTACAAGTTAAGTATTTATTCTTGTACATAGACAATTTAATTAAAAATATGCTTTTCAAACTAATTAAAACACAAATAATTAACAAAGTCAATGCAATTTCATGAAAAGTCTTCCTTAAAAATGACTTAAAACAATTTCTTACACTTAATCTTTTTTGTATAAAAAATAAAACAATTTAAAACAATACAATCCATTCGAAACCTTAATTGTTTCTATTCAAAAACATTTCAACCAAAAAACGTATGGTGCATAAAGTTACTTTTTGTACGTATTTTTGTACAAACATTTCTTGCACTTTTACTCCAATTAAATCTATTTCATTCCAAAATATACCATTCCCCATTTTAATCTGCTTTATCCATAAAAATTAGTATCCCAACCAAGAATCTTTACAAATCATGCTCCAAAAAATTCATAAAAACCCCCGTAGCACATCCACCTTTGGATGCCTTTGCGGGGGTTCATTTGTATCATGAAATATATTTAGGAAATATTTTATTTCAGGTTTGCCTGAATTACTTCTGCCAAGGCTTTAACGCCTTCTATAATTTTCTCATCCGACATACAGGAGTAATTCATGCGGAAACAGTTATTCTTACCACCATTGGGGAAAAAGCTTCCCCCGGGAACATAAGCAACTTTCTTCTCCAAACACTGCAAAGCCATTTCTTTTGTATCAATATAATCAGGAAGCTCAACCCATGTAAACAAACCACCATCAGGATATGTAAACTTGGCCTCTTTGGGGAAGTATTCCTTCATGGCCTTCATCATCACGTCCCGTCTGTGCTTGTATACTTCACGAATCTTATTTACATGCTCATCCAAATTATTCATGTCCATATATTTGTTAGCCTGAAGCTGTGTCAAAGTAGAAGTCTGCAAGTCGGCGCCCTGCTTCATGGTATTAAATTTTGAAAGGATCTCGTCTTTAGCACAAACCCAGCCCAAACGGAATCCGGGAACCATAATTTTAGATAATGTACCCAGATAAACCACAACCCCCTTTGTATCCAAAGACTTTAATGCCGGCATAGTATCGTTTTCAAAGCGCAGCTCCCCATAAGGATTATCCTCGATGACAGGAACTTCATATTTATTTACAATCTCCATGAATTTTGTTCTTCTCTCCAAAGACCAAGTACGTCCTGTGGGATTCTGGAAATCAGGAATCACATAAATCATCTTCACATTTTCTGTGGTAGCAAGAACCTTCTCCAATTCCTCCATCACCATACCGCCATCATCCGTGGGCACTTCAATAAACGTAGGTTCACAAGCCTTAAAAGCATTGATTGCACCTAAGTAAGAAGGGCTTTCCACCAAAATCACGTCGCCCTTATCAATAAAAACTCTTGCGGCAAAATCAAGTCCCTGCTGAGAACCACTGGTAATTAAAACCTGTTCAGGCGTGGCATGAATATTATTTTTTACTGCCATTCTTTCCACAATTTTCTCTCTTAGCTGGGGCAAGCCTTCGGTAGAGGAATATTGACAAGCAATTGTACCCATTTCCTCCATGACCGCAAGACCAGCCTGCTTCAACGCTTCTACTGGAAACAACTCCGGTGCGGGCAACCCGCCTGCAAAAGAAATAATATCGGGTCTGGCAATGAGTCTTAAAAGATCTCCAATATCCGAACTATCCAAAAGGTCTAATCTTTTTGCAAAACGTACCATAAACTTCATTCCCCTTTCATTTGTTTTTTTAAACGAACATCTTATGTATTGAAATAAAGACATGTAACTATTAAGCCATAAAAACGCCTTAGTGTCAATGTAATTCAAAAAAAATTGTACAGCATTAAAAACATTGATACTAGTGATATTCAGGCACTTTCATGACCAAAACTCATGGGAATTTTATGACAAAATAAACCCTACAGATTATAGGCTTTATCCTCCTTGGGCAAAACAACAATGACAGGGCATGAAAACAAGAAAAATTTCATCATTTTTTTCTAATAGCACTCAAGCTTATGCTCAATTACCCCATTTTTTTGTGTTTTCTTCGTCTTGTTTATAGTAGTGCCCCTTTAAGTTTTGTAATAGTAAACCGTTAGAATTATAGGCAAATTGCAAACACCCATATTCTCTTGCTATCAGCGAAGAAACTAAAAAAAATCATAAAAACTTGCAAAATTTATTACATTTTGTCAAAAAGTTTTATATATCGAATTTTTTGTTTTATTTTTATTGCAATCCCAACAATATGCTGTATAATAATTGAGGTTTAGTAAAAATAATAGAAAAGTTTAGTAGTGCTAAATATGATAGGAGTTGTTCAGCATGGATATCGGACATAAAATCAAACAGCTTCGTGTGCAAAAAGGTCTGACTTTAGAAGAGTTGGCAAGCCGCAGCGAGTTGACAAAAGGTTTCCTGTCGCAGATGGAAAGAAATTTGACGTCTCCTTCCATTGCAACTTTAAATGATATTGTTGAAGCCTTAGGCACCACTTTAGCCGAATTTTTTAAAGAGGAAAAAAAAGAAAAATTGGTTTTTCATAAAAAGGATTTTTTCGTAGATGAAAGAGGGCATTATACCATCCACTGGATTGTACCCAATACGCAAAAAAACGAAATGGAACCCATTCTCTTAGAATTACCCCAAGGGGGAGAATCCTTTCAAATGGATCCTCACAGTGGTGAAGAATTCGGTTATGTTCTTGAGGGCAGCATTACCCTTGAGTGTGGTGATGAAAGCTTTATTGTACACAAAGGAGAAACCTTCTACCTTTTAGGTAAAACAAGCCACTTGTTAAGAAACGACAAAAAAACGACGGCAAAAGTTCTGTGGATTTCCACGCCGCCGTTATTCTGATATGTTAGGAGGCAGACATGAAAAAGCTTATACAGTTTAAAAATATTGTCAAAGATTTTGACGGTAAATTGGTTTTAAAGGGTATCAATTTGGATATCTATGAGAACGAATTCGTTACACTCCTTGGCCCCAGCGGTTGTGGCAAAACAACCCTTCTGCGTATTTTGGGTGGATTTTTAACGCAAAATGAGGGAGAAGTGCTTTTTGATGGGGAAGAAATTACAAAAGTACCTCCATATAAAAGGGAAATCAACACAGTATTTCAAAAGTACGCCTTGTTTCCTCACATGAATGTTTATAACAACATTGCCTTTGGCCTGAAAATTAAAAAAGAGCCCAAAGATATTATAGAGCAAAAGGTGAAGCGTATGCTCAAGCTGGTAAACCTTGAGGAATATGCAGACCGAAACGTTACCGAAATGAGCGGTGGTCAGCAGCAGCGTGTTGCTATAGCCCGTGCCTTGGTAAATGAACCAAACGTACTTCTTTTGGATGAGCCTTTGGGTGCGCTGGATTTAAAGCTCCGTAAAGAAATGCAGCAAGAATTGAAGAAAATTCAGCAAGAAGTAGGCATCACCTTCATCTATGTTACCCATGATCAAGAAGAGGCCCTTACCATGTCCGATAAGATTGTGGTCATGAAGGATGGAGAAATTCAGCAAATCGGTTCCCCCACAGATATCTATAATGAGCCTGTCAATCAATACGTTGCCAACTTTATTGGCGAAAGCAATATCATAGATGGGGTTATGCTAGAGGACTACCTTGTTATGTTTGAGGATAAAAAATTCAAATGCGTGGATTTTGGCTTTGCATCAGGTGAAAAAGTAGATGTTGTCATCCGCCCAGAAGATTTGGATATTGTCCCTAGGGCAGATGGCAAGCTAAAGGGCATTGTAAAATCTGTGTTATTTAAAGGGGTACATTACGAAACCATTGTAGAAACAAAAGTAGGTACTTCTATTACCGTAAAAATGATGGTTTCCGATGACCGTCCTGTTTATAACGAAAGTGCCAACGAGAAAATTTCTGCCAACGATTTTTATTTGGATATGGAAGACGTGGAAACCTTAGACGAGGGTACCATTGTTGCCCGTGCAGATGCCCAGGCGTGGAATCCTGAAACGGATGAATACATCTCCATTAAGGAAATCAGTTATTCTATAAAAAAAGAAAACGGCAGCTATCCAGTAACCTTCTCCACCGCCGCAGGCACCTCTGTTACGGTAAATATGATTGTGAAAGATGAAAACCGTATCGCAAACAAAGAATATCAAGAAGAAATCTTTGCAGTAAATTTCTTTAAAAAGGCGGATGAGATTCATGAATCCATTGCCTTGGAAACAGATTTGAAAACTTGGGCAAATGCCTCCGCTTGGAGCCTAGAGGATGGTACTTCCGTTGAAATTACCAATGTAAAATATGATTTTGACCCAGAAACCCTAACCCCTGGCGTTTATGAGGTTACCTTTGCCACAGAAGGCTATGAGTATAAAGTTGATACCACCGACCGCTATGAAATTGGCAACGAGGTAGGGCTGATTTTCCAGCCTGAGGACATTCATATTATGTCAAAGCAAAACTGAAGGGAGGGTGTTCAGTGAAACAATTTAGAAACATGGCACTGCCCTATATTGTTTGGATGGGAGCTATGATTGTGGTTCCCATGCTGTTGATTCTCCTTTATGCCTTTACCGATAAAGGAAATGACGTGGCAACCATACGCTTTTCACTAGAAAACTTTGCCCGTTTTTTCAGTGATACCGTATTTATGAGTGTTTTGAAACGCTCCTTGTATATTGCAATCATTACAACAGTGATTTGTATTTTGTTTGGCTATCCCATTGCATATGTCATTGCCACCAGAAGTGAAAAAAGCAAACTGTTTTGGATCCTTTTGATTACCCTGCCCACATGGATTAATATGCTGGTGCGTACTTACGCATGGATGGGCATTTTGCAGGATGAAGGAATCATCAATCGAATGCTGGGCTTTTTGGGAATCGGCCCTGTCTCTATGATTCACACAAGCTTCGCCGTTGTTTTGGGTATGGTCTATAACTTCATTCCCTTTATGATTCTGCAAATATATACTGCGTTGACTAAAATGGATAAAAGCTATTTGGAGGCGGCTAGCGACCTTGGTGCCAATGCCATACAATCCTTTTTAAGGGTGACTTTGCCCCTTTCCATCCCTGGGGTAATCAGCGGCATTACACTGGTGTTCTTGCCAGCGGTATCCAGCTTCTTCATTCCCAAGCTTTTGGGCGGCGGACAGTATGTTTTAATTGGTAATGTTATTGAAACTGAATTTTTAACTTCGGGAGACTGGAACTTTGGTAGTGCCATTTCCCTAGCAATGGCAGCCATTATCATGTTTTCCATGTATATTACAAAAAAGGTTGATAAAGACCCTGCCGCTAACGGAAGGGAGGATAACTAAATGGAAAAGAAAAAAAGACGCCTGTTTTCTAAAATTTTGTTGGGCTTAACAGCGGTTTTCTTCTATGTACCTATTTTGTATATTATTTTGTTTTCCTTCAATAGCTCTCGATCCCTAACAAAGTTTGAAGGATTCTCCCTACGCTGGTACGAGAAAATGTTTGCAGACTCCACCATGATGCAGTCTGTGGCTTATACGGTCATCATTGCACTTTTAGCCACCATTGTTTCCACAATTGTGGGCACACTAACGGCAATCGGCTTATCAAAATCGAAAAAGATAATGAAAGGCATTGTAGAACAAGTGAATAACTTACCCATTCTGAATCCGGAAATTGTAACGGGTATTGGTTTATTAATGTTTTTCAGCGCCTTAGGGGTAAGAAAAGGTTTTTTAACCCTGCTTCTTGCTCATATCATGTTTTGCATTCCTTACGTAATTCTCAGCGTAACGCCAAAGCTGCGTTCTCTTGATCCAAATTTGGCGGATGCCGCACTAGACCTTGGCGCAACGCCCATGCAGGCTTTGTGGAAGGTCATTGTTCCTCAAATTAGACCGGGCATTATCTCCGGCGCACTGATTGCCTTTACCATGTCCTTTGATGATTTCATCATCTCCTACTTTGTAACAGGCAACGGCGTAAACAATATTTCTATTTTAGTCTATACCATGAGCAAACGTGTGAATCCGTCCATCAACGCCTTAAGCACCTTGGTTATTCTGTTGATTACGGTGGCGTTATTCATTGTAAATATTATCCCTATTCTAAAAGAAAAGAAAGGAAGTAAACTGACATGAAAAAAATGATTGCATTGGCTGTTAGTGGAGCATTGTTGCTGTCCGGCTGTGGCGGTGGTTCTTCTGCTTCTGACGCGGCGGAAAAATATGGCTCTTCCACATTAAAGCTCTATAACTGGGGGGAATATATGGGTGCAAACCTGATTTCCGACTTCGAGAAAGAATATGGCGTAAAGGTGATTGTGGAATACTTTGATTCCAACGAAATGATGTACACAAAATTGCAGGCAGGTGACGCTTATGATGTCCTTGTGCCCTCTGACTATATGATTGAACGTTTGATTAAGGAAAACATGCTGCAAAAACTGGATCTAACCAAGATTCCAAATATCTCAAATTTGGCTGAAGGCGTGAAGCATCTGCCCTATGACCCCGATAATTCTTACTCTGTGCCATATTTCTGGGGTAACGTGGGAATTGTTTATAACCACAATAACGTAAAAGCCGCAGACGTGGAAAAACTGGGCTATAATATCCTTCAGGATACCACCTATAAAGGACGCATCTATGTATATGACTCCGAGCGTGATTCCTTTATGATGGCATTGAAGGCATTGGGCTATTCCATGAATACAGAGAACGAAAGCGAGGTTCAAGAGGCTTATAACTGGCTCCTTCAAATGAACGATACCATGGATCCCGCTTATGTTACCGATGAAGTAATCGACGGCATGATTAATGGAAATAAAGATATTGCCGTTGTTTATAGTGGTGACGCCGCAACTATTTTGAACGAAAACGAAGATATGAGCTTTTTTCTACCTACAGAGGGCACAAACCTGTGGAGCGATTCCATGGTTATTCCTGCTAACGCAGAAAATCCCCTCTTGGCTCATGAATTCATTAACTATGTATTAACCCATGACGCTTCCTACGATAACTCCGAAACTGTGGGATACCCTTCTTCTAACCAAGAGGTGTTGGATGAAATGTCTGGCTCTGGTGGAATTTATGCAGAAAATGAAGCATATCTGCCCAGAACAGATTATGCCAAGGACGAAGTATTTAAAGATAATCCTGTTTTAAAGCAGAAACTTGCTGAGCTTTGGATTAAAGTAAAGGCTTCTCACTAAATCACATCATAAAAGCCCGTATTGTTGGATTATAGCAATCGGGCTTTTTGTTTATCAAATTTTATATATTTTTTTCCACCAATCATTTGGAGATATAAAAACCAAACCTGTAATCACAATACCTACAGTAATTAAAAATGAAAAAGTTATGAAAGGTTCACCAAAATAGTCCCATGGATTTTTATTAAGATTCTTTATCTTGTCCAAAAACTGTAAAATAATTAAACCAAATAATTGTAAAGACAATTGGCAAAAACCAACCAAAATAAATATGTAACCTAAAAATTTTCTATTCATGTTCAAACTCCAATCTATTTAAGAATAATAATTATTTCAATATCATTTTGCTCAATTTCAGAAAACAAGCCCCTCATATAAGAAATATTAATAAAATACCAACTAGAAAAGCGATATTCAACTTTATTCCAATATTTTCCATTCTAGTATCCTTTCTATAATTTGTCAATATCTGTATGTTTCTTGTTTTTTCCTCTTTACTTATAATTTCATTAAGAACCAGTACCTTTTTTCTATGTGATTATTTTGACACTGTCGTAACAAGGAAGTATAATGGATTTTAGATTACATTTTGAAAAGGATAATACCATGAAGCCAACAAAAAAGGTTATATTATATTATAAAGTCTCTGCCAAGGGCGTTACCATCTTGGGCATCAAGGGCAGAGCAAGCCAACTGCATATTCCGGAAACTATTGATGATATGCCTGTGGTGGCCATTGAAGATTTCGCTTTTTCCATTGAAACGGAGCAACCTCAGCTAGAGGAAGAAAACTTGGGAGAGATATTTCTTTGCTTATCAGCAGACAAACGCACTGCCGTTCCCAAAGAAGATGATGGAGATGCCATCTTACGTATCATCCTTCCTGATACTATCCGCCGTATTGGTGCTTATGCCTTCTCAGGCTGTAATGCCTTGGGTTCTATTGTTCTGCCTGAAGGGTTGGAGGAAATCGCCCCCTATACCTTTTCCGGATGTTCCGCCTTAGAGGCTTTGACACTGCCCCAAAGTATACAAAAAATAGGTAGCTATGCTTTCTTCGATTGTCATAGTCTCAAGGCTCTTACCATCCCAGACAAGGTAACTGCCATAGAGCGCTATGCATTTTATAATTGCAGATCCCTTTACAAAATCAATATACCGAAAAATACAGAGCATCTGGAAACAGGCTTATTTTTGAATTGTGACAGCCTTTACGATATTTATTTCGGACAATGCAAGCATATTTCCGACTTAATCGCAGTTCTAAACCATGAGCTGTTGCTTACCATAGATTTTCCCGATGCCAGAGCGAAATTGCTCATCCCCGATTTTCAATATGAATACATCGAGGATACCCCTGCACGGCAGTTTCATCAGGTAAATTACGGCACAGGCCATTTATTTCGCCAATGCATTCGCAATTCTGACATTGATTTTCGCAGATACGACGAACTGTTTTATCTTACTCGAAGGGAAGATGCGGCAGTTTTGGTACTGCTTTTGGCGGTATATCGTCTGTCCTATCCCTACCGCCTGGTAGCTGAACGTAGGGAAACCTATCTTTCCTATGTGCGAGAGCATTTGCTGTTTGCGGCGGATTATTATATCCAAAACAATGATCTGGAGGTTCTGCGTCAATTCGCCCAATGGGGACTTTACACCAATGAGGCTTTGCCAAAAATGATAGAAATGGCACAAAAAAAAGGAAAAACTGAAATTCTTAGCTTTCTTATGGATTACCAACATAAAAAAAGGAATCCCATAAAGAAAAAAAGCTTTGATTTGTAAAGGAGGGCTTATGAACGAAAATCATCAACGTCTCATACAAATCGGCAATGCTATTTTAAATGCCTCCCGCAATGAATTATACTTATCCTTGCGGTTTTTGGATATTGCTTTAAGCGGACTACGCTATGAAATGAACCTTTCCTCCCTTTATGTGGGAACGGACGGAGAAAAGGTGCTGTTTAACCCTCGATATTTGGTAGAGCGGTACCAATCCGACCCCGTTTTGGTAAACCGCCTTTATCTGCATATGCTTTTGCATTGCATTTTCCGCCATCCTTTTCACATGGGAGAACGGGATGAGGCTCTTTGGGGCGTTTCCTGCGATATTGCCGTAGAGTCCATTATTGATTCCCTGCCTCTAAAGGCCACTCGCTTGGTAGTTTCTGATCGCCGAAATGAAATGTATGAGTCCCTGAAAAAGGATTTGAAAGTTCTTTCTGCCGAAGGTATTTACCGCAAGCTTTCAGAACAAAAGTTGACCGATAAGGAGTTTGGCAAGCTACAGCTTGAATTCTGGGTGGACGATCATGTTTTTTGGGAGCATAAAAAAGAAGAGAATCAGAATAACGATAATCAAAATGACAATAATTCTGAAAATCAAGACCAAACGGAACAAGAACAAAATCAAGAAAAGCAGAAACAACTTGAAGAAAAATGGCAGCAAATCGGAGAAAAAATGGAAACCAATTTGGAATCCTTCTCGAAAGAGATGGGAGAAAATGCGGGGGATTTGTTGCAGCTTTTGAAAATCGAAAATAGAGAGAAATACGACTATCGTCGGTTTCTTGAAAAATTTGTGACCCTAAAAGAGGACATGCGGGTGGATGACGATGCCTATGACTATATCTTTTACACATACGGACTGACGCTTTACGGAAATATGCCCCTCATTGAATCCTTGGAGTATAAGGAAGTAAAAAAAATAGAAGAATTGGTTATTGCCATTGATACCTCAGAATCCTGCGAAGGGGAAACCATTCGCCGTTTCTTGGAAGAAACCTACGCAATTCTTAGAAACAGTGAATCATTTTTCCATAAAACAAATATCCACATCGTCCAATGTGATGCAAAGGTACAACAGGATACCATCATCACTTCCACGGAGGAATTGGCACAATACATGGATAACTTTCGCATCCTAGGCAGTGGCGGCACCGACTTCCGCCCTGTGTTTGAATATGTAAATAAGCTCATTAACGAGAAGGCATTCCATAACCTAAAGGGACTGATTTATTTTACCGATGGTTACGGCACCTTTCCCAATGGCAGACCGCCCTATGAAACTGCTTTTATCTTTTTTCATGAGGACTATTTAGATTTAAATGTACCCCCTTGGGCAATGAAGGTTGTCCTAGGGCCGGAAGACCTATCAATCTATGATAAGGAGAAATGACTATGAATATAAAACAAGCAAAGGAAGAAATTCAAAAAGCCATACAGGCTTATTTGTTGAAAAATGAGTTTGGTGAATACCTGATTCCCCGGGTGCGTCAGCGCCCCGTTTTGCTTATGGGGCCTCCTGGAATTGGCAAAACCGCCATTATGGAGCAAGTGGCAAGGGAATGCGGCGTTGCCTTAGTATCCTATAGCATCACCCACCATACCCGCCAAAGTGCCATCGGTCTGCCCTTTATCAACCATAAAGAATACGGAGGCAAGGAATATGCCGTAACGGAGTATACCATGAGCGAAATTATTGCCTCTGTTTATAACAAAATGGAAGAAACAGGTCTTTCAGAAGGCATCCTTTTTATTGATGAAATCAACTGCGCTTCGGAAACCCTAGCCCCTGCCATGCTGCAATTTTTACAGGCAAAAACCTTTGGTGCCCATCGGGTGCCTGATGGCTGGCTCATTGCCGCCGCAGGAAACCCCCCTGAATATAATAAAAGTGTTCGGGAATTTGACGTTGTGACCCTTGACCGTGTGAAAAAAATTGATGTTGAGCCTGATTTTAAAGTTTGGAAGGAATATGCTTATAAGCATTCCGTTCACGGCGCAATTCTTTCCTATCTGGAAATCAAGAAAAATCATTTTTACGCCATGGAAAACACCGTGGATGGGAAACGGTTTGTAACCCCCAGAGGCTGGGAAGATTTATCCACCATACTTAAAGTATATGAAACAATGGGCATCACTGCGGATGCAGGCATGATTTTACAATATTTGCAGCATCAAAAAATCGCCAGAGATTTCGCCAATTATTTGGATTTATATCATAAATATAAAACAGATTATCATGTGGAGGATATCCTAAACGGTACCTTTACGGAACAATCTGCGGCAAAATTATCTTCTGCAGCCTTTGACGAAAAGCTTAGCGTTCTGGGTCTATTGCTTAGTCGTCTTTCCGATGATTTTCGGCTGGCTTATGAAGGGGATTTATTTACCACAGAACTACATCAAGCCCTTGTGGAACTGAAAGAACGCTTCCAAAACCCTTATTGCAAGGAAACACCTTGGGATAAGCTTTTTGAAGGCTTGATTGAGGAAAAAGAAAATTCCTTTGTTAAGGAGCAGAAAGCCGACCTTTTGGATCAAAGCACCAAAAAAAGCCGCCGCATGACCATAGAACGGCTCTTTGCATTGGAAAAAGAAATAAAAGGCCTTGGCATTCAAGAAAAAGAGGCTGTTTTTGAAAAAATCAAATCCTCCTTTTCCAAGGATGTTACCCATAGGGAACAGCTTATTGAGACAGGTGCAAAAGAATTGGGAAATGCTTTCCTCTTTTTAGAGGAGGCCTTTGGTGCAGGGCAAGAAATGGTAATTTTCATTACAGAACTAACCACTAATTTCTACAGTGTAAAATTTATCAGCGAAAATGGCAGTGAAAAATACTATCAATATAATAAAGAATTGCTGTTTGACGAAAAACAAAAAAGCATTTTAAAAGATATTGCATCCGCAAAGGCTGAGGGGGCTCTTTTGTTTTAAGCAGTGTTTGGGGAAACTTGTTTTACGCAATTTTCCCCTTTTTTTGACTTCACTATTGAAACATTCCATAAATTGGTATACCATCCATATTAGGAGGTGTACATGATGAATATAGTTTTTGAAAAGCTTGGAATGGAGCACCAAAAATTGGTTATGGAAATTTTTAATTACTACATTGCCACTGGTACTGGCGCTTTTCCGCCAACGCCCTTACCAGAACAGTTTTACCCCATGCTGATGAAAAGATCTGAGGATTTATGTGCCTATGCTGTGGTTGATGCAGATATAAACAGAACTGTAGGCTTTTGTTCTCTGTCTCCCTTTCATCCCTTCTCCACCTTTCAGAAAACTGCTGATGTCTCTTATTTTATTGCTGAGGACTACACCGCAAAAGGAGTCGGTGCAAAATGCCTTTCCTTATTGGAACAGGAAGGAAAAGTCCTCGGAGTACATCACCTTATCGCGGAAATTTCCTCTGAGAATGAGCCCAGTATTCAGTTCCATATTAAAAATGGGTTTTCAAATATTGGGGAGTTTAAAAATGTGGGAGAAAAATTGGGGCGTAACTTTGGTATCGTACTAATGCAAAAAACGCTATAAAAGAAAAAGGGACGCCTGCACGAATATGCTTGACGTCCCTTTTGTATCATACTAAAAAATCCACACCCATTTTGATGAATAATAACACAATAACCACCATTAACATGTATTGAATGGCTTTTGCGCCTTTTTTTATGGCAAAGCCTGCTCCGAAATAATTTCCTGCAATCCCAAATACGGCCGCAGGAATTGCAATTTTAAAATACACGGTTCCTTCCAAAAGAAATACTGCCAGAGCTGCATAATTGGAAGCCAAATTCAAACATTTTGCATTTCCCGAAGCAGTACGCAAATCATATTTCATAACAAAACAAAAAGCCATCAAGGCAAACGTTCCTGTGCCAGGGCCAATTAAGCCATCGTAAAATCCAATGACTCCGCCAATCAGTAACGCCAGTACAATCTTCTTCTTCTTAGTATAAGAATCCGAATGATTCTCCTCCCCCATATTTTTGTTTAAAACCGTAATGATTCCAACTATGGGTAAAATGACAAGCATCATGGCCTTTAAGGTGCTGTCACTGAAGTAAAGCACCACCTTCGCCGCCAAAGCGGATGCTGCAAAAGCACCCATTGCCGCTAAGATTCCCACTTGAATATCCAGCATTTTATGCTTCCAATACCGTAACGTGGCTATGGTGGTTCCGAAGGCAGCAGAGAACTTGTTGCATCCATAAACAAAATGCATAGGGATTCCTGTCAACGTATAGGCAGGTAAAGATATGAGACCCCCACCGCCGGCTATGGAATCTAAAAATCCTGCCAAAAAACTGGCTCCCATTAACATCAAAAAATTTGGAACTGAAATCACAAATTCTCCACCCATTTCATTTCGCCTCTTATACTTTCTCAAAAAAAGTCTGTGTTACCCATTCACTATAGACTTTTCTTACAATTCAACCACCACGTCAATCTCCTCTATGCCATAAAGGAAAAACAACCGGATCATCTCTTCTGTAATTCTCTCACCGCTTATAGCTATGGGTATGGCAGGGGGACAGGAAACAGCAGGTGTTGCACAAATCCGTCCCAGGGCTTGCTCCACCTTCACGGTGCATCGCCTTGCAAACATGGCCTCACGAATGGACATTACTTGCTCTCCTCTGAAAGGCAGAGTAGTCCTTTCTCCCTCAGTACTCTTAGCAATCATAGGAGGTAATGCATTTTCAATTCTTTTAAAATCCACTTCTCCATTTTCTGTGGAAAACATCATAACAAGGTGGTCTGCATCGGCAAACTCCGGCTCAATTCCACTTTCTCGGAGAAATTTAGCCAAATCATATCCTGTTATGCCCATTTTTGCCCCTTCCAGCACAATCTTTAACGGTTCATAATTCTGCAAAAAGTAGCCTTTCTCCCTTAATTGCACGGCAAGCTGTTTCACTTTCTCACAGACACCATGCATTTTCTCTCTATACCCTTCTGCCAATACTTCATTGCACAAATCTAAAGATTGCAGCGTGAGGTAAGAGGGACTTGTAGAACCAAATAGGGCCAATGCATTTTTTCCATCTTTCTCAAAGGGCAAGGCATCCCTTCCAATATGTAAATATGCCCCTCCTGTTAAAACCGGTAAGGTTTTATGGGCAGAATCGCAGCACATATCGGCACCCAAATCCATAGGATGCAAAGATTCAGGTAAAAAACGCAAATAAGCCCCATGGGCATTATCCACCAATAGAGGAATGCCATATTTTCTGCAAACCTCAGAAAGCCCTTTTATATCTGCCATCCCACCCAAATAATCAGGGGAAGTAATGTATAGGGCAAAGGGCAGAACCTCCATAGATTTCAGAATACTCTCCAACTGTTGGGTTAAAATGGGACAACTGCAAAGAGATGCTTCCTCCTCAGGATAAATCCACACTACCTCCAAATCCAATAAAGCACAGGTATGTAAAAATGCCTTATGAGCATTTCTGGCCGCTAAAATAGGCTGTCCCTTTTTTCCACGGAGCATAGCCAAATAAACCATAGCACCAATGCATTGTGAGGAACCTCCAGTGGCATAGAACGTTCTTTTTGTGCCAAATAAACGAGTGGCATTGTTCTCACTTTGCCGAATAATCCCCTGGGCATGATATAAATCGTCAGCCCCTTTGATTTCTGTGATATCTAAGGCCTCACAACCCAAAAGGGGGCTGCCCTTATGCCCCGGCATATGCAGGCGGACAGTCCCTTTCTCCAAATATTCCTTCACAAAATCATAAATCGGTGTATCCATGACAATTATTCCTCACTGCTTTCTGCAACTTTCATCATGATGGCACATTCAATACGCTTTTTGAAAAGTCTACAGCCGTACTCATAAATACCCTGAATACTGCCTGTTGCGTGGTAAGCATTGGCAGCACAACCGCCTGAACAGTACATCTTCGCCCAACAATTTCTGCAATCCTCTCTTGCATAGGCATTGCAATGACGGAATTCGTCCTGAACCTCAACATTTTTTACGCCGTCCCAGACGTTGCCTAAGCTGTACTTGTCATCTCCAACAAATTGGTGACAGGGGAATAACTCACCCCAAGGGGTAACTGCCATATATTCCGTGCCTGAGCCACAACCTGTAATTCTCTTATAAACACAAGGGCCGTTTTCCAAATCCAAAATGTAATGGTAAAACTCGAACCCATTTCCTGCTTTTTTCCGTCTAACCATTTCCTTTGCCAAAATTTCATATTGTTCAAACAGCTTTGGCAAATCTTCCTCCGTTAAAGCATAAGGGTCGGAAGGGTCACAAACCACAGGCTCCATGCTCAATTCTTTAAAGCCCATATCTGCCATATGGAAAATATCGTTGGTAAAATCCACATTGTTGTGGGTAAAGGTTCCTCGCATGTAGTAGCCTTGTCCACCTCTTTTTTCAACAAACCGCTTGAACTTTGGCAAAATTGTTTCGTAACTGCCCTCACCCCCAACGGTTTTACGCAAATGGTCGTGGACTTCTTTTCTGCCATCTAAGGATAATACTACGTTGTGGATTTCCCGATTAGAAAATTTAATCACATCATCATTGATGAGCATTCCGTTTGTAGTCAATGTAAAACGGAATTTTTTATTATGGATAGGTTCCTGCTCCCTTGCATAAGCAACCAATTGCTTAATGGTATCCCAAACCATCAAAGGTTCGCCACCGAAAAAATCAACCTCCAAATTTACTCTGTTTCCAGAATGGGCAATGAGAAAATCTAAGGCCTGTTTACCAACTTCAAAGGTCATTAAGGCACGTTCCCCTTGATATTGTCCTTGTCTGGCAAAACAATAGCTGCAATTTAAATTGCAAGTATGGGCAACATGAAGACAAAGTGCTTTTATCACATTACTGTTGTTTTTGAAATCATAAGCAAGATTTTCATATTCGTCCTTGGTGAATAGTCTGTCTCCTTCCACTAGGGCTTGAATATCCTCAATGCATAGTAAAATTTCTTCCTCAGTTACGTCGGGTCTATCTTTATATTTTTCTAATATTGTCTGGACGATTTCATCCTTGCTGCCGGTTTCAAACATTTCAATAATGTCATACGCCACCTCATCCACCGCATGAACAGAACCGCTGCAAGTATCCAGAACAATGTTATAATCGTTTAATTTATATTGATGTACCAATCTATTCAATCCTTTCTAAAACAAAGGGTAACACCCCTTGCAGAAATACCCAAATACGAAAAATGCCGCCCTACTGAAAGCAGGCGGCGGATTCGTTGTCAATCCTTTTGAGCTTACTTCTGTTTGTTCTCGCAGGGCTGATTTGCTACGCCACAGGAGGTTTTGCAAGCAGACTGGCAGGATGTCTGGCATTCGCCACAACCACCAAAAGCTACGCTCTTTTTCAGGTCACGAGTTTTAATTGTCTTAATTCTCTCCACGGTTTCATCTCCATTCTAATTTATGAAAATTCTATGCGTTTTCTATTGCCTGTAAGAGAAAAACTCTTCCGCTGAAAATCGCTTATATACTGAAAAAGTATATAACAAGTACCCTAAATTGTCAAGGCGTATCCTTAGGAAATCAAGGTTTCCTCCTTCCCCTATTTCATCCTGTTTACGCAAATTTGCAGAAATCTGATTTCCTGTCTTTTTTGGTTTTACATCAACATCAGCATCTCCTAAAATGCTTTTATTGTGGGGATTTTATGGAACTGGACTTTCCATAGGAAATGTGTTAGAATGCATTTTAGTATTTGGGTAGTAGAAAAAATCCTTGACAAAAATAACGGGTTCAATGATCTCATGTTGAAGATTTTTTCCAGTTTACATAGTAAAAATATTATAAAATAAAGTGGTGTAAAATTATGAAAGAAAAAATCAGCCCACCCGTTTACTCACAGATTGCCCTTGATATTGCTTTGCGTATCTCAAGAGAAGAACTGAAGGAAAACACAAAAATTTATGGTCGCTCCGTCATGTCCTCAGAATATGGCGTATCCCCTGAAACCATCCGCAGAGCATTAAAGCTGTTGGAAGATGTGGGCATTGTTGAGGTACGAAAAAATAGTGGCGTGGTTGTTCTTTCCGTAGAAAAGGCAAAGGATTTTGCCCAGCGCTTCAGTGAACAAAACGATACCCGCCTCATTGAGCGTAATCTTAGAAGGCTTTTGGATCAACAGCTGAACTTAAATGAGCAAATTCGGGAAATGGTTTCTCATTTGGTACGCACCAATGATAAATTTTCCAAAAGCAATCCTTTTCAGAATTATGAAATTGATGTTCCCGGGGATTCTCCCCTTATTGGAAAGAGCTTGATGGAACTTATGTTTTGGCATAAAACCAGAGCAACTATCATCGCCATTCGCCGTACAGATAAAGTCATTTTGTCCCCTGGGCCTTATGCTGTTTTGCTGGAAGGAGACACAATTATCTTTGTTGGAGATATCTCTACCATCGAATCTGTCAGCAACTATATTACAAAAGCCCAGCAAATATCAGAATAAAAAACAATGCAGACCTCCCATCATTCGGAAATGACGGAGGTCTTTTTTTATGTGTAAAAGATTTGGAGAGTATTAGAATCATGTCCTTTGGTCTTTGTTGCACATGGATCAAAATAATTAGTAATCAAAGTGTAATCTTAGATGAATTTGAGCATCCTAAAAATGCCTCAAAAGTTATCTACTTTCCTTCCAAAAAAAATAAACACTAATTCGAAAATTTTTTTAAAGAGTGTTCCTTTATCTAACCTCAAACTCTTTTTTTTCCTGAAAGACGGGGATTTTTCTGTGGAAAACTGGGTTTCTTGACAACTGACAACTTAATATGTATAATAGAGTTGTTACTTTCGACAAAAAAGAAAGGAGATTCAAACTTTATGATTCAATTTCGAAATGTAAGTAAGCGCTATGGTAAGAAAATAATTTTAGATAATCTTACTCTAGATATAAAGGCTGGTGAATTTGTTATTCTCATCGGCCCCAGTGGTTGTGGTAAAACAACCACACTGAAAACAATCAATCGTCTGATCGAACCGGATTCCGGTGAAATCATAATTGATGGTAAGGATATTACCAAGGTAGACCCCGTTCAACTGCGTCGTACCATCGGCTACGTCATTCAGCAAATTGGGCTTTTTCCAAATATGACTGTGGAACAAAATATTGCCGTTGTTCCAAAGCTTCTGAATTACAAAAAAGAAGAAATCGACGAAATCGTACATCGTTTATTAGATTTGGTAAATATGCCTTATGAGGAAAATGCAAAAAAATACCCTTCGGAGCTTTCGGGTGGACAGCAGCAGCGTATTGGCGTATTACGCGCCCTAGCGGCATCCCCGCCTATTGTTCTAATGGATGAGCCCTTTGGTGCTCTTGACCCAGTAACAAGGGATTCTTTGCAGGAGGAAGTTAAAAAAATACAGAAAAAGTTGGGTAAAACCATCGTTTTTGTAACCCATGATATGGATGAGGCCATTCGCCTTGCAGATACCATTGTTTTTATGAATGAGGGTAAGGTTTTACAGGTTGCTTCTCCAGAGGAAATGCTGCAAAACCCCGCTGACCCCATTATTAAAAGCTTCCTTGGTAAGCATATGAATAATGGTAACACTGCCAATAACATGGTAGCCTCCGACTTTATGCGCTCAAAAGTTCTGACTGTATCAAAAACGAAAAAAACCTTGGAATGTATTGAGCTGATGAGCCGAAGAGATGTATCCTCCCTGATTGTGGTGGAGGATGATGATACCTATTTGGGAACTGTCTCTGTAGATAAAATCAAAGCACAAGGTAAGGCAGGTAAAGAAATTGCAGAACTAATCACCGTAGAGGCTATGACGGTAAACCGTAATTCCAATGCCCAGGAAGCCTTTGAGCTATTAATCGCTTCACCCACCGGTTATGTTATCGTACTAAATGATAATAATACGGTTGCGGGTCTAATTACAAAAACCAGTATGGCAAAGGCCATGGGCGAAGCTCTTTGGGGGGAGATGACGCAATGAGTTATATGGAATTTTTTACAAAGCATTCCAATGAAATTCTCAAGGCCGTAATTACCCATATTGAGCTTGTACTCATTTCCGTTGGCATCGGTGTCATTGTGGCAGTACCCATGGGTATACTCCTTACCCGTCATAAAGCAGCGGCAAAATACATTTTATCCGCTGCAGGTGTGATTCAAACAATCCCTGGTCTGGTGTTATTGGGTATTATGCTGATTTTAATGGGCATCGGCAAGCCTCCGGCAATTGCCGCCCTTTCTCTTTATGCCATACTTCCAATTTTAAGTAATACTTATACGGGTATTTTGGAAGTAGATAGACATTGCATTGAAGCCGCAAGGGGTATCGGCATGAGCGGTATGCAGACTCTCTTTAAAGTGGAGCTGCCCCTAGCCATGCCGGCAATCATCGGTGGCCTACGCCTATCCACAGTTTATATTATCAGCTGGGCAACTCTGGCAGGAATGATTGGCGCAGGTGGTTTGGGTGATATGATTTGGACGGGACTTTCTACCTATGAAACAAAATATATTCTTGCAGGGGCAATCCCCGCTGCAATTATGGCTCTTGTGGCAAATGCATTGATTGGATTCCTCCAACGTGCAATGACGCCCCGCGGCCTAAGACTTGGGAGGTGAAAAAATGACTGATTTATTTTCCCTGACAATACAGCATATGGTTCTTGTTCTCATTGCCATAGGATTTTCTACAATTATCGGGATATTCCTTGGTATTATTTCCTATTGGGTGCCCTATCTGGATAAGGTAATCCTTTGGGTTGTGGATTCCTTACAGACCATTCCCTCATTGGCACTTCTAGCCATCTTGATGATTTTCTTCGGCCTTGGCAACGTAACCTTAGTGGTGGGACTCATTTTGTATTCCCTTCTGCCCATTGTTCGTAATACTTACCTTGGGTTAACGGGGGTACCTCTTCACTTAAAGGATGCGGCAAGGGGTATGGGTATGTCGAAACTGCAACGTATGATTAAGGTGGAACTGCCCCTTTCCTTTCCCCTGATTTTTTCAGGAATCAAAATTGCCACTGTGACTGCATTATCCATTGCGGTAATCGGGGTTTTAATCGGCTCCGGCGGTCTTGGTTATCCCATTTATCGTGGAATTCAAACCATGAACTTCTCCGCAATTATGAAGGGAACCATTCCGGTGGTGGTTATGGCAGTTTTATTTGACTTAATCATGTCTAAATTTGAGCAGAAACTCGTGAAACGAGCAAAATAATATTCAAAAGGAGGATAATATATGAAAAAAAAATTACTATCTTTGGCAGTTGCCGCTACAGCTGTTTTTTCCATGGCTTTGACAGGTTGCGGCAGTAAGGATACTGTTGTCATCGGTTCTAAGGATTTTAGCGAGAATATCATTCTTGGTGAAATTCTTTCTCAGCTGATTGAAAACAAAACAGAATTGAAGGTGGAACGGAAGCTGAATATGGGTGGCACCTTTATCAATTTTGAAGCACTGAAAAAGGGCGATATTGATATTTATTCCGAATATACTGGCACTGGTCTGACTGCCCACTTAAAAATGGATGTCATAACCAATCCCGAGGAAGCCTATAACGTGGTAAAAGAGGAATTTAATAAACAATTTGATATCTCTTGGTTGGAACCTTATGGCTTTAATAATACCTACGCCATCGCTGTTACAAGGGCAGTGGCTGATAAATATCATTTGGAAAAAACCTCTGATCTGAAGGGTGTTTCCGAAAATCTAGTATTCGGCGGTGAAAATGAATTCTTCAATCGTCAAGATGGGTTTGAAGGCTTCTGCGATTTGTATGGTGTCACCTTTAAGGGCGACCCTAAGATGATGAATGTATCCTTAAAATATCAAGCCATTGGCAATAATGATATGGATGCTACCGACGCCTTTACCACCGATGCAGAAATCAAAAAGTATGATTTAAAAGTATTGGAGGATGATTTAAACTTCTTCCCCCCTTATTATGCAGCTCCCCTGGTGCGTAATGATACCCTGAAAGAACACCCTGAGCTTAAGGACGTTCTGAACCTATTGGCGGGGCAAATTAGTGATGAGGAAATGACAGAATTGAATTATCAGGTTAATGTAGAGCAGAAAAAAGTGGAACAAGTGGCCACAGATTTCTTGAAAAGCAAGGACTTGCTGAACTAAACCCCTTTTTTCGATTCATTTTGAAACACTACAACTTTAAAACATAAAGACCCTTTAATCTGCAAAAGAAACGCCCGTTGCTGTGATTTGCAAATCACTACAACGGGCACTTTTTATTTTCCCTTTACACATGTGAAGGAGGCCATGGCTCTCACACAATTCAATTGTACTTGGTCATACATTTCATTCAATCTGGCTTCTAAGCTTTGCTTCGTCTCAAAGGGCGGGGTAAAAAATCCCTTTGGTACATAGAACCTTTGAATAAACCAATCTGTACGTTTACTCTCTTCTTGCACATAAAAACAACCGCAAAAATACCCCCGGGCTTTAGTACCCGAAAAATCTCTCTGTATGCATCCTCTTTGTCTGGAAAAGCATGAAACCCATTGAGGGATAGCACCAAATCAAAGGTTTTATCAGGAAAATCCAATGCACCCACATCCCCTTGACAAAAGGTAACATGGTGAAGGTCCATAGCATCCCCTCTGCCCTGCGCTCGTACCATCATTTCCTCGGAATAATCCACGCAAGTGATTTCGGCCTTCTGTAGGTTTGTATATATAGGCATAGTCAATATCCCTGTACCCACAGGTACTTCCAGCATTTTACCTGAAAAATCAGAAGGAATTCCCTGCAGTGCAAATTGCAGATACCGATTATTTTCATCTCGATTCATTCCCCAAATGATTTTGCATACAGCCTTTCCCAAAAAAGTATAGCAGGTAATCATTCCATCATAAAAGGTATGCTCTCCCCCTATGGTTCTATAGGCATTTTGTATTTCATCATTTCTTGGCAATTTTCATTCCTCCTTTGGCTCGTATTTTATCAGCCCAACGCCACATCCAATACCATCATCAGCGCAAAACCTAGCGCTGCACCAATTGTCCCTATGTTGGAATGCTCCCCCGCTTGTGATT
Source organism: Anaerotignum propionicum DSM 1682 (assembly GCF_001561955.1). NCBI lineage: Bacteria > Bacillati > Bacillota > Clostridia > Lachnospirales > Anaerotignaceae > Anaerotignum > Anaerotignum propionicum. Next base: position 3,062,680 of record NZ_CP014223.1, read on the forward strand.
CGGGTATCAATTCCTCAATCACCACATAAATCATAGCCCCTGCGGCGAAGGAAAGAAAATAGGGCAATATGGGCATTACTTGCTTTGCCAACAAAATGGTAATCACCGCACCCACAGGCTCCACAACGCCGGAACCCACACCATATAAAAACGCCTTTTTCTTGCTGGCACCTTCATTGCGCAAAGGCATAGAGATGATTGCCCCTTCTGGGAAATTTTGTATTGCAATGCCCAAAGCCAAAGCAAAGGCAGACATCATGGTAATATTACTGCCTCCCAACATGGCTCCTGCAAAAGTTACACCAACAGCCATACCCTCGGGAAAATTATGTAGGGTTACGGCAAGCACTAACATTGATGTTTTGGAAAGCTTGCTGGGTACACCTTCCGGCTTATCACTGTCCAAATGCAAGTGAGGTATTATGGTATCTAATATCAATAAAAATCCAACACCTAATAAAAACCCAATCAACGCAGGCAACCAAGAAGGGCCCCTTTGCTCTCCGGCCAAGTCAATAGCCGGAATCAACAATGACCACACTGAGGCGGCAATCATAACGCCTGCCGCAAAGCCTAAAAGCAATTTTTTTACCTTTTCATTCATTTCATCTTTCATAAAAAACACCATTGCAGCACCTAATGAGGTTCCGACAAATGGAATCAGTAAAATCATAAATTCTTTCAAACTATCACCTACCCATCTTTTTCACTTATCTTGCAGTAACTGATTCCAACAAGCCACCATGCATGCGACCATCGCTTCCAAATTTCTCCCCGCATTCTCCTCAGATTTTTCATGGGAAACCAAGTGTACAAAAAGATTCACTTGGGTATGGGCAAACCAGTGAAGCATATAGTCTGCTGGTTTTGACAGATTTCTTTGTAAACAAATCCGCTCAGCCATAAGACGATATTTTTTTTCTGTCATCTCCACAAATTGCTCCTCTGTATGCTCGAACTTGGAGCCTCTGGATTTTGTTAACAACAGATGGAATGCGTCATAATTTTGGTAAATGCAATGGAGCATTTCTTTTGCACATGCCAAGTCCTCCATATCCTCTTTTACCTGATTAAGGTATTCCTCCTGATATAGCTCTTTGTCAAAATGCTCATCCAAAATCTGATTTAGCTCTCTTAAAGGCTCTTCCACAATGGAAGCAAATAAATCTTCCTTATTTTCAAAGAAAAAATATAAGGCACCTGTGGTGACCCCTGCATTTTTGCAAATATTTCGTAGGGAGGCTTGGGCAAAGCCTTTTTCCAAAAATTCTTTTCTGCCCCACTGAATCAACTGCTCTTTCGTTTCTTTCTCGTTTTTCAAAGGATACCTCCTTCTCAACATAACACCGTTATCTATTTTCTATTATTATAGTATGTCGTATTTATTTTTTTGTCAATATACATCTCAGTAACCCACCGAAACATGACCAACACATTAACTGACGAAAATAAAGTTAATACAGGTTAAATAATTTTTTTAGCCTTTAACAGTAATAACCCTTAATGTAATTTTAGATTTAATATAACTTGATTAAATGTTCCATAAAATGATTCATTTTTTGTGTGATAAATTTCTTCTTATGATAGGCAATTTTGAATTGCCGAATAAACGCTATTCCTTCTATTTGAGAAGAAAATAGAGTCTTGTTTTCAAGCTCTTTTAAAACACTTTTCTGGGAAATAACAGAAATACCCAAATTGTTTTCTACGGCATTCTTAATGGTTTCCGAATTATTGCAAACCCATGATGCAGACCAACTGACATTGTTTGCCGCCATTTTTATTTCAAACAGCTTTCTGGTGCCACTACCCTTTTCTCGGATGATGAAATTCTCTTTTTCAAGTTCAAAGGGAAATACCACTGCCTTTTGTGAAAAGGGATGCTCCTTCCCACAGATTAATATTAGTTCATCCTGAAGAAAAGGTTTTATGGTAATATCCGATGATAGAATTTCCCCCTCTACTAACCCCAAATCAACCTCATTGTTTAGAATAAGGGATTCTATCACAGTTGTGTTATCCTCAATCACCTCAAAACTTGTAGTAGGACTGACATTTTGAAAGGACTTCACCAATTTTGGTAAAATGGCTGAGCCTACCGTAACACTGGCTCCAATACGAATCACGCCGCTTTCCGACAAAGATTTTATACTGGCTTCTGCTTCCTCAGTCATTTTAGTGATATGCCTAGCATAGCTCAGCAGCTTTTCTCCTGCATCCGTCAGATAAATTCTTTTAGAAAGCCGTTCAAAAAGCTTTGTTCCGTAATATGCTTCCAAGTCAGAAATTGCTTGACTCACCGCTGACTGAGAGATATATAAACGCTCCGCCGCTTGAGTCATATTCATGGTCTCACACACCTCTATAAAAATTTTAAAATGCCTTAATGTCATAAGTAACCTCCGATGCATAAGCTTTTACTTATCAATATTATCTTATAATAATATTTTAATTATTATTGTGCAAGAGGTATAATACAATCAGTATAAAACCAAATAAAGGAGAAGAACAAACATGGTAAAAAGAAAAATAGGAGGAATCCTTCTTGCAGGGGGAATTGCCATTCCTGCGTGGCTAATTGGTAAGGCATTTCCCATCATAGGCAGCCCTGTCTTAGGGATATTGTTCGGTATGATTCTGGCTTTTTGGAATCGATCCACTCATTTTAACGAAGGCATTCAATTTACGTCGAAAAAAATTCTGCAATACGCAATCATACTTTTGGGATTTGAAATGAACTTATTTAATATTTTTAGTGTTGGAAAGCAAACCATCTTACTTATGGTATTTACCCTATCCGCAGCATTTATAACCGCATTTTTTGCAGGAAAACTTCTCAAGCTGGATGGAAATACAAAAACGCTGATTGGTGTAGGCTCTGCCATTTGCGGCGGCTCTGCCATTGCCGCAACAGCCCCCGTTATTCATGCGAAAGATGAAGAAATCGCCCGTTCTATTTCAACAATCTTTCTATTTAATGTAATTGCGGCGTTCCTATTTCCCGCCTTGGGACACCTGTTTGGAATGAGCGATCATACCTTTGGCCTCTGGGCAGGAACCGCAGTGAACGATACCTCTTCTGTGGTTGCCGCAGGCTATGCTTTCAGTGATACCGCAGGAAATCTATCCGTTATTGTAAAATTGACAAGAACTCTAGCCATTGTTCCCATTACCCTTGTTTTGGCAGTTATTACTTCAAAAAAGAACGCTGGAGAAAATGCAAATTACAGCATCGCCAAAATTTTCCCATGGTTTGTACTTGGTTTTCTGGGTGCATCTATATTGAATACCTTCCTGACTATCCCAAGCAATGCAACCCATTTTCTTGCCCAAGCCGGAAAGTTTATGATTGTCATGGCAATGGCTGCAATCGGTTTAAACACAAATATCATTAAATTAGTGAAAAATGGAGCGAAACCTATACTGCTGGGTTTTTTATGCTGGCTTTCTGTCTCCGTTGTTTCATTGGCTGTTCAATATCTTTTTCATATCTAAACAAACATGATGATATGAAAACTTGCTGCTAATTCATTCCATAGACATATCAGCAATAAATAAAAGGAGCTGAGAAAATTCCAGCTCCTTTCTTATTCATTCAGTTAGGCACGCAAGTACCTTATCGATAACCCTATTTCTTTAAAGTTTATCCTGCCGCCCATATTTCTATTTCTATTTTTATTGAATCCAAACCTAAGGCGTTCACATAGGCAATTGTCATTGAAGGAGAAATTTCTCCAAAAAAATCACAATAAATCTTATCGAAATACTCCCAGTCGATTTCTACTATGGACCATATATTTACCTTAATCACATTATCTGGTTCCAAATCCACACTTTTCAATAAATTTGATATATTTATAAATGTATTCTCTACTTGCTGATTAAAATCATTAGGAATATCTCCACCTAAATCTGCTCCAATTTGGCCTGAAAACGTATAAAAAGTTGCATTAGGCTTTATTTTTGTGATATGGGTATAATGCCCCACCTCTTTACTCACTCCTGATGGAGACAATCTGGTAACTACATGATTTTTCATTTCATAACATCCTTTCTCTATTGGATAAATGATTTCTAACACTGTATATCTCTGATATACAGTTATCCTCTGCTAGAAATTTATTTATCAAAAATAGAGATGGAATGTTCGTTTTTTATAAGACTACAACTAATAAAAATTAATATCATTCCCTTCCCCCCTTTCAAAGTATTATATGGATAACCGCGCCTACAGTCAAGTAAGCAATTATGAATGAAAAAATAGTACTCTAACCTTTTTTCATCCATTGTAAAAAACATGCAGTTTTTTCGTAACCACGTATCTTAATTAAAAACACAATCAGGACTAACACAAAATGTATATCTTATTTCTTAGTATTTGTTTACTTTCCTCAAGAAAAATTTAAGATAACATTGTTGAAAATATGGTAATATATAGAAAAAGGAGTGTTTAAAATGAAGAGAAAGAGTGTAATTCAGTTTTTAATTGTAAGCCTGCTATTACATAGTGGATGCAGTTTATTGAGTGAAAAAAATATATACGCCAGCAAAATTGCTAAATATGAGACAAATTTCAATACAAATTACAAAACTTTACATGGCTTTTCAGAAAATTTAATACCTATTGAAGATAAAAATGGAATTGGATTTATTAACACAAAAGGGAATATAATTGCTTCTCCATCTTGGGAAAGTGTGATGCCTTTCAAAAACGAACGTGCTATTGTATCTAAAAACAGAAAATATGGCCTTATAAATACTGAGGGGAAAATAATTGTTAGTCCTCAGTATACTTTTATGGAAGATTGCGAGAATGGATTGTTTGTCGTTGCCAAGGATAAAGAATTTGGATTAATAGATACAGACGGGAAAATGGTATTAAATTTAAATTACCAGTGGATATCAACTTTTAATGATGATATGGCTATGGTAAAAAAAACCGGAAAATATGGATTTATAGATAAAACCGGAAAACTTACTATACCTATAGAATGGGATTGTCTTGGAGTTTTTGAAAATGGACTTGCTCCGGCTGTTAATATAAATAAAAATATATGTGGATTTATAGATAAAAATGGAATTGTGGTTACAAAAGTTGAAGATTATTATTTTGATGACCAAGCCAAGAAAAATAAAATAACATATTCACAGTTATTTATGCCATCAGAAGGTGTAGCTATTTATAAAACTGTGGAGGGTGATAACGGATATGTTGGAATTGATGGAAAGATTATTTCACCTCCCCAAAAAAAGACTTTATCTTCTTTTAAAAACGGAATTGGGGTAATTCAAAAAAGTAATGGCACATCAACTATGATTAATAAACGCGGAAAAGTAATTGCTAATATTGATGGCTATATCCTAAATAGTTTTAGTTGCAATATGGGCTTTGCAGAAAAAAATAAAAAATATGTCGCGGTTAATACAGAAGGTAAATTAGTAACCGGTTATGTTTTCACCGATTTTAAAGATTGCACAGAAAATTTGGCTGCAGTAAAAACCGAAAAAGGGAAATGGGGTTTTATTAATTCAGAAGGTAAATTGGTAATTGCTGATAAATGGGATTATGTTACACAATTTAATAACGGAACCGCCATAGCAGAATCAAGTACAGCGGGAATAACAAAATATGCTATTATTGATAAGGATGGAAAGCTTGTTGGAAATAAAACTTGGGACTTTGTAGGAAAATATGAATACGGTGAAAATGCAAATAAGTTCATCCTGGTTAGTGAAAATAAAAAATTTGGGTTGCTTGATCATGCGGGAAACATTTTAATTCCCCCTCAATGGGATGGTATATCCGGTGGATATGATTACGGAAAATTTCTATTACAAGAAAAAGATACATATTATGCAATATCAATAGCTAACTAAAATTAAATAAAGTAATTTTCACGTTTCTTTAAAAGCATTAGGGTCAAAGAAAATTTGAGGTTAGCAGTTTCAACTTAAAACATCTTCAAAATATTCACCAGGAGCGCCCTATTAAAATTCCCCTTTTAAAAATTAATAGAAAGCAAATGATATTTTTAAGTACAACGTATAAAGTATCAATCTGCTAACATAACCTTAAGTCAACGAAAAAGGGCTGAAAACCCAAGAAACCTTGAATTTCCAACCCTTTATGATGTCCCAGACAGGAGTCGAACCTGCGACCTTCCCCTTAGGAGGGGGACGCTCTATCCAACTGAGCTACTGAGACAAATTATAATATAGAATATAGATAGCTAAGAGACTCTCAAAGCAGTCCTTTTCTATTTTATGCGTATCCCCTGCCACAGTCAAGTAGTTTTATGCCATAGCAGGGGAATTTTTTTATTGAAGTTTTTCCTCAATGAAAGCCGCTAACTTCATGGCTTCCTTTTCCATTGCTTCTTTGTCCTTGCCTTCAATCATTACTCGTACCAAAGGCTCCGTACCGGAAGTGCGAATCAGCACTCTTCCGTCAGAAGAAAATTTTTCCTGCAAAGCCTCAATCGCAGCTTTTATTTCAGGAACCTCCATATATTCATTCTTCCGTGCATTGTTCACCCGCGCATTTACTAAAACCTGAGGCATAACTTCCATGGTTTTTCCCAATTCAGAGGCCTTTTTCCCACTGCGATTCATGACAGATAAAAGCTGAATTGCAGTCAAAACACCATCCCCTGTTGAGTTGTAATCCAGAAAAATAATATGACCGGATTGCTCTCCCCCTAAGTTATAGCCTTCTGCCAGCATACTTTCCAGAACATACCTGTCGCCAACATTAGTTTGCAAAACAGAAATTTCATTTTCACGCCCCATCATTGTTAGCCCTAGGTTAGACATGACCGTACCAACAATAGTGTCTTTTTTCAATTCTCCCCTTGCCTTCATATCACACCCGCAAATTGCCAGAATCTTATCTCCGTCAATCACTTGGCCATTTTCATCCACCGCCAAGCAACGATCTGCATCTCCATCAAAGGCAAAGCCTATATCAGCGCCATTTTCCTTTACCAATGCCACTAAATCCTCCATATGGGTTGAACCGCACTTATCATTAATATTGGTTCCATCAGGCTCATTATGTATGATGCAAAGTTGGGCTCCCAACTCAAGCATCGTAATCGGTGCCGCTTTATAAGCAGCTCCATTGGCACAATCTAATGCCACCTTTATCCCTTGAAAACGCTCCGTTGTACTGTTTCTAAGGAATGCAATGTAATCATCCAATGCTTCTTCCGCATAACCTCTGGTTCCAATCCCATTTCCTGTGGGGCAAGGCAAAACCTCCATACGACTTAAAACGATATCCTCTATTTCATCTTCCAATTCGTCACTCAGTTTATAGCCTTGATCACTAAAAAACTTAATGCCATTATATTCAACCGGGTTATGGGATGCAGAAATCATCACCCCTGCGTCCAAACGATAGTGACGCACCAAATATGCCACAGCAGGTGTGGGAATTACCCCCGCAATCACTGCATGGGCACCAACGGAGCAAATACCTGCAACCAAAGCAGACTCCAGCATATCACCACTGATTCGTGTATCCATTGCCACCAAAATACGGGGTGCATGCTTCTTTTCCTTCGTTAAAACATATGCCCCAGCCCGGCCAAGCTGATACGCCATCTCTCCAGTCAATTCCGTATTGGCAACGCCTCTAACCCCATCAGTACCAAATAATCTACCCATTTATATTTCCTCCAAAAAAATCATGATTCACTATCGGATGCGTCCGCTTCTTGGGAAATGGCAACATCAATATATGCATACCCAGCGGTAATGCCGTCTGCTAAATTCAAGGTAATCGGCACCTTGTGATGCCCCACAGAAAGTCCGCTTACATCCACAGTACCCGTAAGAGTACTCTCATCTATATTATTAATCAATGTTTCCTCACCTGTTATCACAACTTTGGCACTGCCGCTGATTTCATAACTCATTCCGCTTACACCTTTTAGCACAGTCAGCTGGTTTGAACGAACCACAATCTCACGGCTGTTTGCAGCCAATACTTGCACATTTACCTGTATGGTTGGGCTGCTGCCATCTTTAATGGCTATCCCCTCAGGAAGATAATCCGCCACAGCGAAGCTCTTTCGAAGGGTAGCACCGCTTCCTGAAATATCAATATCCGGTAATTGAAGATAGATAAAATCTTTCAAAATTTCAGGGTTTGCAACAACTTCTATGGTTTGAGGTGTACAAGTTGTTTCCCCAAATTCAAAGCCATCAGCAGGGGTACCTGAAATATTCACCTTAATAGGAATGGATTTTAAACCCAGTGCACCGTAAATCACCGTAACTTCAGATGTGCCTAGCTTTACACCCTTCACTTGCGTCCCATGGGAATCATAAGGAACCAGCTTGGCGTTAAGCTGCACATCCCCTTGAACATCCTGCGCGTTAATCATTCCTCGTACCGCAATAACCCGCTCCACTGACGACGCAGGCCCTTTCACCCAAACAGTATTTGCACTCAATACAGGGGCAGAATACAAAGCATTCTTGGGAAGCTCGCCATTTAGAGTGATTTCAATAGGAAGCTCCTTACTTGCCAATCTTTCGATACTCACCTGAATATTTGCAGGGGCCTTACTCACAATGGTATAGCCACTGTATCCCCCAAGCATTTCTACCTTCACAGGCAAGGAAACCGTGTCTCCCGCCATAGCATTTTTCAGCCCAGAAAAATCCACAGAAACTTGCAGCCAATCGTTAGACTGGTTTAAACGATCCAAGGAGGTACGCTGTGCCTTGATTTTAATATTCACCTTTGTTGCAGCGATATCCTCCGCATTTCTTGCCGTCAGGCCACGGTCTGTTAAGACCTCCATATTGTCTAATGTAATATACTTGGAATAGGTTCTTGTGTCAACAGGCTGATTGATATTAATTACCATGAACCACATGATTGTGGCAATGCCTATGGAAAGCAGCTTCCATCCCAAGTCTTTCATCAGTGTTTCTTGAAATTTTTTCATTTATCCTGCCTTCCTTTCCAAAAAGAGAGTTTCTTCTTGCCAACTTTCTTGGTTTGTGAAAGCATTGTTCTCAATTGATCAGCAGTTAAATCTCGGTAAAGAACACCACCTCTGGCCACGGAAATAGACCCTGTTTCCTCAGATACAACAATAACATAAGCGTCTGAAACCTCACTGGCACCAATGGCCGCCCGATGTCTCGTGCCCAATTCCATGCTGATTTCATTGCTGTCGGTTAAAGGCAAAAAGCAGGTGGCTGCCGCAACCCGATTTCTGCGTATAATTACGGCACCGTCATGCAACGGCGTGTTATGCTCAAAAATATTGATTAATAACTGACTGGATATTAATGCATCAATGGGAATCCCAGTTCTCTCCAAATCCCCCAAGGGCACCTCCTGCTCAATCAAAATTAAGGCACCGGTCCTTACCGCCCCCATTTTGTCTGCGGCCTTGATGATTTCGTCCACTGTTCTTGTGGAAGCCTTCTGACTGTCTTCCTCATCAGTACGAATGAAATACGAAAAAAACCGCCCCTTTCCCAGCTGTTCCAAAGCTTTTCTAAGCTCTGGCTGAAACACAACAATCACTGCAATGATACCAACAGAAATGGTGTTTGACAATATCCAAATAATTGTGTGCAGCTGCAAAATGGCAGCGATGGCTGCCAAGGCAAGAATGACCAATATACCCTTAAACAGCACCCATGCCCTTGTTTCTTTAATCCAAAATATAATTTTATAAATAATATAGGCAACAATCAGAATATCTAAAATATCTGAAAATCCAATGGATGGCCGAACAAAGCCTGTTACCCCCAAATTGTCAAATAAACCTTTTAATGCCTCCATAAAATACACCCTACCCCTTGGAAATGTGACACTATTTCCATTATATCATATTAACGTGCCATAAATTCTTAAAAAAAAGAGAAAAATACTCGTCCAAGTTTCTGATACCGAAAAATTGACTCTTGAAAAAGACTCTGTTTTTTAAGCCTTCAAGCTTGCATATAAAACCTGAAAATCCAATTCCTTTACATTTCAGAAAAAGATTCTAAAAATCAAAATGAATCCAAGTTCTTGATCTCCTATTTCTTTTAAAAAAGCCATGAAAAAAAGACTTATTGAGTCTTTTTTTGCAATTGTATCTATTATAACATAAATCCATAGAAATTGTGAAACAAAGTCTATGAAAAAGACTTGGTAGGAAAAAAATTCATGTTAATGTTTTATATCTTGAATATTTGTTCTTCATGAAATCAATATTCAACAAAAATTAGCAGATACTCATAACGCCCCATGAAGTATTGAAAGCTCCACAACTAAAAAGAAGGAGCTTAAACATCTATATCTTATAGCTGTATTCCAAAGAAAAGGTATAAAAAAAGCACGGAAATCCTGAGTTTTGATTACCGCGCTCTTTCATTTTCATTTATTTATCAAGGGGTCTCATAGTAGGGAATAAGATTACGTCCCTAATAGAAACTGCTTCTGTCAACAACATAACAAAACGGTCAATACCTACACCCAAACCACCGGTAGGAGGCATGCCATATTCCAATGCAGTTAAGAAATCCTCATCAATCATATTGGCTTCATCGTCCCCAGCTTCACGCAACATTTCCTGATATTCAAAACGTCCACGCTGGTCAATGGGGTCATTCAGCTCGGAATATGCATTTGCATATTCACGGCCTACAATAAATAATTCAAAACGGTCTGTATAATCAGGGTTCTCTGGCTTTCTCTTTGTCAATGGAGATACCTCAACGGGATAGTCAATAACAAAAGTAGGCTGAACCAAATTCTTTTCTACAAATTCTTCGAAGAACAATAACAGAATATCCCCTTTTACATGACGGTCTTCAAAAGCAATATGGCGTTCCTTTGCCAATGCCTTTGCTTCCTCTGTATCCTTTATTGCATCAAAGTCTACACCGGTATATTCTTTTACCAAAGAAACCATGGTTTTTCTTGCAAAAGGCTGACCTAAATCTAATTCGTGACCACCATACTGTACCTTTGTTCCACCCAACACATTTTGTGCAACAGTGCGGAACATTTCCTCAGTAATATCCATCATGCCATTATAGTCTGTATAAGCCTGATATAGCTCCATCAATGTAAATTCAGGGTTATGTCTTACAGAAATCCCTTCGTTACGGAATACACGCCCGATTTCATAAACTCTTTCAAAACCGCCTACAATCAGACGCTTTAAGGGCAGTTCAAGGGCAATACGGCAGTACATATCAATATCCAGTGTATTATGATGTGTGATGAAAGGTCTTGCGGATGCACCACCTGCAATGGTCTGCAATACAGGGGTTTCTACCTCTAAAAAGCCCTTTCCATCTAAAAATCTTCTGATTTCGCTAATAATTTTGGAACGCTTAATAAAAGTATCCCTTACCTCAGGGTTTACAATCAAGTCCATATATCTTTGGCGATAACGCATTTCCTGATCTTTTAAGCCATGGAACTTCTCAGGCAGAACCTGCAAGCTTTTGGAAAGAAGGGTAACCTCCTTAGCATGCACAGAAATTTCCCCTGTCTTTGTACGGAAAACAAAGCCTTTGATTCCCACAATGTCGCCAATATCAAACTTTTTGAAAGCGGCATATTCCTCATCTCCAATATCGTTACGGCTCACATAGGACTGCATATTACCGTTACGATCTTGAATATTGCAAAAGGATGCCTTCCCCATAATACGTTTGCTCATCAAGCGGCCTGCAATTGCCACATCCTTGTTTTCCAACTCGTCAAAAGCATCTCTGATTTCGTCGCTATGATGGGTTACATCAAATTTTACAATTGCAAAAGGATCCTTCCCCTCTGCCTGTAATTGTGCCAGTTTTTCACGTCGGATGAGAATCTGCTCACTCAGCTCCTGCTGGGTCAATTCCTTCTCCTGTACGTTTTCGTTTTGCTCTGCCACGTTTCTTCCTCCATTCCCTTTTGGCCTTTGTATTCTGCCAACCTTATAGTGTGTTATCTTTTAATCGATACTATTTCAAAAACAGCTTCTCCGTCAGGTGTTTCAATGCTGATTCTTTCCCCGGTGGAATGACCCAAAAGCGCCATGCCAACAGGGGATTCATTGGAAATGCGTCCATTCATAGGGTCTGCTTCTGCAGAACCAACAATGGTATAGGTCATCACCTCATCAAATTCTATATCATGAAGCTCTATCGTTGAACCAAGGCTTACCACCTCGTTGGATACTTCTTCATCATCAATGACCTCTGCATTACGCAGCATTTTTTCTAGAACAACAATTCTTGCTTCAATTTCAGCCTGTTCTTCCTTTGCAGCATCATACTCCGCATTTTCAGACAAGTCTCCCTGTCCTCTTGCTTCTTTAATCTTTTCTGCCACTTCTTTTCTTTTGACAGTTTTCAAATTTTCCAGCTCTTCCTCCAGCTTTTTCAAACCATCATAAGTCAAAACAACCTTTTTCTCAGCCATGGTCGTTGTCATCTCCTTTTTCCCGGAACTCTCCGCTTTTTTTGCTTCTCCTTGTCAAAATCGCACAAACAAGGAAAAAAGAGGGCCTTGACCCTCAAAATTCATTGATAAATTATATAATACTTAAAGAAGAGTGTCAATGTTAATCCCCCAAATTGTCCAAATCCTCTTTGATTTTGCCAATCTTCACCCGCTTACCCAAAGCAGAAAACCCACAAACGGAAAAATCGTTCTGTTTTAAGGCATGAAAAACCTCTTCTGCTTTTTCAGACGGATAATTATCCAGCCAAAATCCTTGAAAATCCATGTTTTGCGTAAACGCCCATGCCTCTGCCCATCTTCCCTCCACTTGTTTTTCTGCGTAGGTAAAATAAAACCCTTCTGCCGCCGCTGTATCCCACCGTCTTTGCAATAGTCTGCGCAAAACGGGACGATTCCCCACAGCATCGATGAAAACAGCATATCTTTTTATAATGTGCTCATAACCCGTTTGCTCCATGCCGCAAACAATTATGGCATCCGCCTCGGAAAACAACGGGTTTTTTGGAGAAGAAAACACCTCGGTGCGCAAGCCTTTTTCCGCGAAAAGCTCCTCTTGTATTTCTTCCAGCTCCTCCATAGTATCTGCAAAAAACGAAAGATGATTCACATAATCTCCCATTCCCGCCAAAACCAAGGGCAGTATTTCCGAATCCGTACCGGAAATCAAAAAATGTGCCTCCTCAGGATTTTTTCCCTGCCGCCGTAATGCCTCTGCCGCCCCGTCAAAAGCAAACAATGCCGCCAGAACCCGCCCTTTGGCAATGGGTAGAATCTTTTGGGGAAACTCCCCTTCCGTGGGTGCAATAATAATTCCGGCACCCTCTGCCGCCAAAGTTTTTACCAATTCCTCAGCTTTGGTTCGCCAAGGCACAGACAAACCCTGACCATCAGAAACGGATAGTATCCCTTGTAATATGCCCTCTTTTTCCTGAATAGTAAAGGGCTTTTTTGAAAGAATGTACTTATTGCGTAATTTTTCCGTTAAAATATTCGTCCAACAAGGTAATGTTACCCGTTCTTCTTTTTCCAGAAAACGGACCTCTGCAATTTTCATATGATATCCCCCTTTTCGCAATATTTATGTATTTCTTGTCATACAATTTGACCGTCTTGTGATTTTTCAAATACCCTGTCATTCACTGCAATCAACCCCTTTTCTCTCAAAAATAGAAATTGTATATATTTTTGAACAATTTTTTATACCTATTTCCTGCTACTTTTTGGAATATAAAATCATAAATAATTTTCTATTTTAATATAATTATATATGTTTTTAATTCAATACAATTACTATATAGTAAAAATAAACAAAAAAATGCTTTTATTAAGGATTTACCCATTTTTCCAATAAATATTATTGGTGAAATATTGACAATGATATTTATATTCATTATCATCAGCTTAGCAAAGTTTTTTATCCTGTGCCGGCCAAGCTGGATGCAGGCTGTATTTTATTCGTGTTTTGTATACTGTATATGAAAGGAGCCTACTCATGAGCGCAAAAATCATGAAAACTATGGATGGTAACGAAGCTGCTGCGTATATTTCTTACGCTTTTACAGAAGTTGCAACCATCTATCCCATTACACCTTCCTCCCCTATGGCTGAGCATGTTGATACTTGGGCGGCTAATGGCAAAAAGAATCTTTTCGGCCAAACCGTTCGCTTGGTGGAAATGGAATCTGAAGCAGGTGCGGCAGGCGCAATGCATGGTGCATTGGAAGCAGGCACGCTGACAACAACCTATACTGCCTCTCAAGGGCTTTTATTAATGATTCCACCGATGTATCGTATTGCAGGGCAATTAAAGCCCGGCGTATTTCACGTTAGCTCAAGAACCGTTGGTACCCACGCCTTCTCCATTTTTGGCGACCATTCCGACGTTATGAGCTGTCGTCAAATCGGCTGTGCTATGCTCTCCTCCGCTTCCGTTCAAGAAGTTATGGATTTGGGCGGTGTTGCCCATTTAGCAGCAATCAAGGGCAGTGTTCCCTTTATTCATTTCTTTGATGGCTTCCGCACCTCCCATGAGCTGCAAAAAATTGAAGTTATGGATTATGAAAAAATTGGAAAGCTGATGGATCAGGATGCCCTTCGTAAATTCCGTAAAAACGCATTGAATCCCGAACGTCCTGTACAGCGCTCTATCGTACAGAATCCTGACGTTTTCTTCCAAAACAGAGAAGCGTGTTCTCCTTTTTATAAGAACCTTCCTGCAATTGTGGAAGAATACATGAACCAAATCAATGAAATCACAGGCAGAAATTACAAGCTGTTTAACTATTTTGGTGCGGCTGATGCAGAGCATGTGATTATTGCTATGGGCTCTGTTTCCGGTGCTATTCAAGAGGTTGTTGAGCATCTGAACGAAAAAGGCGAAAAAGTTGGTTTCTTGCAAATTCATTTGTATCGCCCCTTCTCCATGGAGCATTTTATGGCGGCTCTACCTGAAAGCGCAAAAATCATTACTGTAATGGATAGAACCAAAGAACCCGGTGCTTTGGGCGAACCTCTTTACGAAGATGTTTGTTCCGCTTTGATGGAAAAAGGCAAAATGCCATTGGTGCTTGCAGGCAGATATGGTCTTTCCTCAAAGGATGTAACCCCCGCTCAAATTGTCTCTGTATTTGACAACATGAAGGGTGCACGTAAAAACCACTTTACTGTGGGTATTAATGATGATGTCAGCATGACCTCCCTCACCGTAGGTGCAGAACCTGAGGTAACAGATGCATCCACCATCGCTTGTAAATTCTGGGGCCTTGGCTCCGATGGTACCGTTGGCGCTAACAAAAACTCCATCAAAATCATTGGTGACCATACCGATAAATATGCGCAGGCATACTTTGAATATGACACTAAAAAATCAGGCGGTATTACAAAAAGCCATTTGCGTTTTGGCAATGTGCCCATTCGCTCCAGCTATTTGGTTTTTAAGGCAGACTTTGTTGCTTGCCATCAGCAGTCTTACATAAGCAAGTACGATATTGTTTCCGAAATCAAACCCGGTGGCACCTTCCTTTTGAATTGTGGTTGGAAACCCGAAGAACTGGATGCACACTTGCCCGCTGACGTAAAGAAATATATTGCGAACAACAATATCTCTTTCTATACCATTGATGCTGTAGAAATTTGTCGTGAAATCGGTTTGGGCAACAGAACAAACAGCGTGTTGCAATCTGCTTTCTTTAAGTTGGCAAACATTATTCCTGCGGAGGATGCTCTTGGCTATATGAAAGCCGCAATTGAAAAATCCTACGGAAAAAAAGGCGAGAAAATTGTAAATATGAACTATGCCGCTGTAGATGCAGGTTTAAGCGGATTAGTAAAAATAGATGTGCCTGAAAGCTGGAAAAATGCAACAGAAGTGAACAAAGAAGATTTGAAACGCATTTTGCCCGAATATATTGAAAAGCTTTTGATTCCTATGAATGCACAAAAGGGAGACACTCTGCCCGTTTCTGTATTCTTAGGCAGAGAGGACGGCACCGCCCCTTTGGGTACCTCCGCTTACGAAAAGCGTGGTGTTGCCATTGATGTGCCTGAATGGAATATCAGCAACTGTATTCAATGTAATCAGTGCTCCTATGTTTGCCCTCATGCTTGTATCCGCCCCTTCCTGTTAACTGAGGAAGAAGCAAAAAATGCACCCTATGGCTATGAAACAAAAAAGGCCAACGGTGCCGGAGAAATAGCAAACTATCAATACCGCATTCAGGTAGACCCTCTGGATTGTCAGGGCTGTGGTGCATGTGTTGTGGCATGTCCCGCAAAAGAAAAAGCATTGACCATGAAACCTTTGGATTCTCAGTTGGGAGAAATGACAAATTGGGATTACTCCTTGTCTCTTTCCTATAAAGAAAATCCTCTGGATAAATATACTGTAAAAGGCAGTCAGTTTGAACAGCCTTTACTGGAGTTCTCCGGTGCTTGTGCCGGCTGTGGTGAAACCCCTTATGCAAAGCTCATGACACAGCTCTACGGCGACAGAATGTATCTTGCCAATGCAACAGGCTGTACTCAAGCTTGGGGTGCTGCCGCTCCTTGTGTGCCTTATACAACAAATAAGGATGGCTGGGGCCCTGCATGGAGCAACTCTCTGTTTGAAAACAATGCACAGTTCTCCTTAGGTATGGTTTTGGCTGTTGAACAGCAAAGAGAACGCTGTGCAATGCAGTTAAAAGAATTGTTAGAGCTTAGCAACGACGAAGCTTTACAGAC
Organism: Anaerotignum propionicum DSM 1682; assembly: GCF_001561955.1. Taxonomy (NCBI): domain Bacteria; kingdom Bacillati; phylum Bacillota; class Clostridia; order Lachnospirales; family Anaerotignaceae; genus Anaerotignum; species Anaerotignum propionicum. Next base: position 3,079,376 of record NZ_CP014223.1, read on the forward strand.
CGCCGCAAAGGTTTGGTTTGAACACTATGACGATGGTCACAGAAGCAAAGAGGATACCCAAGCCTTGATTATGGCATTGGAAAAAGCAGCCGTTCCTGCTGAAGGTGCAGAGTTGAAAGCTTTCCTTTTAGATAACAAAGAGCATCTGGCGAAGAAATCCATGTGGATGTACGGTGGTGATGGCTGGGCATACGACATCGGTTATGGCGGTTTAGACCACGTATTGGCTTCTGGGGCAGACGTAAATGTATTGGTGGTAGATACTGAGGTATACTCCAATACAGGCGGTCAGTCCTCCAAAGCAACACCTATTGGAGCAGTTGCACAGTTTGCCGCAGGCGGAAAACCTACAGTGAAGAAGGATTTAGGCCTGTTAGCAATGAGCTACGGCTATATCTATGTTGCACAGGTTGCCATGGGTGCAAACCCTGCTCAGCTGATTAAAGCAATGAAGGAAGCTGAGGCATACAAAGGCCCTTCCTTAATTATCGCTTATGCTCCATGTATTAACCATGGCATCACAAAGGGCATGGCAAATGCCCAAGTAGAAAGCAAAATGGCAGTAGACGCAGGTTATTGGTTCTTGTATCGCTATAATCCCGAGTTGAAAAAGGAAGGCAAAAATCCGTTCATTTTAGATTCCAAAGAGCCAACCATGGATTATAACGACTTTATTATGGGCGAGGTTCGCTATTCCTCTTTGGTTCGTACCTTCCCAGAAACAGCAAAAGTTCTGCTCAAAGAAGCCGCCGAACAAGCAAAAGAAAAATACCAGACCTATAAGAAGATGGCAGAACATGATTAATACCCAACAAAAAAAGAGAAGCGTATTTACCTTACAATTTTAATCATAAAAAATAAGCCCCCAATGCAGTGGGGACTTAAAGAGAACCGACTTTGTCGGTTCTCTTTTTTTAACAGAATGGAAAGTCAAACCTTGGAGCTTTTCCCTCAATCACCATAAGGATTTTACCTGCCATAAGGGGAACCTTATTTTATATCTAATTTATAATTTTATTATAAAACGTTTTTTCTATCTCAATCAATGCCTTTGCTTCTCCAAAATAGGCATGTTCTATTTTATCTTATTTTTGTACATGGCTTTGTCCGCAAGATCCAAGATATCCTCTATCGTCTTTCGTTTCTTGTCATGGAAATCCCATATGCCAATGCTCAGAGATAATTCCGTCCCCTCCACATCCCATGCATTATATTTCTGCACAAAACGGTTAATCCTTCGAATATTTTTTTCTTTACTGATTGTTTCAAATAATTCGATCTAAATCAACACAATAAAAACAGAATACCCATTTTCAACCCTAATAACAAGATGTTTTCATAAAGAATAGTAAGATGAGCGTCTGTCGGCTGTGCTACATAATCTTGTTGTTTGGTGCTCGTGTATAGTAATTTCTTAGCTTGCCTAGGGCAAATAAAATGGACAATCAATATGTATTAAATTCGGCAGGCCTGGCCTGATTTTTTAGATACTACGGAAAGTTAGCTTGACATGAAAAAACGTTTGTGATATATTAAAAATGTAAAGTATGCTTTCCACTAAAAGGAGATAGGTGTATGAAAAATAGATTGGAAGAATTACGAAAACAGAAAGGTATTAAACAAGAAGATTTAGCGTCAGTACTGGAAGTATCAAGACAAACAATAGGTTCGTTGGAAAACGGCAGATATAACCCATCAATATTATTAGCTTTCAAAATTTCTCAGTTTTTTGGCCTGCCTATTGAAGAAATTTTTATATATGAGGAGGAAACGAAATGAAAAAAGATATGTTATATAGTGGTTTGGGGTTTATAGCACTTGGAATAGTTTTTCTAATCCTTTATATCATAATGAGCGGCGAAGGTATAACATCTAATTTTATGGGATTTTCAGGTGGTTTCACCGCACCGGGAATTATTATGCTCTATAAATACTTTCATTGGTCAAAACCTGAAAACGAAGCCGCATACGAAGAACTATTAAAAAACCAAAAAATCAATGCAAAAGATGAACGAAAGATTATGATTCGGAGAATATCAGGGCATGTTATGTATACGATTACAATTACCGTGTTGGCGTTATTAGCTTTTGTGCTCTCCCTATTTGATGTTGATAAATGGATACTGCTGTTGATTGCAACTCTTTTGATTTTTGAAATCGCCGGAGGATATATTGTTTATTTACATTATAATAAAAAACTGTAGACACATAAACAACAATCAGTCTTTGAATCCTCTTTCCAGAATTTATGCACAAAAACAAAACCGTGGCTTACTGATAAGGTAAGTCGCGGTTTATGCTTAAAATCCTATGGATATCTCTAACACTTAAATAAAATACGCACTATCTCATTTTCATTTTAATCATGGCTTTTCTGGGCAGCTTGCTTTGTGGCATGAACTGTGCCCTTGGGGTGATGAGGCGGCGCATAAATTGTATATACCTTTAAAGGTCTATTGCCAATATTAATTACATTATGCCAAGTTCCCGCAGGAACGAAAATTGCATACTGACTATCAACATTACGCTGATAATCCAGTTTATCCTTACTGCTCCCCATTTGAACAATGCCCACTCCGTCCTCAACACGAATAAATTGATCCACATCGGGATGCATTTCTAAACCAATGTCACCGCCTGAAGGAATACTCATCAGTGTTAGCTGTAAATGTTTACCCGTCCATAGTGTGGTACGATAATTCTGATTCTGTTTGGTTACCTTATCAATATTGACCACAAAGGGCTCAGGACCACAATCAGTAATATCAGACATTCGGTTCATGGGTTTCCTTCCGGTATTTCTCATATTATTTTGCAAGTTATTTGGATACATTTTCAATTCCCCTTTTTCATTTTATCCTATATATTTTATGACATAGAAAGGGAAAATAGAAACCATCTTACAAAATGATGGCTGTACCTTAAAATAATCCTAAACATTTCATACTTTCTTGGGATAAGAATATCTATTACCCGAGCTTTATATATCTTCTTCACATTATTATTTTTTCTCGCCAATTGCCTTATCTTTTGCCAGAACTGCATCAAAGGCCTTTACCAATACAGATTCAAAGCCTCCTCCTTGCAATGCACTAACCCCCTCAATGGTAGTCCCGCCCGGAGAGCACACTTGATCAATCAACGGCCATGGCGCTTCCCCACTTTCCAGTACCATTTTTGCACTGCCTAAAACCGTTTCGGCAGTAAGCTGTAACGCTTGCTTTTTGGGCATTCCCGCCTTAAGGGCAGCATGAGCCAAAGCATCCATGTATAAGTATGCAAAGGCAACCGATGCACCGCCAATAACACTGAAAATAGAAAATTGACTTTCTTCTATTTCCGCTACTGTGCCTATTGTCTCAAAAATTTCTTTTACCAGCTGCTTCTGCGGAGAGCTTACAAATGAGTTTACACAAAGTCCTGTGGTTGAGGCGCCGATTTTTGCATTAATATTTGGCATTACTCTAACAATCGGTGTCTCTTCAGGAAAAAAATCCGCCAGATATTCTAAGGTTTTTCCTGCGGCGATAGAAACAATCAGGGGCTTTTTTTCCTGAAAATCCGCTTTTAGCTCTGGCAAAAGAACCGATAATACATTTGGCTTCACTCCAAGTATTACTACGTCGCTGTTTGCAATCACCTCTTTTGAGGATTGACAGGCATTTGCACCACATTCCATAGCCAATGTTTGTGCTGAGGCGACGCTTTTGCTGCTAAGATATATATTTTTTCCCTCAAATACCCCTTCACCTAAAGTCATGCCCTTCACAATTGCACCCACCATATTTCCTGCTCCAATAAAACCAAATTTCATGTTTCATTCCTCCTATCTGCCTACGTATGGTTTTTCACTCCTGAAATTGTATACAAACTTTTTTCTCATTTTACAGCCGTTCCCTTCAAAATGCAATCCTATCTCATCTTGCCCATTGGGCGGGTACGTATTATACTATTAGAAAAAGGAGGTGCGAGATGAGTCTCGTTTTTTTACATTACCCAAAATGCAGTACCAGCAACAAAGCAAAAAAATGGTTGGATTGTGCTAATATAGAATATTTTCAGCGTCACATGGTTGAACAAAACCCCTCCGCAGAGGAGTTGGAATTTTGGTGGAAGTTAAGCGGCTTACCCTTAAAGAGATTTTTCAATACCAGCGGTCTTTTATACAAGGAACTGAATCTAAAGGATAAACTCCCTCAAATGAGCGAAGAGGAGCAGCTTGAACTTTTAGGCACAAACGGTATGCTGGTAAAACGCCCTCTGGTAATTGGAGAAGATTTTGTGTTGGTAGGTTTTCAGGAAAAGGAATGGGAGAAATTAAAGAATAACTGATAGCATAGAAGCATGTATCTTCCAATATTGAAATAATTGAAAAAAAGAGCTTATTTCCCGCTAGTTTGGAAATAAGCCCTTTTCATTCTTCAAATCCTCTGAACCTTAATATAATCGCCCTTATCCCGTATGAATTTCGAGAAACCCCTATTGCAAACAAAAAAATATCCTTAAAATGAAAAGCATCCGTTGTGCAAAATACAGCAAAACGGATGCTCCATTACTTATCTAAGCTCCAACCATAGTCATTATGATAAACCATTTGGCGGGACATGCCACCATCAATACAAATGTTTTCCCCTGTAATAAACCCTGCTTTTTTACTGCATAAAAACAGAGCCATTTCAGCAATATCCGAGGGGTTTCCCACCCGCTTCACAGGGTGCTGCTCCGCATCCCCACCGTCATAGGTGGTATACGCTGTGTCAATCCAACCGGGAGAAATAGAATTCACCCTTACTCTGCCGCCAAGGCTGATGGCCAGAGCATGGGTCATGGATGAAAGCGCCCCTTTTGCCGCAGTATAGCTTTCTGTATTCGGCTGGCTCATGCGGTCTCTTGTGGAAGAGATATTTACAATTGCCGCCTCCGGGGTAAAATAGGAAAGAAAAAGCTTTGTCAGATAGTAAGGCGCAACCACGCCAATTCGCAAAGCATAATCAAAAGCCCCATATCCACAGGCATTGATGCCCCCCATGGAAATCATTGCATTGTTAATTAAATAATCCACCTTTCCATGCTGGTCAATCACCTTTTTTACAAAGGCCTCCAGCGTTTCCCGATCTCCAATATCTCCTATAAAATAAGGATTTTCCTCTCTGTCAATGATACAAACAGTAGCTCCCTCTCTAATAAATGCCTGAGCAATGGCTTTCCCTATGCCATGGACGCCGCCGGTAATCACTGCAACTTTTCCTTCAAATTCCATACATTCAATCCTTTATATATAATATTAATCCGTCTGCTTGAGTGGTATCCACAAAATTCGCAGGGGTAACCTGGGTTTGAAGCATCGCCTCTTCCTCAAGGCTGCGTTCTTTTTTATGTTTCAAAATTTGAAATAGAACTTTCATCATTCCTTTGTGAGCGAATTTCAAATGTTGATAATCCAATGCTCCATGAAAACAAAAGATTTTTGCGTGATCCATGAGCATTGGGGAAAGGCACTTATCTAAACCCTCTCTGATATATTTTGTGTTTCTTGCTATTTGAGGATCTGAAAAGCTGCAAGTAAAAATCACCAATTTTTTATTGCATAACGTCTCTTGGTTTTTTTTCAACCACTCATTGCCATTTAAAGACCCTGCATAAATGCCTCCGCCGTAAATAACGGTATCATAGGGGGATAAATCCTTTGCTTGTGCTGTACTAAGAAGATCAGCCTGTAATTTTTCCGCAATATATTCTGCATATTTTTTTGTACTGCCGTATTCGGAACAAAATATCACTGCTGTTTTTGCCATTCATACCTTCCTCCTTACATTACATTGTTTGAAATCCATCCCTCAGAACCCATTTCTATTTCTATAATGTTACCAAAAAATCCTTTAATGTTACCAAATCCTCCTGATAAACCTGGGTTAAAGCCCTATTATAAATGATTGCCGCAGGATGATATAAAGGAAATAAAATCCTACCATCTGTAAGGGTGTAGGGCTTGCCATGAACATCCCCGATATTCATACTGTTATCCCCAGAAACCGCCTTTAGAGGCACATTGCCCAATGTAACAATCATTTTTGGAGCAATCAACTGGATTTCATCCATCAAGTAAGGCAGAAAAAATGCAATTTCATCCTTGGAAGGTGGACGGTTAACCTCTTTTCCCGTTTTCGGGCTACTTTTTGTGGGACGCAATTTCACCACGTTGGAAATATAAATTTCATCCCGCTTTAATCCAATTACTTCTAAGAAAGCAGATAGATTTTTTCCCGCTTTACCCACAAAGGGCTTGCCCTGTTTTTCCTCGTCCCCTCCCGGTGCTTCTCCAATCATCATCAAAATAGGCATCTGAGCCCCTTCTCCAAAAACCAGCTTTTTTTCACCAAAGGCAGAACACTGAAAATTCTTTTGCAATTTTTCTTGAAAATCTTTTTGCTGATTCATCTACATTTCCTCTCCAAACAGAGTTATCCACAATTTCATGACCTTATCCACAGCTTTTTTGTTGATAACTTTTTATGTATACCCCAATATATAGTGTTAAATTTCTCGATTCGACAATTTAACATGGAAAATTCGTTGTAAAATAAGGAACGATTATTATTCATCTAGTGTTGCATATTTTAAAAGTGGATAACTTCCACATTGTCCACAGAAATCATGTGGATATCTCCTTCTGTTTTCTATCCAGCTTTCGATAGATTAAGAATACCAGACTTCCACCAATAAAGCCACCAATATGGGCAAAATTATCTATGCCCATATCCAAAAAACCAAAGCCTATGGAAGTAACTACCAATAACAGCATGGTGGCATAATTCATTCCCGTATATCTGGGACCGTATAATTTTGTCAGCACAAACATAGCCCCCATTAGTCCATAAATTGCTCCCGATGCACCAATTGCCAACACATCATGAAATAAAATGCTAAAAAGGCCCCCACATAAACCGGAAACCAAATACAAAATGAGAAAGCGTTTACTGCCTAATAGATACTCGGCTTTAAAACCGAAATAATATAAAAAGATACTATTTGACAACAAATGCATGATGCCACTGTGTAAAAACATAGACGTTATGAAACGGTAATATTCCCCTTGCCAAATACCGCTTCTGCTGATCCCATAGGCTCGAATCATGCTTCCACCCCTAGCGGATAAGGTGGTATCAATCAACAGCACTACGCAAAGCAGAAATATGAAAATACATGCCCATGGCAACCCACTTTTCATCTCTGGTTTTGGGGGCACCTCAGGTACCTTTCCCTCTGCCGCACGAAGCAACAGCTTTTCTATGCCAAAAAGACGGTCTGGTTCCCCTGCACCGGCAAAAACCTTTTTCTTTTCAATGGAATAACGCCAATTCACAGCATGAATCCGTTCATCAAAATAAACGGGAGCAGGGAATCCCCCTTCCTCCTCCGATAAATAGATACCAAGGCTGATAATATGGGTACAGCGCATCTCTTCAAGGTCTTGAGACATTTCCTTTGTGTATGTAGTTAAAATTTCTGGAAATTCTTCCTGATTATCTTTTTCAAATACTCCAATAATATATAGAACAGGATTTTCTATGCGTAGAAAAATTCCCGGTACCTTTTCTCCGTTTGCAGTTCTCCCTTCAAAAAAGCTTTGGGACAATAATTGTTCATTAAATTTTTCTATAAATTTTATTAAGTTATCCACAATAATATCCACAACATTATCCACACAAAAATATATCACATTCCGTTGTAATTGTCAAACAATTACATTTCTTTTACAAGAAAAAACTTAAGACAATTAACCCTAAAAAACCCGGTGCCCCCAATAATCCTACCGTAAAAAGCGTTGCTGGATTTACTCCCACCGGAAGCCCGAAGCGATTACACAGCCACAGACAACAGCCGCCGACAGCCGCCGATAGTATAAACCGCAATACAATTCTTAATGGTTTTGCCACTGCCGTCAATATCAAAATAATCAGACAGCTGATAATCATAACCGATAATACCTCTGTCATGGTTCTTTTCTCCCCCTTCTGTACCTTTCAGCCTATTTTTAGAAAAGGCCCCGTCAACCCCATTTCCTTTGCTGTTTTTATAAAATAATCATACTTTTTTTGCAAAGCCGTAATTTCAAAAATATAACTGTCAACCAAAGCCTCATCTGTAGCAGCCTCAAATCCCTGTCTTGCGCAAATCAATCTAGTCTGAATGTCTTGAATGGCAAGTAGTATTTCATCCCCTTCAGTAAGCACACTTCCCACCTTTTGCTTGCCTATATTCATCCGCTTGCCTCCTTCCTATTACCCTAAATATAAGCAAAAAAAACCTGTTTTATTCCTTTTGCAAAGGGTTTTCCAAAAAAGAAAGGCATGTTTTATGGTTTTTTCTATTTTTAGCTGGATTTGAGCTTTTTTACAGTAATAAAAACTTTCTCTTACTTAACTTTAACATTAAAATAACCTCCGGCCTTTGGACGGAGGTTAAAGTTTGAATCATATAAACCATTATTGAAAAAACATTATCTTGAAAAAATTTTTCATTATACAAGAACAAATACAAGTATTCAAAAGCACAAAATAGCTTCCTTCACTTTGCCTATCATATCTTTGTTTTGCCCTGCGCTTTTGCTTTCGCAAAACATGGCTAGCCCCCTAATAGCATTCATTAAGCGCCGGTAAATTCCACGGCAACTGGGCTTTCATTCACAAAAATAATCAGACGGTATTGTTCGCCTTTTGTAGTATTACCACAGAAGGTCTTCCAGTTATAGCTTAACTCCGTGGAAGCTCCACTTTCCAGGGCAACCTCTTCATCACTCCAATTTGCCTGGGCAGTTCCCGCAAATTCCTGCCACTGGCCATCCTTCATTTGTTCAAAGTGATATTCCTTGGCACCATAGCTTACTGCTTCCTTCGTATCATTGGTAAGGATAAACGTACCTGCGGAACTTTTTAGTGTATCCTCTTTTAAGGAAAGAGTAATTCCCTCCTGTGTATTCACTTCTGTGTAAGCAGTACCTTCACTATTACTACTGCCACAGCCTGTGAAAAGAAACATCAATACTGAAATCAAAAAAATCAAACACTTTTTCATTTCTTTTCCTATCCTTCCTGTTTCTATTTTAATTGAAAAGAATTAATCTTATATTGCCCTAATTGATTTCATTTAACAGTAAAAATAAACCATTACTTTCTCAAATCTTCCAAAATCTGTGTTTTTCCTTCTGTTTTTTCATCCTTCATTTTAATTACCTTTGCAGGGGAGCCGGCAACCACCGCACCGGCAGGAACATCCTCTGTCACCACCGCGCCTGCCGCTACAACAGCATTGGCACCAACCTGAACGCCCTCCAAAACAACAGCATTGGCACCAATCAGCGCACCATCTCCAACCACAACAGGTGTTGCACTGGGTGGCTCTAAAACTCCTGCCAATACGGCACCGGCACCAACGTGGGCATTCTTTCCTACCGTAGCCCTTGCACCTAAAATTGCGTTCATATCAATCATTGTACCATCGCCAATCTCCGCTCCGATATTAATGACAGCACCCATCATTACAACTGCATTTTTGCCGATTTTTACACGGTCACGAATAAAACAACCGGGCTCAATACGAGCTTCCAAATTAGTAATATCCAGCATAGGAACTGCAGAATTTCTTCTGTCATATTCCACATGGGTTTCCTGAATATCCCCAGCCTTTTCTTCTAAAACATCTTTAATCAAGGCATAGTCACCAATCATAATCCAGAAGTTACCTTCGCCGAAAATTTTTACATTTTCTTTTTCTACACCCTTCAGATCACCCTTTACGTAAACCTTCACAGGTGTAACCTTCTTGGCATCCTTAATATACTTTGCAATCTCATAAGGATTTGTCATATCATAATTCATTTTTGCTCCTCCATTCATAATTATATAGGTCAACCCTACCAAACTTACGGACATCCAAGCATGGAACCCATGATTTTTTGACCCTTGTATGGTATTATAAATGAAAAAAAAATATTTTCCAAGGCTCTTTCACAGTTTTTATGTTACAATAGAAAAAATTGTGTTTAAAAAGGAGGGCTTTATTTGCGTGAGGATATTTTAAAGATGGAGGATGCGCTTAGGCAAATACGTCGGGATCTGCACCGAATTCCAGAGTTAGGGCTTTCGGAACACAAAACCGCCGCTTACATAGAGCATATGCTGAAAGAATTGGGCGTAGATGAGGTTACTCGCTGCTTAGAAACGGGAGTCATAGGCATAATCAAAGGGCAAGGTTTGGAAAAACCCATTGCCTATCGTGCGGATATGGATGCGCTGACTGTAGAAGAGTCTCCCCGTCCCTATGCCTCCTGCCATAAGGGTTTGATGCATGCCTGCGGGCATGACGGCCACATGGCCATTTTGTTGGGCTTCGCCAAATATCTCATGTCAAAAAAAGTGCGTCCTAAGGGAGATGTGATTCTGATTTTCCAGCCTGCCGAAGAAGGCCCCGGTGGTGCAAAACTGATGGTTGAGGCGGGAATTATTGAAAAATACAACATTTCCAAGGTAATCGGCTGTCATATTTTCCCCGATGTTCCCCAAGGCAAGATTGCCTGCAAAGCGGGCGGCATGATGGCACGAAACGGAGAAGTCACAGTGCGTATTCTTGGAAAAAGCTCCCACGGTGCACAACCCCACTTGGGCGCCGATGCTCTTTTGGCTGCAGGAGCAGTCATTTGCGGCATACATACTATTTTATCCCGCAATATTTCTCCTTTAGACAGTGGCATTCTCTCCTTTGGCACCATACAGGGAGGCGAAGCCTGCAATATTGTGGCAAAGGAAGTTCGTATAGAAGGAACCATGCGTGCCTTTTCTGATGAAGTTTATGAAAAAATGGTTTCTAGGGTGGAGGAAGCCGTAAGTTTTATTGCCAAAGGCTATGGTTGTGAAGGAACCGTTGAATTCCGACATATGTACCGTGTGGTAAATAACGATGCTGCTTTGGTTAGTGCATTAGAGGCGGCCTGTGGCGACAACTATATAACCACACAGCCCTATATGCTTGCCGAAGATTTTTCCTTTTTTCAGCAGGCAGTCCCTGGTTTATTCTTCTTTTTAGGCTCCGGAAACCCCGAAAAAGGTTTCGTTCACCCCCTCCATAGCGCAGAATTTGATTTTGACGAAAAAATTTTATGCCACGGTGTAGAAGCATATATCTCATTATTAGAAAAGCTAGGGCTGTTTTAATAACCTATGCCATTCAAATTTGTCATTCTGAAAAAGTGGTAATGCTTGAAAAAAGGATATTCCATAATGAGCCGATGGCCTCACGGGATATCCTCTTTTTATGGGACGATTCTGAATTTCATCCGAATTTTAACCAAAAGGTATTTCATATATAATATTATTAAGAATCTATAAAATTTTTTTCCCCTCTTTAAACACTATCTCCATTCAAATAACCTCGAAATGTCCAAAAACAGTTCTATAATCACAACAAATCAAAACTGTCAAAATCTTTAAAATTTCTTAATGAAAATACAATTGACACGAAATTAGTTTTATCATAAAATTAATTTCATGCAAAATAGGAAAGAGGAGGAAGGATGAATGGCCGAAGTAAGTGGTCAAAAAATTGCCGAGCTTTTTTTTGATCTAAGAGTAAATATGTCTTTTTGGAGTAAACTTCACTTAGAGCAGGTATTCAGTATAAATGGTAAGGGAGAAGAAGAGAAGCTCACGATGCAGCAATTTCATTTTCTGCTTTGTATTCGTGATTTAGGCTTAGATACCGTTTCTAAAATATCAAACTCCCTCTACCTTAGTAAAAGCAGTGCCTCTTTGAGCATTGCAAAAATGGAGGAAAAAGGATTTATTCAAAAACAATCCCCCAGCAAAGATGATGATGGCCGCAAAATTTATCTGCGTTTGACCGAAAAGGGGGAATCTGCTTTAAAGACAACGGAAAACTCCCTTATGGGAATTACCAGCGGCTACTTTGACTCGTTTGCCGAGGAGAAGAAGCAAGCCCTATGTCATCACCTAAAAGCAATTAATCAACTAATATTATCAGGAGGAACCATAAAATGAACCAAAAGCTAATACTTTTTAGTCTATGCGCTGTGCTCTTGACCGGTTGCGCCAAGGAAGCACCCGAAGAAAAACCCGCATTGCGCAGCGTTGAGGTCACAACTGTTGGCAAGGACGCAATTTCCAGCAGCTTCTCTTATTCTGGCAAAGCTGCTGCTTCCAAAGAAATTTCCGTTGTACCCACCATCCCCGGGAAAGTTATGGGTTATCACTTTGAGGTTGGTGACACTGTTAGAGAGAATCAAGTGCTTTTTAGCGTAGACTCTGCAACATTAAATGACCAATTACGCAGTGCAGAGGTAAACTATAATGCAGCAAAGCTAAGTCTGGCAAACACAGAAAAAACCTATAATAACAATAAGGTTCTGTTTGAACAAGGAATTATTGCCGAGGCAGAAATAGACCAAATGAAGCTTGGATATGAATCCGCCAAAGCAAATATTGAAGCCCTTGAAGTAAACATGGACATATTGAAAAAACAGATTGGAGATTGTACCGTAACCTCACCCATGAGCGGTGTTATTGTAAGCAGAAACATAGAAAGAGGCAGCTATGCAAGCCCTTCTATTCCCGCTTATGTAATTATGGACCTATCTACAATTAAAGTTGAGGTAGGCGTTTCCGAGCAGGCAGTAAACAACATTAAACTGGGAGATGAAGTGCAAGTAAATATGTCCGCCGCTTCTGATACTCCTTTGATTGGAAAAATCACCACCATTAGCCCTGCATCCAGCCAATCTGGTACATATACTGTAAAAATTGAGCTTAACAACAAAAACGGAATCATTAAATCAGGCATGCTGGCAGATGTAAGCTTCATCAGTAAAAAAGCTGTTGATGTTGTAGTGCTGCCTATCAGCACAGTTATTACCAAAGACGACGAAAACTATATTTATACTGTTGAAAACAATGTTGCAAAGAAAACACCGGTTACCATTGGTATTAAAACAGGAGAAGCTGTGGAAATAACCTCAGATTTGGCTGTGGGTACACAGGTTGTTACCCGTGGTCAGACTTACCTTTCCGACGGTGAGCAGGTCGAAATTGCAAATCCTACTACTCCTGCTAAGGGTAGCAAAGAAGATACGGCAAAGGAGGAATAAATTATGTTATCCAGACTTTGCATTCGAAAGCCAGTTACCACCATCATGGTAACATTAATGGTGTTCATTGCCGGTATCGTAGCTTACAGTGGCCTAAACCTATCATTGATGCCTAACGTAGATATCCCAGTCGTGCTAGTCAGCACCAGCTATGTGGGTGCCGGTCCCGAGGAAATTGAAAATCTTGTCTCAAAACCCTTGGAAGATGCTTTGGGCACAGTAAATAACGTGGATACCATTACCTCCATATCAAACAGCAATGCTGCCCTTGTTATGGTACAGTTTGTCGATGGCACGGATATTGATATGGCAGCCATAGATTTAAGGGATGTTTTGGATCGGGCAAAAAGCAGCCTGCCCTCCAATGCGGATGACCCCGTAATTTTTAAAATAGATATGAACGCCATTCCCATTTATTTGGGAGTTACTGCGGATAATTTGGATTTAAACGCACTGAATAACCTTCTGGAGGATGATATTCTTCCTCGTTTAGAGCGTATTGAGGGCGTAGCTTCCATTGATTTATCAGGTGGTATTGAAAAAGAGGTACGCATTACCGTTGATCCTACCAAGCTTACAGGATACGGCCTAAACGTAAACACGCTTTCTCAGATATTAGCGGCAGAAAATATGAACCTGCCCTCCGGCTCTCTTACCCAGGGGGAACTAAAGGTGCCCGTACGTACCATCGGACAGTTTACCTCCGTGGAGGAAATCAAAGATCTGCCCATTGCTACACCCACGGGAGCAATTATTCACTTGAGTGACGTAGCCAACGTTGAGGAAGTAGACAAAGACCAAACCAATATTGCTTATCTTGATGGGGAACGTGGTATCATGATTTCCGTCAATAAGCAGTCTACCGCTAACTTGGTTAAAACAAGTGAAAAGCTTCAGAAGGAATTGGACGCAATTACAGCCCAATATCCTGAACTGCATATGAGTATTGTTATGGATACCTCAGACTATATTAAGGATTCCCTTTCAAATATCACAGAAACAGCGTTCTTAAGTGCTTTGATTGCGTTCTTTGTATTGCTGGCGTTCTTGAAGAACCCCATTACCTCTGCAATTATTGCAATATCAATCCCCACCTCCATCCTGGCGACCTTTGCGCTGATGTATCTGGCAGGAATGTCGTTGAATCTTATTTCTATGGGTGGTGTGGCCATTGGTATCGGTATGTTAGTAGATAACTCCGTTGTTGTTCTGGATAGTATTTATCAGTATTATGAGCGGGGATATAGCCCAAAAGAAGCCTCAGAAGTAGGTGCAAAAGAGGTTACCATGGCAATCACTGCCTCTACGTTAACAACTGTGGCAGTTTTCCTGCCCATTGCCTTTGTTAAAGGTTCCGTAGGACAGCTTCTGCAAAACCTGTCCTTTGCCATCACCTTTTCCCTTGCAGCATCTCTCGTAGTTGCAATTACCTTTGTTCCTATGGCTTCTGCTCTGCTTTTGCAAAAGAACAAAAAGACGAAGCTGCATAAATACAAGAAATTCTCTTCTGCGATTACCATATGGGATAATGCTTTAGACCGCCTTACACAATGGTATGAGCGGGTAATCCGCTGGGCACTGTCCCATCGTAAAACAACTGTGCTTACAGTATTGGCAGTCTTTGTTGCCAGCCTGATCACCGTGCCTATGACAGGTATGGACTTTATGCAGGAGTCGGATGAAGGCACTGCCAGTGTTGAAATATCTCTGCCTAACGGAACTGCACTGGAAACCACCGACGAAGTTGCGTTAGAGGCAATGTACCGCCTCCAGACCATTCCCGAGAACGAAACGGTTTATGCAATTATCGGTGCAGACTCTATGTCCAATAACAGTGCAAAAGCAACCGTTTATATGAACTTAATACCAAAAAATGAACGCTCTCGCACCACTGCGGAGGTATGCGAAGAAATCAAGACTTTATTGGGGGATATTCCGGGAATAGAGCTTTCTGTATCCGCATCCCAATCCTCCATGGGCAGCACAAGCGGCGGCGACGTAACCTTCAATGTTTATGGCTATAACAATCAAACCTTAATGAGTGTTGAAGATGAAATTGTTAATATTATCAGCAACATTGATGGCTTTACCGATGTGGAAGGATCCACCGGAAATACGGTGCCTGAGGCCATGGTTAAAATTGACCGTAGCAAAGCTTCCCATTATGGCGTAACTGCAGGTAGCATTGCAAGTGCTTTAAGTGCCGCAATTTCCGGTACAACCGCAACTGAGTATAAAGTAGATGGGTCCGAATTGGATGTTGTTCTTCGTTATAACACTGAAGAGTTGAATTATTTGACAGACTTGAATAATCTGACGGTAACCTCATCGACGGGCGCGCAGATTCCACTTTCTGCCGTTGCAAACATAGAAATCAGCGAAAGCGCAACCTCTATTACTCGAGAGAACCAAAAGAATTATATTTCCATCAGTGCTAACACGCCCAACTTAAGCGGAAGTGAAGCACAGAAGCTGATTGATCAGGCCTTGTCAACCTATGATTTCCCCGAAGGTTGTACATATTCTTACTCGGGAAATATGGAAATGATGATGGATGCCTTCAGAAGCTTGATGATTTGTATGGTCATCGCAGTACTTTTGGTTTATATGATTATGGCTTCACAGTTCGAATCCTTGCGCTATCCGTTTATCGTTATGTTCTCCATGCCTTTGGCAATTACAGGCGGTATCCTCGGTTTGTTCATAACAGGTCATACCGTTACCATGCCTGCTCTGATGGGCTTTGTTATGCTGGTGGGTATGGTTGTAAATAACGGTATCGTTTTGGTTGACTATGCAAATCAGCTAATGGGAAGAGGGTTAAACTGCCATGATGCTTTGGTAACAGCAGGCCCCAGACGTTTACGTCCCATCTTGATGACTACATTAACAACGATTTTAGGTATGATTCCTATGGCGTTAAGCAAAGCCGAGGGCAGTGAAATGATGCAAAGCTTGTCCATTGGCGTTATTTTCGGTCTTGCCTTCTCTACCGTTGTAACATTGGTATTCATTCCTGTTCTTTATCTTTGGATGAATGAAAGAAAAGATAGAAGAATACAAAAGAAAGAAGCACGAAAAGAGAAAAAAGCATTGAAGGCGAAAAAGAAAGTAACTGCATAAAAATATTCTCATTCGGTATTGCTTTTCTCATCGAAAAGGCACTATACTGAAAGAAGGGTAAAAAGCCCGTTTTGCAATGCATATCTTTAGGGAGGCAAGCGGGCTTTTTTCTTTTGCCTGACGAAAAAGGTACTTGGCTTTTTCAAAGCACTTATTGAATTATGAGAAAGGAAATACCGTATGAAGCTTTCAAAAATATCAGAACATATTTATTATATGGAACATGATCCCGAAACAGATCGCCCTGCCCTGGGGTATATCAAAGGAAAAAAAGGCGGCTTTATGATGGATGCAGGAAACTCTGCTGCCCATTATCAGCTTTTCATGGAAAAATTACAGGAAAATCAACTTCCATCTCCTCGTTATCTTTCAGTGACTCATGCCCATTGGGATCATACCTTTGCCCTTTGGGCAACGGATGCTGTTACCATTGCTGGGGGTAAAACCAATAAGGAATTGGAAAAAATGTCCCACTGGACATGGGATGATGCCTCCATGGAAAAACGTCTGGAAACCGGTGAGGACTCAGATTTTTCTGACACACACATTCGTAAGGAATATACCCATCGCAGTGATATCAAGGTAAAAACTGCTGAAATCAGCTTTAATGGTTCCATGACCATTGATTTGGGGGATATCACCTGTATCCTGCGGGAAATTGTTTCCCCACACTGCAGGGACTCCGTCATTTTTCTCATCCCTCAGGATGAAGTTATTTTTCTGGGTGACTCCTATTGTTCTGTTCCCAAAGGAGAAGAATGGGTCTATGATAAAGTATTACTGACTGCATACATTGATGAACTGGAGAGAATTGATTTTCGCCATGCCATTAAGGGGCACCATCCTCCTCAGACGAAGGAAGCTCTTCTGGCAGAATTGCGGGCAGAATGGAAAAGGTTATAAGCATAAGGAGCTTTTTTGTGTGTTTAAGGCATGAAAAAATCATCATCCTTTGAAAAACCCCCATTTTCTAAGAAGTTCTTTCAAAATCCATGAAAAAAAATCCGGAAAATCCATTAATTTCTCAGACCATATTTAAATTTTATAGACAGACTGACACACCCATTTTGGATGTGTTTGTTTCTTGTCATATAAAAAAGCAGAAAAACAATTCTGTTTTTCTGCTTAGACCGTCAATACCATCACTGGAAAATGGAGGGTTTCATTATAAATCATACTTTACGGTAAAAGAGATTATCCCTGCCTCATTGGGCGCAATGGTTTCAGGAGGTAAATAAAACCCTAGGCCGTCTTTTGTGACATAAAACCCGACTATATCCAAGTTTTTTTCCAAACGTGCCTTAGCATTGGAATAAAAACCAGCTGGTTTCTCATCAATAAGGGCACCAAAGGAGGTCATCCAAAATGCCTGAAGTTCCTTTTCGCTATCCCCTATGATATCGGAAAGGGTAAGTTCCTTTCCATTTTTCGCTGAAAACGTATGTGAGGTACAGCCTCTTTGACCCTGCATTTCACCTGTATATTGGGTACTTGTTCCATAAAAGGATACAAATTTACTGTCTTCCCTTGTTATTTCATAAGAACCTACATAGTAGTAAGGGGAAAAGGATATTCCCTTTGCCTTGGCAGCCTCATACTCGGTTTTTGCTTTCTTCCCATAGGTATCCACATAAGCCTTTGCTAAAGCTTTAGCCTCTTCATTCAACGTTTTTTCCATTTGGCTTGCATAACTCCCTTTGCTTTTTGGAATATCCATACGGAAAGATAAAACAACGGTTCCATCATCAGCCTTTACTGAAGTGGTATCATTATTCTCTCCACCTGATTGGGAAGAAATCACAGTCACCACATACCCTTGGGGATCCCATCCTACCTGTGCATCAAAGGCCTCTGCAACGGCACGCAAAGGCACTAAGGTTCTGCCGTTCATGATACGGGCAGGTACTGCCATGGTATATTTCAATTGCCCGTTTTTATAAAGGCCTGCATCGCCAATTTTAAGTACAATCGTATCTCCATTTTTTGTGGAAGTAATGGTTTGGTCAGACTCAGACCAAGCCACCTCACTGCCCAAGGCTTGGAAAATTGCCCGCATAGGCACTAACGTACGATCCTCAACGATGACTGGGGGTTGGTCAAAAGTTATCCCCTGTCCATCCACATATACTTGTATTGCCGGATAAGCAAATACTGTGGTTGTCCATAACATGGCAGCGGCTATGCTTGCCAATAACATCTTTTTCATGGTTTTTCACCTCTTTTTTAGCTTTCCTTCTCAGAAGCTTCTTTTTCCTTTGCCAATTCTTCCGCCATTAATGCATATTTCATGGCTAAACCACCGCAATAGCCAATAATCTGCATACAGTTCTTCTTTCTTGCCTTTCCTTCAAACTCACCCATAGGTGCGGAAAGCTCTTTGCAAATCAGAGTTCCGTAATGATCTTCAATTTCACGAACCATCTCCCCAATTAAAACATAAATATCTTTCAACTCGGCAATTCTCTCCCCTACAGTTTCTTTTTCAAAGGGGTTCTTTCTACCAAGCACACCGCTTAACGCCATCACTGCACCTGTTATTGCGCCACAAGTATTTTTCGTGTTGCCCATGCCCGAACCAAAAGCTGTTGCTAATGCAATAGTCTCTTTTGGCAAATCTATCTTGTCCATATCAAAAAAAGTACACATAATGCATTCCGTACAATTTAAACCTTGTCGAAAATAATTACTGCTACTTTGTTCTGCCTGTTCCACCAATGTCAATTCGGCCTTTTCCTCATCCATCACAAAACCTCCAAACCTCATTTTATTATTCTGCGTAACAAAGTTACGGAATCTAATCAAAGTCTTATGCTACTATCATACCATAAATCAGAACTGCATCAGCAAAAAATTTTGTTTTCGACTTATATTTTATAAATATTTACGTAAGTTACCGCCAGTTCTATAGCTCTCTGCCCATTAAAGCATACCATAAAACAACAAATTATAAATTGAAAGGATAATTTCGTATGAGAAAATTAGCAAAGATTAATTTAGATAGATGTCCCCAAAATCACAGATGTCCCTCTTTACAGGTTTGCCCCGTTGGAGCTTTGACCCAAGATAATCCCTATTCTGCTCCCGTTATTCATGAAACCCATTGCATAGGCTGTGGAAAATGCGCCATGGTATGTCCCAAAAAAGCCCTGTTCATGGTAAAGGAGGGCTGATATGAAACGAATTGCAATTGTATCCAAAACAGACTGTGTGTCTTGCGGCTGTTGTGAAAAGGCCTGCCCCAAAAATGCCATTGCCGTATACCGTGGCATCTATGCCAATGTAAATCAAGGACAGTGTATTGGCTGTGGTCTTTGCGTAAAAGCTTGTCCTGCCGATATCATCTCTCTAAAGGAGGCTGATCTCGTTGGCTAAGAAAAAAAACTGGTACGACTACCTTTGGGTTGCATCTTCCCTTTATCTGATTCTGGGATTTTTTAATATATTGTTTGCTTGGCTTGGTCTAATTTGCTTTCTGGTTCCCCTCATCATGTCTTTCACAGGGGGAGAAAAAGGTTATTGCAACCGCTACTGTGGCAGAGGTCAGCTTTTATCTATCATTGGGAAACGTTATTCATGGAATCTTCCCATTCCCAAATGGATCTACAGCAAGGCCTTTCGCTACGGCTTTTTGACCTTTTTTCTGGTTATGTTTTTCCAAATGCTGTTCTCCAGCTATTTGGTGTTTGCAGGCACAAATAGCCTTAAAGAAGTAGTTACCCTTCTTTGGAGTTTTTCTCTGCCATGGAGCTTTGCTTCCTCATCCGCCCCTGTGGCAAATTGGGTGAAGCAGTTCGCCTTTGGCTTTTACAGCGTCATGCTGACTTCAACATCATTAGGCTTGATTACCATGTTTCTGTTTCGACCCCGCACTTGGTGTGTCTATTGCCCCATGGGTACCATGACACAACTGATATGTAAGGCAAAATACAAAGAGTAATTTTGTATCCCTCTTATTTGGGCATCATTTTTTTATGGTGCCCTAAACTATTTCAAATCACACTCTATATTTTATTGAAGAAGAGCATAAAGATCTTTTTTGTCTAATAAATGAATACAGCCACGCCCCACAGAAATCAGCTCTTTTTCCTTCATTCTTTTTAAGGTACGGCTGACAGCCTCTCTGGCACTGCCTATATTCTCTGCAATTTCCTCTTGGGTCAAATGCAGAGTATCACTTTTTCTCTGACTGCTTTCGTCCAACAGATAGGACGCAAGCCTTTGTTCCAAATTTAAGAACATCATCTGCTGTACCCCTTCCACCAAAGAGGACATCCGCTCCATCATCAGCTCAAGGGAGAAGTTTTTCACATAAATATTTTCTTGCTCTACCTTAGCAAAAACATCTGTGGGCAATAGCAAAAGGCTGCAATCCTCAGAAGCCTCAACCTCGACGTCAAAGGTAATTTGAGACATAGCGCAGGACATGGTCAGCATACAAAACTCGCCCTCTCTCAAACGAAAAATTGTTGCTTTTTTGCCTTCTTCGGATGTTAAATATGCCCGTACACCACCCTTCAGCACCAACACCATACCCAAGGAGCCTTTCGCAGGGGTATAAATTAAATCACCAACCTGAAATTCCAAAGTCCGCATATTTTTGCGTAAATAGTCCTTTTCTTCCCCCGTTAAGTTAGGGAAAAACGGAAGCATTTCTATTTGATTGGGAACCATAGGAGCCCTCCTTTTCCTTTTAAAAACCATCTACTTTTGATTTTATGTTATTGTTTAAAAATTGTCAACGCCGCTCCTTGACGGAAAAGCAACTACGTGCTAAAATCCAGCCATATCCAATGGGAGGTACAAAAGATGAATGTAAAATTAGACGCAATACAAGCCTTACCTATTTTCAGAAACATTACCAAAGAAGGATTGCAAACCATGGTGGATTGTTTCTGTGCAGAATTTATTTCTGTAAAAAAGGGTGAACCCATAAAAACTGAACAGAACCGCACCCTCTGCCTGATTGAGGGGGCAGTGACAGGGCTGAAAAAAGGAATCCTTTCCCCTGCACCTACAGAAGAAAATCCATATGTTTCCATTGAAGATAGTCAGCTCTTCACTTTGGATAGCCATATGCTCCTCTATCCTTGTTATGGCTGTTGTTTTTTTCATGCCCAGCTTTTGCAAAATATGCGTGAGGATGGAGTTAATTTGATTGCTTTGGAAAATGCATAGATTATTTTATCTATTGATAACTACGGGAAATAAAAAGACATTTCCTTGTCATTCTATTCCACAGAAAGCTTTAAAAATACATTTCTCAAAAGAAAAACATCTCATACAAATGAGATGTTAAAACAGTGGGTAAAATGAACCTTGAGGGCATTCCCGCAA
This sequence comes from Anaerotignum propionicum DSM 1682, assembly GCF_001561955.1. Lineage (NCBI taxonomy): Bacteria > Bacillati > Bacillota > Clostridia > Lachnospirales > Anaerotignaceae > Anaerotignum > Anaerotignum propionicum. The sequence continues at coordinate 3,100,989 of NZ_CP014223.1, forward strand.
TCACCCTCAAGGTTTTCACCCTTAACCCACCAAAACCCCCATATCTTTGGAGTTTCATAAATTCTGTTAAGACTATTTCCATTAACAAATTTATAACTTTCTTTACTTTGCAAAGAATAACTGTTCCGCCTTACCTTGCTTAAAAATGAACAATCAAAAGCGCTTTAAGGTACCCAAAACATATTTTACTTTAAGGTAACAGTAATTTCTAACGTGTCCTCACTAGAAGCCATTGCAGAAATTTTACCTTTATGTTGCTCTACAATTGCCTTGGCGATGGAAAGACCCAAGCCGTATCCCCCTGTTTGTCTGCTTCGAGAGGCATCTGTGCGATAAAACCGCTCCAAAAGAATATTCATATTTCCCGTTTGCTCCAGATAAGCTTTGTTCTTCACCGTCAATTTTCCGTTGCTATTCCAGTTTACCTCGATGGGAGAGCCTTCCTTTGCGTGCTTTACACCGTTATCCAAAAGGATATAGATTAACTGGCGCAACTGATCCTCATTTCCCATCACCATTACATCAGGGTTTACCAAAGCCTGAATGGTTTTTCCCTGTCCTTGGGCAAACGCCTCCATTTCGTCACATACTTCAGTAACAATATTAGAAAAATTTAGGTTTTCCATAGATATTGGGGCCTGACCCTCCTCCATTTTTGCCAGAGTAGTCAGCTGATTGGTCAAACGGGTCAACCGTTCCACCTGACGCTTGATGCTTTGGGTCCATTGGCTCTCACCATTTTCCATTTCGATGACCTCTGTGTTGGCATCAATAATAGATAATGGAGTTTTCAGCTCATGACCCGCATTGGTGATAAAGGTTTTTTGCTTTTCATAACTCTCAACCACAGGCCGCACAGCAGTTTTAGAAAATATAATAATCAATAAGCAAACCGCTAAAAAGCCCGCACCACCAACATAAAGGCTGTTAAACAAAAAATTATTCATGAAAAACAAATCCTTGGTACAATCCAAGAAAACAATCAAGGTTCCGCCATCAACCTCAGAAATACGATAACGATAAGAACCCAAAAATCCTTTCTCACTTCCCTTTTCCACCACAGAATTCACCATTTCCGTGGCTTCTTCAATAGTAATTGCAGCAATATAATTCAAGTTGATTGAAGTTTGTGCCATATCCCCATTGAGGGTGACTGAGAAATATCGGGTTGCAAAAGGATCCTCGGGAGAAAAATCTGTTCGTCTTCCCGATATAGGCGGATTTTTTGCTCTTGTTGGCTCCTCAATCTCTGACTTTTCCTTGGGAATCGGTTCATTTTTGGGCTTGTCCCGATGAACTTTTGGAAAGACACCGTTGTTCTCGGAAATAGCAGACAAAATTTTATCGGCATTCTCCTTCATATTACTGTAGTTCCATGCATTAATAGAAACCAAAAAGGAGAAAAGCACAATGAAAACGCTAAACGATGCAATTGCAATAAAACGAAGTCTTAATTTTTCGCTCATGCCTTTACCTCCAAGGTATAACCTAAATTTCTTGCTGATTTTATTCCCACATTTGCCCCTACCGCAGTTAAACGTCTACGTAAATAAGATATATAAACCCACACCACACTTAACTCCGCCTGGGTATCATATCCCCAAATACGTTCCAAAAAACGTTCCGCAGAAATTAATTGATTGGGATTTGTCATCATCAATTCCATCATTTGAAATTCCTTGCCCATTAGACGTAACTGCGCAGTCTCTGTAGAAAGGATAAAGGTATTGCGATTTAACGTCATATTTCCAAATGTGAGAAGGTTATCTCCCCCAACTTCGACTTTTCTGGTCATAGCACGAATTCTGGCAATCAGCTCCTTCATGGCGAAGGGTTTGGTTAAATAATCATTGGCACCACTGTCAAGACCCAAAACCCGATCATCCACCTGAGACTTTGCTGTAAGCATCAACACTGGAATGGTATTTTTTTTCTCCCGAAGTTTCTTTAATACGGATAATCCATCTACCTTAGGCATCATAATATCCAAAATAACACCATCGTAATTATCTGCCTCTAAATAATCCAAGGCATCCTCGCCGTTATAAACAGCATCTACAGAAAAACCATTTCTTTGCAAAATTGTGACTAAAGCATTCGAAAGCTCTTTTTCATCTTCAGCCAATAAAATTCGCATGGTTTTCACCTCCTTATGTATCAAATGGGGTTTCACCCTAAAAACTTATTTTAACTTTCCCATAATATTATGGAATGAAGCAGCCCTATCTTATTTTACCATACTTTATATAAAAAAGTTAATTTTGAAAAAGACCTATTGGTTTATACAATAGGTCTTTTTCTCAATATTTTATAGAAGAGTAAAATATTGAATAGGGGTTAAATACTTACAAATAAAAGTTAACATTCCAAACTTAAATATAAATTAAAAGATTTTTATTTTCTTAAAATTCATATTTTTATAAAACTGGATTTGATTTATCTATGCAACAAATAGAAAGAACTTTGCAAAAACATCAAATTTACTTCCCTAGTTTCTCTTATTCCGTTATTTACTCCCTTTATTGCCCCAAATAAAAGCCCCTCCTCAAACCGAGAGCCATATGCAGTCTTTTTAGCCAGCATATCCTTCTAATTGAGGAGGGAGATTCTATTTAATAATTATGAAGTAGCTTTTGTTGTGGTCTGATTCTGCCTTGTTCCATTAATTTGCCCTCTGCCACTCATATTTCCGTTACTAGAGGTACCAGAGGTGTAACTTAGACTCTCCATGGTAAAGGTTTTCGTCTCATCTCCCATGGTTAAGGTATAAGTGGAGCCTTTCTTAATACCGGAGCCAGATACTAAAACTGCTGTATACTCTCTTGTTGGCGTATAGCTCAACAGGGTTGTGCCGCCGCTGGTTAATGTAACCTTACCACTTTTTGCTTCTGTTAAGTTAATTAAAGCCCAACCTTGGGTGGAATCCGTACTAAATCCATGGAACATACTGCTGGAACCACAGGCAACCAAGGTTCCACCGGTTATTACAGCATCACCATCGCTATCCACACAGGAATTTCCGTTATTTTCAGGTCCAGTGATATAAATTACGCCGCCGCTTATATGAATACTACCGTTGGAATCAATGGCATCCCCTTTTGCGTCGATGGTTATTGTTCCCCCTGTAATTGTGATATCACAGTTTTCATTTGCTTGGAAACCACCACCCATACGATTCGGTATAGCTCCCTCTGTTCCTGTTGGAGGGGTGCCTGTTGGTGCGCTACCTGTTGGAGGAGTTCCTATGGGAGGGTTACCAGTGGTATTTTTTGTTGATGCATCGGTTTTGGTTGTTGCACTGGTTGTTGCGTCCCCAGCAGGCTTTTCAGGCGGTGTGGCTGTGGCATCAAAGGCAGGTCTTTCACCGTCTGCCTTTTTACCTTTCTCTCCTCCTACGGTGAGTTCATCAGAATCCTCACCGCTTTCTGCCGCATTGATACCATCATCGGAGGACACAATTTTGACGGTCCCACCTGAAATTTGAACTGTTTGCCCTTCTATGCCTTCATAGCTTTTTGTAATATGTATTGTTCCGCCCTCAACCACTGAGGCTAAATCGGCATGGAAACCATCATCACCTGTTGCTATGGTATAATTCCCACCTTTTACTGTCAGGTTCCCATTACCGTGGAATGCGTCATCAGCACAATTTAGCGTATAGGTTCCGCCGGAAAGCAACAGGTTTCCAGTTGTTTTTACACCTTTTGCGCTTGCATCCTCTGCAAGAGTGGCATCACTGCCGCCGCCTGTTTTGATTTGGAAAGTACCATCCTCAATCTGCAAGATAGATGCCCCGTCAAAACCATCCCCTTGTGCAGTAATGTTATAACTACCTTTCCCTACATAGATAAAGCCCTTTGTTGCGTCATCTTTATTCTCACTATGGAAACCATCCTTACCGGAGGTTATTTGAAAAGTGCCATCTGCAATGGCAATGCCATCTTTTGCAGTAAAACCATGGTCTGCGGCATTCACCTTATAACTGCCCCCTGTAATAGTCAGGTCATCCTTGACAACAACGCCGCTGCCGTAAGCTGCATAGATGATTAATGTGCCACTGCCATTGAAGGTAATATCATCCTTAGCAAAAACGACACCGTCAATATTGTTATCATCAATGGCAACAAAAGCATTTTTGTTGGAAAGAGTATTGGTTGTGCCTTTTGCCAAGGTAACAAAAACTTTGTCACTTTGACGCACATAAATGGCCGCACTTGTGTTATTGTTTATTGTTACACCATTGAGTACTAACTGAACCTTATCACTTTCTTCAGCATCCACAATAATCTGACCATTTGTCAGCTTCCCGCTCAAGATATATACACCTTCATCTTGAATGGTCACGGTGGAAGCACTTATGCTTACCTTACTGTTGTCTGAACTTGTGGCTTTGGTATCACTCAGGGTTATGGAAATAGCCTGACTTTCATCATAATCTCCTGTTTTATCCCTGGTACTGAATAATGTCTCAGGGTCTAAAGCTGTGACAAGTGTTGTGGCATCCGTTGTTGCTACGGTAGTCTCTGTGGTTGCACCATTTGCCGTCTGACTACAGCTGCATAATAAACAAGCAACTGTTATAGCGGCAAGGACCGTTCTTTTTCTTTGCTTCATAAAATAACATCCTCCTTATAATTCATTATGGTTTAATGGTCTGGAAAAACTGATTTCCAAATTGCCATTGCGGACACGAATGGCATCCATCATTTTTTTCTCAGCCACACCCTCTTTTACCACTACTTGATAGGTCAAACGGAATAAACTTCCCATATTTGTGGTTTTAACCTCTGCCAGCTCAAAGCTTTTCAGATATTTTTGAAAAATATCATCAAAAATTTCTGTGTAGTCCAAATCCTCAGGAATGGTGATGCGAAGCTGACGTTCTTGGGTTGCACCACAAAATTCTTGCATTTTTTTCGTGTTGTAGAACATTTCCGCCAAGGCTAAAATTAGGGTAAATAAAACTGCCACGATCAAATAACCCATACCCACAGCAAGCCCAGCTGCCATGGCAATAAAAATTGCACAAATTTCCTTGGCGGTTCCGGGAACGGAGCGGAATCGAACTAAGCTAAAGGTTCCTGCAACGGCAACACCCGCACCTAAATTTCCGTTTACCATGAGAATAATCATCGCAACAACTGCGGGGAGCAGAGCCAGAGTCACCAAAAATCCCGGGGAGCTTTTGCTCTTTCTTCTGTAGGTTAACACCAGCAAAAACCCAATCCCCAAACCTGTAGCAACACAAAGCAAGAACGCTGATAATGTGATCCCTGTTGTGGTGGATGAAGCTAAAATATTTTCTGTCATAAAATCAAGCACTGTATCTGCCCCTTTCTACCAGCTCTTTTTGGATCATTGCAGTGTATGCATTTCCGTATTTAGAGTAACTGGTTTTAAAAATAATGTTTTCACTGAAAAATTTGGAAAGCCATAAAGGCATTCCCATAGCAGCCTTCACCTCCAAAAGCTGCATTCCTTTGGGCAATAGCTCTTCACCATATGCCCCTTTACAAAGGCAAATATCATAATCCCTCCAAAGAATGTTATCATCAAAGGTCATACGAAATTCCGAATCCTCTTTTCCAAAAAACGCTTCCCTATTATAGGACAATAGTACTGCAGGATTTAGCGAATGAGATTGGGTAAAGTAATCAATCTCTCGGGTAATCTGGGTATTTTTCTGGGGCGATGTATTCTTCTCCAGCCAAAGCTTTGCATCCTCTTGGCTCATTGAAACCCGCCTTTTATATACAATCCCTTTGTATTTCTTCTTTAGTTCCACAAAAACCGTAGATTCGGGATTGGCAGTACCATAACTGCGCACTCTCAGCTTTTCCTTATAAACGGGCTTTTCCATAGAATGACGTATCAGCTGTTTATTATCTGTATCATAATAGATATTCATAATGGTAGATTTGCCAAAACTATCAGGGGACATATAAGTATCCATCAAGTCCTGAAGTTTTGCTCTTTGTCCATAGGAAATCAGGTATTTGACTTCCTTTCGTTCAAACGTTGTGGGTGTTCCCATAAACTTCGCCTCCTTACCTGCTGTTTTTTGCAGGTGAAACTCTTTTTTCAAGACCAAGTTTAGTGTTATAACCTAAAATCTACTTTAAATTTGAAAAATAATTTACATAAATTTCATTAAGGAGTATGAAATGATTAAAAATTGTTTTTTGAGCAATCAAAAAGTCTTATATAGAGTAATAAAAAAATCCCTAGAAATCAAGGTTTCTAGGGCAATCTTGTTTATGGTGATAGTATTTCAACAATTTCATATATCTTTGTATGATAATCTTCATTTACTTTGTTTTTTGATTGACTTGAATTTTCCTTTTATTAACCCTTTTAATCCCTGTTACTTTTGCTAGTGGACTCGTAGGCTTGTTTTTAAGTACTAGAAAATATACTTTTTAACTTTCTATCGTTTTTTAACAAAGGCGGACAAAAAAATAAATCCCCAGAAACAAAGTTTCTGGGGATTTTTAATTGCGGAGGCCAGATTTGAACTGACGACCTTCGGGTTATGAGCCCGACGAGCTACCGGACTGCTCCACTCCGCGGCAATAAAAAATTATGAAATTGAGTTACTATGGGCGGAGAAGGATTCGAACCTTCGAAGCTATCGCAACAGATTTACAGTCTGCCCCCTTTGGCCGCTCGGGAATCCACCCATATGTTTAAGCCGATGATCGGACTCGAACCGATAACCTGCTGATTACAAGTCAGCTGCTCTGCCAATTGAGCCACATCGGCAAAATACCCTTAAATCGAGTACGAATAATATAATATCATAGGAATTTTGTTTCGTCAAGCTTTTTCTTCTTCTTTCGCCAAAAAGTGCGCTCCCCGCCTTTTATACTAATATATAAAATTAATTGCCCGCATAATATCCCCAATATATTGCTGCATAAAATGGAGCACCAATACAAGAGAGGCAATATAACATCCCAGAGAAATAGGCTTTAACAAATGATTCTGCCTTCTGGAATACGCCATCACTTCTAGTATGGACTGAATACATAAAATTATGAAAAATTGTCCTGCCAAAGTTAGAAAAGCTTGCATAATTTTGATCCTCCTTCAAAAACTTATTACATACTATGAAAATTCCTCTTTTCAAATGACGTTTTTCCGTTCATAATAATAGAAAAGGAGGGTCTGATATGAACAAAAAAATTAAAGAAACAGCACTTTCCATCTCCGCCGCATCAGCGGGTCTTTTCGGCGGACTCATTTTTTGGCAAAAAGCCTGTTTTTGGCAAGCACAAAAAAGAGCAGATGATGCCCTTTTTGAAATATATGCCTCATCCCTTGGGGATATTGCTTATTCCTCCTCGGGACACGGCCGCCCTTTGCTCCTCATTCACAGTATGATGCTGGGGACAAGCCGTAGGGAGTGGGATATGGTGATTTCTTCTCTATCGGAGCAATATCATGTTTACGCCTTAGATTTGCCCGGCTTTGGCAATTCCTTTTTGCCGGATAAACCTTGGACAGCTTATCAGTACGCCCATATCATCCATGAATTTATGGAACAGATTATCCGTCGTCCTGCCTGTATTCTGGCCTCCAATGGCGGCGGTGATTTGGCATTGGTTACCTCTATGCTTTATCCTGAAAAAATAAAGGGAATGATGCTGATTTCTCCTGAAGGCTTTGGGCGTGGCTTTGCCACAAATGAGGACTTAAAACCCCTTCATAGTTTGCTATTGCCTGTTTCAGGCACACAGCAATTTCTTATGGAGACTACGAAGAGTAAAATAAAAGGAAGCTTAGAAACAGCTTTTTTTGCAAAAGAAAAAATCTCAGATGAATTGGTGCAAACGTTTCATACTTCGGCAAGAGGAAGTAAAAACAGGCAGATAACCTTTGCCACTCTGAAAACCGGTTTCTGGCGTGCAGATACAAAGGCGGCTTTCTCTGCCCTTTCTGTACCATTTTGGATTTTCTGGGGTGAAGAAAATAAAACGAACCCCATTTCAACCATGGAATGGGCTGAAAATGCACGTCCTGACGGGGAATATGTAATTTTTGAAGAAGTGGGTAATTTCCCTCATTTGGAAAATAGCCAAAACTTCTTACAGATCGTAAAAGAATATTTGAAATAAAGGGGAATACAACAATGAATACAACTGCTTTACCAACGTACACCCAAGAAGCCATGGAGGCTTGGTTTCGCCAAGTGACCAGCCCCGGCTCCAGGCTTTTAAGCCATGGGGTCGTACCAAAAATAGAACCGAAATTTGTAAGCTGCAGTCTTGAGGAAAAAAGTGTTACCCTCTCCTTTGATGTTTTGGAATGGGAACTAAACCCTCAAAATTCCATTTATGGGGGCATCATCGCCACTGCCTTTGATACAGCTCTGGGGCTTCTTTGTCATTACTTCACAAAACCCCAAGTGGTAATCACTGTAAGCTTAAATACCACTTATCATAAACCTATGTTCTTGGGAGATACCTATTATATCAAGGCAAAAATGGACTTTCAGGGACGCTCCTTGTGTAACATAACAGGGGAAGCTTGGTCAAAAAAAGACTCTGCTATTACGGCCAGCGCCACCTCGGTTTTTAAAGCCCTCAGAGAAACACAAAATAACCCACTCATTTAGAAAGGATGTGCTACATATGATAATCAGCGAAAATTTGAGTCAAAAAAATATGGAAGCTTGGTTTTCACAAATAAGCGCTCCTGATTCTTTTTTGAAAAAAAAGGGTGTTTTGCCCCTTTTAAATCCCACTTTTAAAGAGTGCAGCTTTGAGAAAAAAGAGCTGACCCTGGCATTTAAAGTAATGGATTGGGAATTAAACCCCGAAGGCGGACTCCATGGAGGTATGATTGTAAGCGGGTTTGACATAACCTTTGGCCTATTATGCCATTATTTTTCACAACCAAATATGGTTTGCACCGTAAATCTATCTACTACTTTTATACAGCCTGTTTTACCCAGCGATACCGTAGAGTATCACGCCCGCATCATTTCCCAAGGGAAAAATGTTGTTGCTATGACAGGAGAGGCACAGCTGAAACGAGGAAATATTCTTGCAGCTACAGCCTCCACAACCTTTATGATTTTGAATAAAATATTAGAAATACCCAATGAAAATGATTCCTTAGTAAAGATATAATTGCATTACGTATGTAATGATTTCTATTTTTCAAAAATGCCATGATAATAACTGCAATTAAAATGCTTTTTAAAAAAGTTATATTTTAGATAATTTGTTTTTTTCTATTCTAAAAAACGAAAACCTGAAAGTATTGGGATCGATTTCCCATCCTTTCAGGTTTTTCATTTATGATTACTTTTTCATAATAGGAAGCCAAACCTGACTGTGGTAATCTGCCGCACTTTGGTCACCTTCAAAACAAGCATGCTAATCCTTTAGAAAACATTCATATCATAGCTTTTCTCTTAAAATATTATATCTCCCAAATTTTGAACACGAAAAAGGTTTGGATTTACGGAAATCATAAAACTTCCTGTCAATCCAAACCCTTTTCATACCCCATTCAAATCCAAACTTCTTAGATAAGTATTATTTTTTCAGCAACCCCTACTGAAAATAAATAGCTTCCCCTACTTATCTTGTCCAGTTCATGCCGATACCACTGCACCCTTACGAATACGAATGATGATTTCACATTCCTCCTCGTTTTGGTTATCTTCGTATACAACATCCATACCACTGCGGCGGATTACCTCCAAGGATTGCTTAATGGTATTGGTAAACAAACGAAAATCTGTTACATAACGTTTTTCTCGTCTTTCCCCCTTTTCTGAATGCTTACTGCGCATTTCCTCCAACGTATGCTCCACAAATTCCTCTGTGCGCTTTACGTTCATCTCTTCCCGAATCATATGAGCCATTACCAATAAACGGCTTTCTTCATCAGGCAGGCGAAGCAATGCTCTTGCATGTCGTTCTGTAAATTGATGCTCTAACAGTTCTTTTTTCACACTGTCTTCTAATTTTAAAACACGCAGCTTATTAGCGATGGCAGATTGACTTTTGGAAAGCTTCGTAGCCAGCTCCTCTTGGGTCAATCCATAGTCTTCCATCATGTTGCGGTAGCCTTCAGCCTCTTCCAAGAAGCTTAAGTTTTGCCGTTGAATATTTTCAATAAACGCCAACACGGCGCTATCACTATCAGTTACCTGAACAAACAAAGCAGGAACGGTTTTCAATCCGGCCATTTCAGCCGCCCGAAGACGACGCTCTCCCGCCACCAATTCATAAAATCCTCCACTCATTTTTCGAACAGTAATGGGCTGCAGAATTCCATATGCGGTAATGGATTCCGCCAGTTCTTCCAATGCACCAAGATTAAAATACTTTCTTGGCTGATATGGATTGGGGCGAATTTTTTCAATTGGCAGCTGATATACAGCCTTCTCCTTTTTTAAACGCATTTCGGGAAATTTCAAAACCTCCATATGTATTTCCGCCTTTTATATTCTATGGAAACCGAGATAACATTACAAATCTACGGCATTTTTCTTTTTTTTCTTTCTTTATTTTAACATAGGAAGCACGTTTTGAAAGAAAAAGAGTATAACAAAAACTCTGCGACCTCGACAAAATGACTCGGCATAAGACACAAAAAGCTCGAAGGGTTAGAGATATTGACAGAGGTTGTGAAAAAGTTTCAATTCTATACCATTTTCTCGTCATTTTATTCCAAATTTTACACTACATATACTGCTTTTTTTGACACACAAATACTATATATTGGTATTTCGATATTAAACTGATTTATTTTCTAGGGAATTATTTCTACCATTCTCAGTTCTCTTTTCCTTTAATCACTCAAAATAAATGCCTGACTTTTTATTTCCCCGGTTATGATGAATAACCTTTTTCCTGTCTATTTTTGAACTTATTTACGCAATAAAAAAGACAGCAATCTCTATGATGTGCTGTCCTCTTTCTATTTTAATGGATTTTTCGAAATCTTCCCTGCTTTTCTTGGGTAAGCTGTTGGTGTTGGTGCAACCTTTTCAATGAAAATCAATTTATGGGATAACACCGTAAAAGGAATTGTAACATCAATGACCTCTGTCACCTTTCCACCAAGCTTTTCCAAGGCACCCTTTGCCTCTTTGATTTCATCTAAAGCATCAGGGCCTTTTAGCGCCGCCAAAGTTCCCCCTACTTTTACAAAGGGCAGACAATATTCAGCCAATACCGCCAAATTCGCCACTGCACGAGAGACACAATAATCAAACTGTTCCCGATACAAAGGATTTTGCCCACCATCCTCTGCACGAGAATGGACACAGGCAACCTCCCTCAAGCCCATAGACTGAATGGCCTCTTCCAAAAAACCAATTCTCTTTTGCAAAGAATCCAAAAGGGTCATGGAAACTGAGGGACAAGCGATTTTCACCGGCAGTCCGGGAAAACCAGCTCCCGTGCCCACATCGATTATCTTCGTGGATTCTGTTATTTTTAAATAAGGCACAAGGCTCAGGCAATCGGCAAAATGCTTTAAGATAACCTCACGTTCCTCTGTGATTGCCGTTAAATTCATTTTTTCGTTCCACTCTAAAAGCAGAGACATATAAGTCATAAACTGTTCCGCCATCTGTTCAGAGAGCTGAACATGCATCTGCTCACAGCAGGATTGTAACAGCATTTTATTTTCCATGCACTACTCCTTCTCTATATAATTTATCTTCCATTTACCAAAGTGATTAGGCTCCGCCACCATTTGCACAGAAATCACCTCGGTAATTCCCTCATCATTTTTACAGGTGAGGGCTACAGTTCTAATTTCGTTCCAAATATCATCGGAGAAAAAATGCAGGTTTTTACGTTCCTCGAAAAACTTTTTGATACCATCAAAATCCGCAATGGCAGCCGCTGATGCTGAAAGATAGCCCAATGCCTCATCCTGACTATCTTTTTCCAAAGCCAGCAAGAAGGAACGCAAGGTTCCACTGGGGTTTGGCAACGAGAAAAACGGTCCACTCACTGTATTAAAACATAAGTCCTCCAAGGGGAATTTTCTTTTGGGTAAAAACAACCTTCTATCTTTTTGGGGACTTTCCTTTTGTGTCCCTTCCCAAGGCAAAAATACCTTCATTCAACCCCCTCCTTTCTAAATATATAAAGCACAAGCAAGATTCGGTAAAGACCTTGGGCTTTGTTCTCACACTGCCTAAGGTGGGGCAGACAATGAAGTTGGCTTTGCAATAGAAAAGTTATGAAAACCAACTTAAAAAACCAAACTCTTTTATTGCAATCCCATTTTGTGGGGTTGTAGGGTTGAGAACAACAACCTGAAATCTTTGTTTCTCGTCCTTAATCTCTGGAACTTCTCTTTTGCTGTTCCAAATAAATCAATAATACGGAAATGTCCGCAGGCGATACTCCGGTAATTCGTGATGCATGTCCTAAAGAAGTAGGTCGAATTGCATCCAACTTTTGCTTTGCTTCAATGCGTAACCCTTGAATATTCTGATAATTCATATTTTCCGGAAGCTTACGGTTTTCCAGCTTCTTAAACTGCTCTACTTGCTTCAATTGCTGTCCAATATATCCCTCATACTTAATTTGTATATTTACTTGCTCCCGCACATCAGTGGGAAGCTCAGGTCTTGCTTCATCGATGGGCGCAAGCTTTTCATAATCCAGTTCGGGTCTTTTAATCAAATCCGATAATTTCACTCCTGATTTAATGGGTGTACTCTCATATTGATCCAATATTTCTAAGGTTTTAGCATGAGGAGCAATGGTGAGACCCTTTACCCTCTCTATTTCCAAAGCAACCAGACGCTCTTTTTCCTGTAATGCAAGGTAACGTTCCTGAGAAATCAAACCAATTTCGTGGCCAATGGGCATAAGCCTTTGATCCGCATTGTCCTGCCTCAGCAACAAACGGAACTCTGCACGGCTTGTCATCATGCGGTAGGGTTCTTTACTGCCCTTGCTGATTAAATCATCAATCAAAACACCAATATAGCCATCGGAGCGCTGTAAAATCACAGGCTCCTTTTCCTGAATATATCTAGCCGCATTGATGCCGCCGATTAACCCCTGTGCCGCCGCTTCCTCATAACCGGAACTTCCGTTAAACTGCCCTGCGCTAAACAACCCCTTATACTCCTTAAATTCCAGAGAAAGCTTTAACTGGGTTGCATCGATGCAATCATATTCAATGGCATAAGCAAAACGAGTAATCTCGCAACGCTCCAATCCAGGAATCGTACGATACATAGCAATTTGCACATCTTCAGGCAAAGAGGAAGACATTCCTTGAATATACATTTCCTCTGTGGTTTCCCCTTCAGGCTCAATAAAAATCTGATGGCGCTCTTTATCTGCGAATCGTACTACTTTATCTTCAATAGAGGGGCAATATCTGGGGCCTGTGCCCTCAATCACACCACCGAATAATGGAGAACGATGGAGATTGTCCCGAATAATCTGATGGGTATTCTCATTGGTGTAGGTCAACCAGCATAACGCTTGTTCTCTTTTGATATCTTCTGCGGTATTTTCAAAAGAAAAGGGTGTAATTTTTTCATCTCCATATTGAGGCTGCATCTTATCAAAATCCAAAGAACCTCTCAGCATTCTTGCAGGGGTTCCCGTTTTAAAGCGATATAAACGAATGCCCATATCTTTAAGATTTTGACTTAACTGGGTTGCGGGCATCAAATTATTGGGACCACTGGGAATAATCACATCTCCATGTAAACAACGCCCCTGCATATAAGTACCCATACATAAAACAACGGCTTTGCAACGGAAAATAGCCCCCGCCGCAGTGATAACACCAGAAACTTTATCGTCTTCCATTAAAATTTCTGCAATTTCCCCTTGATAAACCCGAAGATTCGGTGTTTTTTCCAAGGTATGCTTCATTTCGGCTTGATACTTTACCTTATCCGCCTGGGCACGCAGGGAATAAACCGCAGGCCCCTTTCCTGTATTCAGCATTTTTGTCTGAATATAGGTTTTATCAATTACTTTTCCCATTTCGCCGCCTAAAGCATCAATCTCTCTTACCAAATGCCCTTTAGAACTGCCCCCAATGGAGGGATTACAGGGCATCATGGCAATACTGTCTAAGCTGATGGCAAATAAAATGGTTTTCATGCCCATTCTTGCCGACGCCAACGCCGCCTCACACCCCGCATGACCACCACCAATTACAGCAATATCAATGGTTCCCGCTTCATATTTCATTTTATAACTCCTTCATATCCCAAAGGGAAATTTCCCTCGTTATCATTTATCACTCTTAACCTAATATTTTAGGGCAAGTTTGTTCAATAAGCAATGCTTTGGGCATAATCTATTGGGAAAATTTCTCCCACTTTCAACATAATTTGTAAAAAATAATTTTATTTCCCCAAACAGAATTTTGTAAATATGCGGTCAATGATCTCTTCATCTGCAACATCACCAGTGATTTCACCTAAAAAGCGGTTGGCATCCTGTAAATCCATAGAAATAAAATCCTCAGGCATACGGGTACGAATGGTTTCCAGACAACGCTCCATGGCCTCTTTTCCTTGGAATAGTGCATTTTTGTGACGAGTATTTCCCAATAGGGCATCCTCGGCTTTCACACTTTCTCCGCTGAAAAACAATTCCTTTAAGCCATGAATTAACTCATTAAAGCCTAGATTTTCTTTAATGGAAACAGAAATCAATTGTTCCTTAGGGATATATTGTTCCAGCTCGTCCATAGACAGCTTTCTTTCTAAATCCGTTTTGTTCAACAAAACAAGGGTCTTTTTTCCTTGTATAAAAGAAAGAATTTCTTTATCTTCCGTTTCTAAGTGTCTGGAGCTATCCAGCATCATCAATATTAAATCGGCTTTTTCCGCATAAGCTTTTGATTTTTCCACGCCCATTTTTTCTACCAAATCCCCTGTTTCACGGATACCTGCAGTATCTACAATCTTCATGGGAATACCATCAATATTGATATATTCTTCAACAGTATCTCTGGTGGTACCAGGAATATCCGTTACGATCGCCCGTTCTTCCTCCAAAAGCCAATTTAAAAGTGAGGATTTACCTACGTTTGGCTTACCTACAATTACTGTTTCCAAACCATCACGAATAATTTTTCCCCGATCGGCATTTTCCAATAGTTTTTCCATATGCTCTAATATTTTTAGGGTTCCCTGCTCCATATTCCCGTAGGTTTCCTCTTCCACATCATGCTCAGGATAGTCGATCACTGCCTCTATCTTGGCAATCATATTCAAGATTTCATCTCTCAAGGAACGAACTTCTCTTTTCAACCTACCTTCTAACTGATTCACAGCTGCCTGACGGGATAAGTCTGTTTGAGAATGAATAATATCAATGACTGCCTCTGCCTGAGTCAGATCCATACGACCATTTAAAAAGGCTCTTTTGGTGAATTCCCCAGGCTCCGCCAATCTTGCGCCCTCGTTTAAGATAGCCTCTAGGATTCTTCGGGTCACCAACGCACCACCATGACAATTGATTTCCACAATATCCTCTTTTGTATAGGTCTGAGGGGCTTTCATTACAGAAACCAAAGCTTCATCAATGATTTCACCGTGGCTTATAATTTTTCCATAGGATAAAGTATGACTTTTCTTTTCCAAAAGGGATTTTTTTCCCTGAAATAAGCGATCCGCCAGCTCAATACATCCCCGTCCACTTATTCTGACAATGCCAATCCCCCCCATACCTAAAGGGGTAGAAATCGCTGCTATAATATCATCTAAATGATTGAATCTATTCACAGTATCCCTCCTTTTTCTATAAGTGCTAAGGTCAAGATCAAGGTCAAGTCAAGGTCAAGGTCTCGGGACGCTGTCCCGAACCCTGCAAGCCTTTAAAAAGGCTTGACCTAAATTTCGCAGGTGATTCATAACAAAATTAATATCTATTCTCCTAACCCCCATGAAAATGGGGGTTCAATTTAAAGTTTCTGGTCTTGCTTTTTTCAAAAAGCAAGTGGGTGTGGGTGAAACCCACGGTCTTTCTTAACCTTTAATACAGGAAAAACCCGTAACAAGAGCCTCCTGCAACGGGTTTTGAACTGCTTTTTATTTTAAAGTAATTACAACATTACGATAAGGCTCTTCCCCTTCGCTGAATGTTGTTACATAACGATCATTTTGCAATGCAGAGTGGATAATTCTTCTTTCATAAGGATTCATCGGCTCAAGCACTACGTTTTTCTTTGTATGCTTTACTTTCTTCGCCAGGTTAAAAGCAAGAGTTTCCAAGGTTTCCTTCCTTCTTTGGCGATAATTTTCTGTATCAAGCATTACACTGATATAAGCACTGCTGCTTTTGTTTACAACCAGATTCACCAAATATTGCAATGCATCCAAGGTTTGCCCTCTTTTGCCAATCAGAATCCCCATGTCTCCGCCGGTTAAATTAATCAAAAGATGTTTATCCTTCATTTGCGTTTCAATTTTTACAATCAGCCCCATGGATAAAAACACTTCTCTTAAAAAATTTTCTGCGGCACGTTCGGGATTAAAATTCTTTCGAACCAAAACAATTGCTTCTTTTCCGCCAAATACGCCCAAAAAACCTTTTGAACCTTCGTCAATAACAGTGATGGATACCTCTTCCTTAGATGCCCCAAGTTCCGTTAAGGCAGCAGCAACCGCTTCTTCAATGCTCTTACCGCTTTTTCTAATTTCATCCATTCTGCTCAGCCTCCCCCGCGAATTTCTTCTTATAATATTTCTGCAATACTACCTGCTGAATAATTCCAATTAAGTTACTGATTGTCCAGTAAAGTCCAAGACCTGCGGGCATAGAAATACAGAAAAAGCCCATCATAAACGGCATCACATAAGTCATCGTCTTTGTCATAGCCATTGCAGGATTATTGGGATCATTATTAGCTGATGGCGTCATTACCATCATAATTTTTGATTGTGCATAAGTAGTGATTGCAGCAAAAGCAGGAATTAACACACCAGGCCATTTTAATCCCGCTGCACTTACGAGGGGGATAAACAAAAATGTCTCAATATTATTTTTGGTTGCCAAAAGTCCAATCAATGTGTCACCATTGGAGCCAAGCTGATTTAAAATATTTGTCCAAGCATCTGCGCCCAAATAATTTACCAGCATAACAACATCATTCAGTCGGCTTAAATCAAAACCGCTTGTTTTAATAATTTCTACATTTTTGTTGTGATCAACAAAGGCCTGGGCATAGGGAGCAAACACGTCCATTCTCAAGTCCTTTGGAATTTGCAAAATTGCGTTTGCAATGTCAGTATAATTTTGGCCAATGACATCAACATAAACATATGCATTTTGGAACAAATAAAACAATGCATACAAAATAGGAAGCTGAACCAACAAAGGTAAGCATCCGCCCATGAGGCTGATACCGTTCTTCTTTTGAAAATCCTGCATCTCCATAGCCATTTTCTGCTGAGACATCTGATCTGTCTTGCCTTTATATTTATTTCGAATCTTTTCCAATTCAGGCTGAAGCATTTGCATCTTAAAAGAAGATTTCTGCTGTTTCACCATCAAAGGAAATAGAATTGCTTTCACGATCAAGGTAAATAAAATAATTGCAAAGCCTAATACGCCTGCTTCCGTCATACCATAGAGCCCATTAAAGAGCATATTGTAAACTTGTCCCAAAATTTTGGCAATAGGACCCAATATGCTTCCGGGCATCTTTACAGACGTAAACGTCGTCAAAACGACACCTGATAATAGTTCACTTCCAAACACGCTTTATGCCTCCTTAACAAACAGATAGAATTTTTTGCCCCGCAGGACAAGACAACAAACAATAGAATTTTTTTAGGGAACGGGGTCATAGCCGCCTTCATGGAAGGGATGGCACTTCAGAATTCTTCTGACGGCAAGATATGTGCCCTTAAAGATACCATAACGAGATATCGCGATAAATGCATACTGAGAGCAGGTGGGGGTAAATCTGCAATGAGGTCCAATCAAAGGAGAAATTCCCACCTGATAAAATCGGATTAACAGTAAAAAAAACTTTTTAACCATTTCTCTCATCTCTCTTCATTTTCAATTTCTTTCTCGCAATTTTTTTCCTGATGATTTTCTTGATAAGAAAGAAGTAATTGATGTTTTTTCAATAAATGCCGCAAGGAGGCATTCACCTCATGATAGGTGGCATCCTTACAAATTACCCGGGCAATTACAACAATATCGTAACCGGGACGAATTTCTTCTTCCATATTACGATAACTTTCCCGAATCAGACGAGTCACATGGGAACGTACAACGCTTTTTCCTACCTTTTTACTGACAGAAATACCTAATTTGTTCCCTTGTGCCCCATTTTTTACTACATACATAACCAAGTGGCGGTTGGCAATGGATCTGCCTCTATTATATACATACCGAAATTGAAAATTTTTTTTCAAAGATTCTGTAAAATTCATAATAATCCTTCTTTCATTCGGTACCGCCAAGTTATTCCTCATATGAACAAAAGGCCACTTTCAGCGGCCTAATATACTTTTTGGTATGAGGATTATGCGGATAATACTTTTCTACCTTTTTTTCTTCTTGCTGCAAGCACTTTTCTACCGTTGGCTGTCAACATTCTTTTTCTGAAGCCATGTTCTCTGCTTCTCTGTCTCTTTTTGGGTTGAAATGTCATTTTCATAGTTATACGCACCTCCTTTATTGCAGGGATTCACTGCCCTATTTACGAGCACTGTTACTATTATAGTAAAAAAGGATAGGTACGTCAAGAAAAATATTTACCTGAAAAGCCTTTAAATGCTGGGATTTTGGGGTAAAAGTTTACAATATGCTGAAAAAAATTCAGGTTGGACAAATATATAGATTTTTTTATTTAGGTTTCACTATATATAGTAGAACTTTTAAAAATAACAAAACTAAAACCATTTCCAAGCTCTAAAACACTGTTATATGATACAAAAAAACCATAGGCATAGCTTGGTTCATGAAGCTATCACCCCTATTTCCTTTTAATTTTATAGGTTGTACAATTAAAATCAAGAAATTTTAAAATTATTTTCAACGAAATTCATTCTTTTTTCGTGGCATACCTTTAAAATCTTTTATAATATATGTTTTTTTCATCATACATGATTGCAAACGACAGATTTTTCCATTCATTTTTTTTCGTTTCCTTGGGGATAACCATAATTTTTGATTGCGGTTGTGGATAACTTTTGTTATACTATGGGCAAAGTATTGTTTCATTGATGATCCACAAAATTCACAATTCTTTTACAGTACCAAAATCAAAGTTATCCACAAACTGTTGATAACCCTGTGTATAACCTCGATTTTATGTGAAAAACCTCTTGAAAAAACATTCCTTTTATAAAATATGCAATTATTTAAGTCAGGATGTCCCGTGTTTTTCTATATTTTGCATACTGTTTATTTTGTGGGCAAGTACAAAGCATTCGCTGTGAATAACT